>JANXLY010000101.1 GCA_025354885.1 Acidobacteriota bacterium | reverse complement strand
GAGGGATCTTGAAAGGGAGTCCCTGCGCGCAAATATACGAAAACAAACAAAAGTCGATTTTTGAGATTTTCCGAAATTCTGGCCCCCCTCGGATTTACTCCCTGCTGCAGCCTTTATCGACTTGGTGAGAAATGCGGGCTAACGCTTCAGTTTTCACCATACTTTCACTCCCCTGCTCATTGGTCAATCTTTCACTGCTCCTGCCACATCCTCCATGGGCACGTCGGGGTCCACCCGGTGTTGATAGAAGAGATCGATAGAATCCACCTGAAGCCGTTTGAGCGAAGCCTCGGCAACATCCTTGATATGTTCGGGCCGACTATCGAGTCCAGCTTGAATCCAAACTTGGTTGCGATCACTACCCGACCACGGAATGATGCGAGTGCTTCACCCACCAGTTCTTCGTTGATGAATGGGCCGTACACTTCGGCTGTATCAAAGAAGGTGACTCCGCGCTCCACCGCTGCACGGATGACTCCAATCATCTCTCGCTGATCAAGCGGAGGACCATAGCCAAAACTCATACTCATACACCCGAGGCCCATTGATGAAACCACCAGGCCGCTCTTACCCAGTTGACGTGTTTGCATTGTGTTTCCTTGGAATCTCATGTGTTCTGGCTTCATCTTAAAGCCGAGCCTCGCACAAACGGCAGGGCAACCGAATTCCCATCCCGTTCAGCTCTCGGTGAGCCGCCCGGCTCGCTTCAGTTGCGGAATTCTTCTGAGAGGTATCAAATGAGAGCTGCTAGCTGAACTTACTGGAACCCGGACGCACAAAAGAGGAATCTTACATGTCTCACTCGCTCCATATCACTTCGATGATTCTGTTGGCCGTATGCGCTGGAGCAGCATTGGCGCAGGATGTTGCTTTAGAAGCTCCGATCCGCGCCATCGTTGCTGATCAGGTTGTCGCCTGGAATGCCGGTGACGGGCAGGCCTTTGCACGGCATCTCGCTCCGGATGCCTCGTTCACAAATCTCTTTGGAATGGTGATGTACGGAGCCCCTGCCTTCGCCAAAAGGAATACCGATATCCTTAATTCGTTCTACAAAGGCACCACCAAGCAACACGTCATCCGACGTATCCGCTTCGTCACGCCTGATGTTGCAATCGTCGATATTGACAACGAAGTACGTGGTGTCAAGTCGATGCCCGGTGGAATGGTCGTGCCTCCAGATGGCATCGTGAAGACGCAATTGATGGAAGTCTTCGTGAAGCGTGAGGGCCGCTGGTGGATCGAAGCTTTTCACAATGTAGATGTCAAGTCGGCGAAGTGATCGTGACCACCTCAAACGCAGCTTCGGCGCTTGATATGTGGGCGATGTGATTCAATGATCCCTATGAAGTTTGTACTCGGCATCAGCGCCCTCGGATTCATCCTTTGTGGGCTCGCGCAAGCGGACGGCAACAATGTTTCCTACCCTGTCGGCTATCGCCGCTGGGCCCACGTCAAGAGCACTCTTATTGGCCCGCAACATCCACGCTATGAATCGAACGGCGGTCTGCATCACTTCTATGCCAACGACAAAGCTCTCGAGGGCTACCGCACTGGGAAATTCCCCGACGGAGCTGTCCTGGTGGACGACCTCTTCGAGTTGATCGATAAGGAAGGAGGCGTCACTTCAGAAGGGGCGCGTAGGCGCATCGCGGTGATGGCCAAAGATACCGCACGATTCCGCGAAACGGGTGGCTGGGGTTTCGAAGTATTCAAGGGCGGCGATTCTAATCCATCACTAAATGCGGCCGGCAAAGCAGCCTGCGTCGCCTGCCACGGCGAACGAAAAGCCCACGACTTTGTGTACAGCCAGTACCGCAATTGAGATCGAATCCTACTTGCCCTCGACCAGCGCAGACCATATTAGAATTGGGGCGTGTACTTCCTCTTGTTCTTTCTGATGGCCCTGACAGCGGCGGCCGGTGTGATTACCGAAGACGGCGCCAAGCTCCAGAAGGCGAGTGAAGCCGGCGGCAGCGAGGGTCCCGTTTGGGACGGCAAGGGCAGCCTATACTTCACCGGCAAGGGTCATATCTTCCGCCTCGACGCGAGCGGCACAACACACGTTTTTCGCGAGGCCTCCGGCGGTGCCAACGGGCTCTTCTTTGATCGAGAACATCGGCTCGTTGTGTGCGAGGCAGCCAACCGTCGCGTCACACGAACGGAGGCCGATGGCACAATCACTGTGCTGGCCGAAACTTTCGAAGGCAAAAAATTCAACTCACCGAACGACCTGACGATGGACATCAAGGGTCGCATCTATTTCAGTGATCCGCGCTACGGCAACCGCGACAGCATGGAGATGAACGTCGAGGGCGTCTACCGCATCGACGCGCCGGGCAAAGTGACGCGCGTGCTGGCACGCGAGTTGGTCGATCGACCCAACGGTTTACTCGTTTCTCCAGGCGACCGCTACCTCTATGTGGCCGATAACAATAACAACAATGCAGGTGTCGCTCGAAAGCTCTGGCGTTTCGCATTGCGTGCGGACGGGACGGTAGATGGGCAAAGCCGCAAGCAGATCTACGACTGGGGAGATGGTCGTGGCCCGGACGGAATGGAGATGGACGCCAAGGGGCGGCTCTTCGTCGCTGCGGGTCTGAACAAGGCCCAGCCGCCGTATGAAACCGACAAGAGCAAAGGTGGCGTGTATGTCCTGTCCCCGCAGGGAAAGCTGCTGGAGTTCATTCCGGTGCCGCTCGATGAGGTCACCAATGTAGCCTTTGGCGGAGCTGATCTGCGCACTCTCTACGTCAGTGCTGGAGGCACAATCTGGAGCATCCGTGTGAAGATGCCCGGCCTGGTAACGAACCGGCGTTAGGTACCCTGCGGGTTCCACAGTTTGACGTCTCGATCTGACCTCATCCGGCTGATTCGGGTCGTGCAAAATGCTGCCTAAGATACTTGCAGTCAGTATTTCTGGATCTGCAACATGGCGTTTATGGCCACGATTTGTGCCACGCTCCGCGTGCCATGATTCTCTGCCATTCTTTCATGCCACAATAAAGCAACGAGCAACGCAATGAAAAACTTTCACCTGCCCCTTCCGGAGCGTATCTACAGTCGTCTGAGGGCGGAATCCGAACGGACGCAGGTTCCCGCCACTACACTTGCGCGTGAGGCAGTCGACGACTGGTTGCGGCAGCAATCCCGCAACGCAAGGCAAGATGCGATTGCGGCCTACGCTGCGAAAATGGCTGGTACACCTCTGGATCTCGACACTGATCTCGAAGCGGCTGGTATCGAGCATCTGGTTAAGACCGGCAAAAAGTCCAGATGAAGCGCGGTGAGGTCTACTGGGCCGATCTTGTCCCGCGATCCGGATCAGAGCAGACTGGCCGTCGTCCTGTGATTGTTGCGTCTCATGATGGTTTCAACCAGACTCTCGGCTGGAGATCTATCATCGTGATCCCCATCTCCACTTCGACTTCGCAGGGTCAGCGCGGGCCTACTGTAATTGAACTCTCAAGCGGGGCCGCTGGATTACCGAAGACAAGCTTCGCCATCTGCCATCAGGTGACCACGCTCGACAGGGTAAAGCTGACGAAGCGGATCGGCACCCTATCAACCCAGTCGCTGCGTGAAGTTGAGGAAGGGCTGAAGGCCGCGCTGGATCTCGATTGAGAAAACATTGCCTGTACATCCCTGCACGACAGCTTGTACCGCAACTACCAACCGACCGCGCATAGAATGATGTGAGGCTCGAATTGCAGCTACTTGAACAGGAAAGGATGCTGCATCATGTTCACCATCTGGCATCAGCGAACCAGAAAGAGGTCCACCCATGAATCGAAGATATTTCTTTGGCACGACATTGGCCGCCACAGCCGCTTCGCAAGTTAAGACTAAGGCCGCCAGCGACCAGATCAACATTGCCATCATCGGCGTCGGCGGGCGCGGCCGCAACATGATCAGCGATTTCCGGCCCATACCGGGAGCAAGAATCAGCCATCTGTGCGATGTGGACCAGGCCTCCATCGAAAAGGCCATGGCGATCATTGAAAAGTACAACATGCCGCGGCCGCAGATCGTTGGCGACTTGCGCCGTGTACTGGACGACAAGTCCGTGAATGCCGTCTCCATCGCGACGCCCGATCACTGGCATGCTCCTGCAGCGATCCTCGCCTGCGACGCAGGCAAAGACGTGTACGTTGAGAAACCGCCTTCTCACAATATCCGCGAGGGGAGGCTGATTCTCGACGCGGCTCGCCGCAACAACCGTATCGTGCAGGTAGGCACTCAAAGCCGTAGCCGCCCCTCCACGTTACAAGCCATCGAACTCGTCAAGAGCGGCAAGATCGGCAGGGTCCTGATGGCCAAGGCATGGGACGTCCAACTCCGCGATCACATCGGCCACAAAGAAGACAGCCCTGTGCCGCCTGGAGTCGATTACGAAACGTGGCTCGGCCCCGCTCCCCGGATCCCTTTCAACGAAAACCGTTTTCATTACAAATGGCACTGGAATTGGCATTTCGGAACCGGAGACGCTGGCAATGACGGCGCACACCAGTTGGACATCGCACGCTGGGCGCTCGGTGTAGGCTATCCGAAGTCAGCCAGTGGTTGGGGCCGTAAGATCTTTTTTGACGACGACCAACAGACCCCCGACAGCATGAACGTCACCTTCGACTACGGCGACAAAGCACTCATATGGGAAATGCGCATCTGGAACCCCTACGGCATGGAAGCTCAGGATAACGGCGTCGCGGTTTATGGAAGCGATGGAGTGATCCACATCGGCCGCTGGGCTCGACGCTGGGGCTACAAGTTGTTCGACAAAGCGGGAAAGCTGGTGCAGCACTACGACCCCGCAGGAGACGGAAACTCAGACCCCGAAGCACACCAGAAGAATTTCCTGGATTGCATTCGCTCGCGGAAACTGCCCAATGCGGACATCGGCATCGGCCATATGAGTGCGATTCACTCTCACCTGGCGAATATCGTCGCACGTACTGGCCGCAATGTACGATTCGATGCGGGCACCGAGACCATCATCGACGATCCCGAGGCGAACCTCTATGTGAAGCGCGTGTACCGTACCCATTGGGGCACGCCCAGGATGCTGTAATCAAATCTCAGAAACCCGCTAACCGCATTTCGGCGTCGCCAAACTCTTTGAGATTGACGCCCATCCGGTCCAGAATGCTCAGGTACAGGCTGCACAACTTTCGGTTGTCGTCGCCGGCCTCGAAATAGTCGAGCGCTCTGCCGGTTTTCAGTTTGCCCCCCAGGCCGCCGATCGTAAGCACCGGCACCTTCTTGTTGTCGTGCTTCGTCCCTGACCACATGTTCGACAGAAACAGCAGACAACTGTTGTCCAGCACCGTGCTCTCACCTTCCGGCATCGCGTCCAGACGCTGCGCCAGATAAGCCAACTGGGTCACCTGGAAATGCACTATCTTCTGATAATCCACTTCCGTGTCGTAGTGCGATGCGCCGTGATGTTGCCTGCTCACTCCAAGAAACGGATAGTAGAGCGCAGACAGGTCGCGAGCCAAAAGCAGTGAGGCCACACGAGTCTTGTCAGTCTGAAACCCGAGCGCGACAATGTCGCACATCAGGCGAATGTGATCGCGGATATCCTCGGGCAGGCCGTCCTGGGGACGCTTCATCGTGAACAGCGGGCGCCCCGCGTCGCGTGCCATTTCTTCGGCCTTCTGCTTGTCCGTACGCATCCTCTCAATGCTGCGTTCCACGTCGCGGACGCTTGCAAGATATTCGTCCAGCTTAATCTTGTCGGTGGCACTGATCTTGCTGCTCAGAGCTTGGGCATGGTCCTTTACGCGGTCCAGCACGCTGGTGTTGCGCAGTCTGCCGCCGTTCTCGAACAGGCTGTCGAAGGCCAGCGAAGGATACATCTCGTTGGGCACCGGCGAATCGCTGTTCTGCCAGGAAATATGCGAGCTATAAGCGTTCGAAAAATTCGTTTCGTGGAACCCGGTCATGGCTCGCTCACAGGCCAGCACCATGCTCGGCTGCGGCGTCTCCTGCCCGATCTGGTTCGCCAGCACCTGGTCTATCGTGATGCCGCCGTGGATGATGGAACCTCTGCTGATCGGCACGCCGGACAACATGTTGCCCGTCATCGCCGGATGAATCCCTTGCCCCGTCGCGGCCTTGTTAAACAGGCCGTCAATGACGTTCACCTTCCCCTTGAGCGCTTCAAGCGGTGCCAGCGACTCGCTCAGTTCCATCCCGGCACCCGACCCTTTGGCCCACCATCGGCCGGGGCTGATGCCCGTGCCCATAAACAGCGCTGCAAAGCGTAGCGGCTGCGCGGTGGTCGTGGCCGCCGAGGCTGAGGCAAGGCCGAATCCCGACAGCGAATCCATCCACGGCAAGGCCATTGTCACGCCCGTGCCTCGTAGAAAGGTCCTGCGCGATAACGCTCTTTTACGCGAGTTCATCATGCTCACCTCTGATTTACCATCACTTGCTCACCTCCGCGCTTATTGAGAAACTGGCGACTCGTTACAATCTTCTCAACCACGCTTTCAAAACAGCAACCGTCGTTGCCAAGCTTGGTGCCAATTTCCTGAATCAGGACACCATCTGAGAGTGTCAGGCTGCGTCCCAGGGCATAGGCCAAAAGTCTACCGGTGAAGCCGCGCACGAAATCGTCCTTTCGGTACTCCCGAATGTATTGACGAACTCCCTGCAATCCCTCTCCTTCGAAGCCCTTCGGAAAACTCGCGCGAGCATCCACCGTGTGGCCGCTCAGATCGTGGGTTCTGCGTTGGCCGACCGGATCAAATTTCTCGAACGCCAATCCGAAAGAATCGAATCGCGCATGACAGACGGCGCAACTTGGATTGGCCCTGTGTTTCTCGAGCATCTGGCGCAACGGTAACTCCATCTTGGCTTCATCAGCCGGCAACTCAGGGACCTGCGGCGGCGGTGGTGGGATCTGCTCCCCCAGTATGCTCTTCGCCACCCAGTAGCCGCGCTTCACCGGGCTGGTCCGCAGGCCCGGCGCGTTCTTTGTCAAAAACGCAGCCATGGGCAGAAGCCCGCCTCGCTCGTAACGCTCAGCGTCCTGGACCTGAACCCAATCGTTCTCAGCGCCCACTACCATCGGCATACCGTAGTGACGCGCCAGAACAGGATTCACAAAAGTGTCGCGGGCGAAAAGCATGTCGAGGATCGAACGGTTACGACGAAACACATCGAGGAGAAAACGAATCGGCTCCTCGAACATCGCTTCTCGCAATGCCTCGTTGAATGACGGAAAGCGTCCACGGTCCACGGTGCCGATTTGCTCGAAATCGCGAATGTCCAGCCAGTTGCCACCGAACTCTACCGCCAGTGCCCGAGTGCGAGGGTCTTGCAGCATCCGTCGCGCCTGGGCCTTGATGACATCCGGCTGATGCAGGTCGCCGGCGGCGGCGTGCCGCAACAGTTCCTCGTCTGGCATGCTCGACCACAAAAAATAACTGAGTCGGCTGGCGAGATCGAAATCCGTGAGCGGCTGCACGCCGCCGCCGTTCTTGACCAGGTCTACGCGGTAGGAGAACTTCGGAGACATGAGCACCAGGACAATCGACTCGCGGATCGCTCCTTCATGGTCCAGTGAATAGCGCTCTTTGGCGTCGTGATAGAAGGACAGCAAATCGGCGCGATCCGCCACTGATAACGGTCGTCGATACGCTCGCGCAGCGAAATCATAAAGCGCCTGCAAATGACTAGCCTCAGCGTCCCGACGTGCCCGATCAACCCAGCGAATGCTTGCGTTGGCCTTGTCGAAAAAGTCTCGGATCGCTTGAATCGCCACCTCGCTGCCGTCCTTGGCGAACTTCAAATAGTCTGCTTCAAGTTTCCGGATCTTTGCTTCCGAGATGATCTGCGCCACTTCGATATCACCCACCTCGGGTTCGCCGTCCTTGAAATCGTCTCGCGTTCCACGGGTCCCGAGCTTGGCGAATTCGACGTAAGTGCGGATATTGATGGAAGCGACAAAGTCCATCTCACGCCACATCTCGTCCAGCCTCACCTGCTGCTTCTGGTCGAGCAGCAACTCATAGAGCGGCTGATCGTCGCGGAAGTAGCCCATGACATTGTGATAGCCCGCACTCAGATAGCGGCCCTCATCTTTACCCGTCTTGAAATAGTTGCGGCCGCGAGACTCCTTGTAGAACATATCGGGAAAGACACTGCAAAACCGGCCCCACGCCGCTTCGTAGCGTTTGCGTTGACTGGCCGGAACAAAGAGGTCCGGATCGCCGGGAGCATTCTCGACGAGGATCGTCTTGCCGGGACCGAACGCGTTATCCCATTCGGGCTCAACCACGTTGCCCTGATTGAAGGGAGGCTCGCCATCCACCTGTAATTGCCTCGGATCAAATTTCCGCCGATGCGTTGCGTACTGCGTATTCTTCCAGATCAACAACGGTTGCCAGGCCGTACCGATAGAGCCCGCGGTGATGTTGATGAACCGCGGCTCCACCTTCTTGCGCACCTTCTCGATGTAGGCTCGCATCTCCTCGCAGCCCGCGCATGCAAGGTTCGGCTGTCCCGCCTGCGGCGCGGGCAAGTCTCGCCAAAGTGCTTGCAGCTTCACCAGTGGGCCGGCATCTTCAGTGCTCTCAAGGGTTCGCCAGACAGTCTCCAAATACCTGGCGCTAACGCCGTGTTGCCGTGCGAGATCGCCCAGTGTAGCGTTCGCTTGTCCGAGTGCAGCCCGATGCCGGAAGCGCCAAGCGGTCTGAAAATAATCGACGTAATCGATGTTCTGCTTGTGATAGAAATCGATGATCTGATGCACCGCGAACTTGTCGCGGTCCGTTTCGGCCAGCATCGGATGCGGCCCGAAGGCAAATTTCTTCTCCTTCAAATAAAGGTGCGACGCTGTTTCTCTCGCAGCCTCCAGATATTTTTTCAGGAGGGTGGGCGACATGCTTAGCGTTTCGCCGGAATTGTCAAAGCCCGCAGTGTTGGCCGGATCGACAGGAAACTTGCGCGTCGGACGGATGTCAACACCGGTCAGATCGCGAACTGTGTAGTTGTATTCGGAATTGCTTAGACGCCGCGCCAACACAACCCCAGGGTCACCGGCATTGCGCCGCATTTCGTTTTCGCGAACAGAGTGGAACCAGTCGACAGTCGCGCGGCGCTCCTGCGCCATCGGCTGCCGTGCTCCCTTCGGCGGCATCTCCTGCGCTTCAAGACGTTCCAGAATCTGGCTCCATCGCCGCCCGTCCTGCATCAGGGCAGCCATCGTTGTGAACCCGCTCAAATCCAGCTGCGCCGCAGGCCTCTGCTGTCCGTGGCAGTTGATGCAATAGGTCTCAAGGAAAGGTCGGACGCTTCGAGTAAACGTGCCCTCGAATTCGGCCCCATCCCCTTCTTGACCCCATACGACGCTAAGAACTGTGGTGATTGTCAGGATCAGGAAAAAGGCTGTCCACCGCATGGTCCGTCCTCCAGTTTCGAGCATGGGAAAGCGTCGAGTTGGCGTCATTGGATGTGAGCCGTTTCAAACAGCGCGAAAGAGACAACGCTCGAGCCGTTCGCGATGGCGACATACTGTTTGCCGTTGACCATGTACGTGATGGGTTGGGCGCTAATCTGCTGACCGGTGTTGAAGGTCCACAGGGCTTTGCCACTGCGGGCATCAAGGGCTGTGAGGAAGCCTTGATCGTCGGCGCCGAAAATGAGCCCGCCGGCCGTCGAGAGCAGTCCAGCGCCGTAGCGTCTGGAGTTCTCCTGCTTGTACTCCCACATGATCTTGCCGGTCGTAACATCGAGCGCGCGGATGTACATCTGCCACGGTTCTTCGGGGCTCTCGACATAGCCGGTCGCCATGAACGAATTGCCGCCGGGGCGGAAAGTATCTCGCGATTTCGTGTTGATGCCGCAGCCTTCTTGCGCGACCAGGTAGAACCAGTTGGTGTCCGGGTTGTAAGCGGGGGACATCCAGTTTGTCGCCCCGGAAGTGGCGGGGCAGGTCTTGGTTCCCTTCAGGCTGGGGATGACGCCTTCCACTCGGATCGGCCGGCCCTTAGTCGTGAGGCCACTGGCCCAGTTGATCTCCTTAATGAACGGGGTGCCCTGGAGAAACTCGCCTGTTACCCGGTCCAGCACGTAATAGTAACCGTTTCGGTTGCCTTGGACCAGTAATTTGCGCGGCTTCCCTTTGTAACTCGTGTCGACGAGGATCGGGATTTCGACTGCGTCCCAGTCATGCACGTCCCAGGGCGTGGTTTGAAAGTACCACTTCATCTTGCCGGTGTCGGCATCGAGGGCGACGATGCATTCGGTGTAGAGGTTGTCGCCTTTGCGCACCTCGCCATCAAAATCAGGAGCGGGATTCCCAGTGCCCCAGTAGAGGAGATTCAGTTCCGGGTCGTAGGAACCTGTAAGCCAGGTCGCCCCACCGCCGGTTTTCCAGGAATCACCGGCCCAGGTGTCGTTGCCGGGTTCGCCGGGTTTGGGGATGGCATGCCAGCGCCAGAGACGCTTTCCAGTGTTGGCGTCGTAGGCATCGAGAAAGCCGTTCAGGCCGTGATCGCCGGGGGCAATCCCCATGATCACTTTGTCCTTGATGACCATTGGCGCGGCGGGCGACCAGTAGCCTTCACTCGCTTCGGCAAGTTTGGTTTCCCAAAGCAGCGAACCGTTGCGGGCGTCGAGTGCGACAAGGAACGCGTCCGGGGTACCAATGTAGACTTTGTTGTCATAGACGGCGGCCCCCCGGTTGGGGCCTTTTTGAAGGGCAGGCTGGCGTTCGTAACGCCAGATCTCGCGGCCGCTGCGGGCGTCGAGGGCGTAGACTTCGTTCGGTTGCGTGAAGTACATCACGCCATCGACCACGAGCGGCACTGTTTCCAGGCGACGGGCGCTATCGACATGAAACATCCATTGGGGGACTAAGTTTTTGACATTGGCATTGGTCACTTGTTGGAGCGGCGAATGACGCTGGGAATGGTACTGGCCGTTGTAGTGGAGCCAGTTGGCCGGATTCGGCTTGAGTAAGTCCTGATAAGTGACTTGGGCAAAAGCAACGGTGGAGAGAAAGAAGAAGAGGCGCATCGGTTATCTCCGGCTCCGGGCTTGGCGGCTCAAATAGGCGACTAAGTCCTCGAGGTCGGCTGCGGGCAGTGACTTATATTTGTTCGCCGGCATCAGCGATTGTTTTTGGAATTCGATGGATTCGATTTCGGAGCTGAACAATAAGTATAGTTTTTCGTCGTTACCGAGGATCTGGTAGCTGGAGTTGTGCTGGTTTTTGAGGAGTCCCGTGATGGTTTGACCCTTGCGCGTGACGACTTTGACGGGTTGGAAGCGAAGAGGTGCAAAGGGCTTGGGGATGGTCAGTGCTTCACGGATGGCGGCGAGACTGCGTTCCGCGCCGATGTCCGAAAGATCTGGTCCTCTGATGCCGCCGCGGCCATTGACCATGTGGCATTTCGAGCAATTGGCAGAGCCTTCAAAGAGTTCGCCGCCGCGTGCGACGTTTCCGGGGACTTCGAGATCGACGGCCGTGGCGCGGAGCGAATGGATGTAGGCAACCAATTTGCGGACTTCCGTTTCCGGGATTGGTGAACCGGGCATGCCTGTACCTTTGATTCCATTTTTGATGGCGTCGTAGAGATCTTCCGACGTTCTGCGGAGGTAGCGGCGCTGTGCGCCGAGCGCCGGGGCGCGATCGCCCTCCTCACCGTTGAGACCATGGCACATCGTGCAGGAGCGCTGATAGATTTCGCCACCGGCTTTGGCATCGGCCGGATTGAAACGAATACGGCGCATGCCGAGCCCGCGAGTTTGAGCTGGCACTGGTGGGTTCGCAAAGCTGACGCTGCCGAAGGCCTCCGGGGAGTGGAAGCTCTTAAGCGGCGGCAGAATAGGGGCCCAACTGCTGAGCTGAGGATTCGTTTTTCCCCCAATGCGATTGACGTTCAGACGCCACTGGTCCCCATCAAGAGGAGGCGTGTGCGCGGCATCGTGTGAGAAGTTCTGCAGCGGGACTTTCATTTCGACAATCCAGTGATCGTCTTCCGGCATCTCGTCCTTCTTATCGGCACCATGGAAGGTCGTTTTGTATTCAACGCCTACGGGCTCCCAAGTGGCGCCGCCGGTGTACCAGTCCGACTTGTTGCGATTGAGCATCGTGCCGATGGCGTTGATTTCCCAGGTGTAGTAGTTCCCTGGCTTGGCGGCGTTGGGGGCGATAAAAATTTCGACACAGTCGTCCTTCGAAACAGGGCCGTGGCGCTGGCGTTGGTAGGCGGAGATGTGTTTATCGTGCACGTACCAGGAGACGTACAAATTTTCGTCGTCGTAAAGGATCTTGACGACTGTTTGCTCCTTGTCGCCGGACTGATACCAGTTGAAGCTGAAGTCGCCCATCGAGGCGGCATTACGCCAGGCGGCTTCGTCGAGTTTAGCGTCGATCGTAATGGGCGATGTGGCGCGCTGGATGGTGTATTGCGCGAGGCAGGGAAGGGCGGCAATGAGTAAAGCGAGCAGACGCAGCGGCGGCATTGCTCAACATCATATCGTGTGAGACAACTAGCCAATCACCTCGCGGATCCTCCGCGCGAGCAGCTCCACCTCGTCATCCGCTAAACAGGACGGGTTCACCAACAGTCTGCCGTTCTCCACCTCCGAGGGATCCACTTGTACCGAGGGGTCGCCATCCTGCAGTTGCACACAGGCTTGCATCGCCGTGCCTTCCATAAGCGTGATTGCCAGCTTCGGCAGCAGTCCATCGCGCAGCACGACAGTGGCATTCCCAAGCGTGGATAAGGCCGCAGCGAGCCGCTCGATTCGTGCCAACCAGACGAGCCTGCGGCGTGCGTCACTCGAAGCGACAAAACGCTGCAAGGCCACAAGCAAGCCCACGATTGTCTCTTTGCCCACCTTGCAAGTCCTGCCGATGCCATGCGGAGGCAAGCCCGCCAATCGCTGCTTGTCGATCAGGCCAAGCGGAGGAGACCATTGCGCCCACTCAATGTCGAGGTCCAGATTTTGCAGAATCGCGGACATGATCAAATCGCGGCGGCCACACAGGATACCGGAACCTTGCGGTCCCCCGATCGCCTTGCCGCCACTGAATGCCACGAGATCTGCCCCCAGTGCAATGAAGTGCTGCAGGTTCGAAGCCGGCGGCAACTGCGCAGCGGCATCAACAAGGACGGGTACTCCCCGATCATGCGCGACGCGAATCACCTCGGCCAGCACCGGGCGCGACCTTCCAGTTGCGACATACACAACCGCCGCCGTGCGCTCCGTGATCGCCGCAGAAATCTCCCAGGCTTCCGCATCGCGCACGCCCGCACCAGAAACCCGGTCCGGCAAGCCGACCTCGATGATTTGCACACCGGCGGCGCGAACGGCATGGTCATAGAAGTTGCGCTGGCTGCGCACCATGATCACTTCGTCCTTCATGCCGCGCGTGTCGGGCAATCGCGACATCTGAGCTGGGTCAAGACCAGCAACGCAGGCTGCAGTCCCGAGCAACAACCCCGCCGCAGCGCCTGAAGTCACAATGCCTGCCTCGGCACCAGTAATGCCCGCAATCACCGAACTGGCGGCGGCTTGCAACTCCGCCATGTCGACGCAATGTCGGCCAGCCTCGGCCATCGCGGCACTGACCTCCGCTTCGAGAAAGCCGCCCGAGACGCGCGTCGACGGGCCTTTGGCGTTGATGATGGTGCGGACGCCGAATTGTTCGTATATACTCATGCAGTCCTATCCTCTCAATGCCTGAGCCGCAAGAATAAACGCAATGCCCACAAGCGAGGTAATCACTTTCATCGTCGTCCAGCTGCGCAGCGTCTGCGGCACCGTCATGCCGAAATACTCGCTTACCAACCAGAAACCGGAATCATTCACGTGCGACAAAATCGTGCCCCCGGCACACAGCGCCAGCACGATCATCTCCGGCGAGTAGCCAGCCAGGCCCTTCATCAGCGGAGCTACGATACCTGCAGCGGTGATGATTGCAACCGTCGCCGAGCCTTGCGCCATGCGCAATCCAGCCGCCACCAGGTAGGCCACTAAAAGCGGAGAGATGGCCGAGGACGCAAGCAACGCACCCGCGTACGGGCCGACCCCCGAATCGATCAGCACCTGCTTGAATGCGCCGCCCCCGCCCATGATGGCTAGCAAGGTGCCGATCGGCATCAGCGAGTCCGTGGCCATCTTGCCGATCTGCTCGCGGTTCAGGCCCCGGCGTGCCCCGAAAAGATACATCGACAGAAGTGCTGTGAGCAGCAGTGCCGTAAAGGGATGGCCCAGAAAACCCAGTTGTGTGCGCGAAGGCAACTGCAACAGGTCGGCCACCGAGGCCGCGAAGATAAACAGCACGGGCAGCAGGAGCAGCAATAGAACGAGGCCCACGGGCGGCGGCGTTCCCGACTCTTCCACCGGACGGTTGCGCGTCGCGATCTCCGGCACCGGCACAAAGATTCGCGCCGCAATCCAGCGCCCGTAAACGATGCCTCCGCTAATGGCCATCGGAATTGCCAGCAGCGCCCCGTACAGAATAGTTTTTCCAAGGTCAGCGCCCAGCAACGAAGCGGCAGCCGATGGGGCCGGATGCGGCGGAATCATCGCGTGAGTGACGGTAAGGGCAGCAGTCATCGGCAGGCCATAAAACAGCAGCGACTTCTTCGATTCCCGGGCCAGATTCCAGGCCAGCGGAACCAGGATAATGAAGCCGACTTCGAAGAAGATTGGTAGCCCGACGAGGAACGCCGCAGCGAGAACCGCCCACTGCGCGTGCTCTCGCCCGAACTTCCCCAGCAGCCATTCGGCCAGCACCCTCCCGCCCCCCGAGTGCTCCAGAAACCGGCCGATCATTGCTCCCAGCGCCACCACCACCGCAATAAATCCCAGCGCGTCTCCAAAGCCGAACTGAATCGACTTGAGAACTTTGAGTGGGTCCATGCCACAGGCCAGGCCCAGCGCCATCGAGCTGATCAACAATGCGAGAAACGCGTGCAGCCTCGCCCACAGAATGAGGATGAGCAGTAGCGCGACAGCCCCCATCGTCATCGCGAGAAGGAATGGTCCGTGTTCTTGCACCGTTAGTTCACTGACTCGCAATTCTACACTGCACTGGAGTAGCATCTAGAAATGCAACGCCGCGATTTCTTCCAGTCTCCCCTTCTTGTCGGCATGATGCAGGAGCCACCCATCGAGCGGGAGTATAAAGCCGGTGGCACCGGCAGCGTCTCCTACCAGACCGAGGTCACCATCGAGCGCCCCGTTCGCGGCAAACCCCATCGAGGCAAAGTGCTGGCCGCGATTCAACCCCATTGCGACGACATCCCCATCTTCGCCGGGGGCACGGTACTCAAGTTAATCGACGAAGGTTATACCGGTTACCTGATTACGGTTTCCGACGATTCGATGGCCGGCGAAGGCTCTTCGATCGGCGACATCGTCCAGAAGAACGAACGCGACACTGTAAAGGTCGGAGAGCGCTTGGGCTGTAAGGAATCCTTCTTCCTCAATTACCCGAATCACAACATGGACGCCTGGCCCCTGGTGGAAATTCGCGCGCGTTTGATCTTTCTATTCCGCTTGTTGAAGATCGACACAGTACTTGTCTACGACCCGTCTGGACTGTATGAACAGAACCCGGACCATTACGTGACGGCACGCGCGGTCGAATCGGCCTTCTGGATGGCCGGAGCCGCATGGGACTACCCGGAGCACTTCCGCGCTGGGCTCACAGCCCATGGCCCACAGGATGCTTACTACTTTGCACGCGGTCCTCAGTTAGTCAACCGGGCGGTGGATATTACAAACTACATGGACGCGAAAGTAAACGCCAATTTGGCCAACGTCACGCAGGGTCCGGCTGGAAACCTGGGCGCGAGGCTAAGAGCGAAGCTCGCCGCACAAGGCAAGCGCCTGCTCCTGCTGGGCAACGACGACGAGACGGCGAACCGGCAGTATACGAAATACTTTGCCCTCTCTCGAGACCGCACCCGCGGCAAGCCCCACGGCCTGAGCTATGCGGAGTTATTCCACTATGTTTCGCGCGACGAAAGTTTGGTGGATGACTACGTGGCAAAGAACGCCGTGTCGCTCTAAGCCTGGCGCTGATCCTGGATCCAAAATCCTGAACTTTCTCCGACTCAAAGGCACGCAGAACACTTCCCCGTTTACGAGCCCAAGAAGTCATCCGCTTCAATTCCCGCCCGATTTAAGATCGCTCGAAGCGTGCCCTCTGGAATGTCCCCGGAATGATTAGGTAAGACAGTGTAAAGATTTCGTTCCAGATGGAACCAAAGTATGTGACTGCCTGGTGCCTGTCGGTCAAAGTAAAAGCCTAAGTGCCGACGTTTCCGTGCCACATCCCTGGCAATTTCCAGTGTCTCAGCCACAGTCCTGCCTTGCGCAACTAACCCTGGAACATCGTTGGAAGTGGCAAGAAAAACGCCCGCTGGAAGTGCTTCAACATGAATCCGGATTGCATGTTCCATAAGCTGTGATCTTAGCACCGCCAAAGTAGAGCAGGAATGCCGTCAAATACTCGCCCAAGCTCCGCTACTCCTTCGAGAATGAAGCTGCTTTTCACCGCGACCTGAACCCTCCAATAATTCGACATCGTTAAACGGCTCGACCGTCCCATTTGCAATTACGCACCAATCCAGAACAAATCTAATTCGAGACTCTCCACCACTGCCAGACGGCGAACAACTCGCCAATCAAAAACAGGCTGCCAAAGATCACCTTGTTGTATCGCGCTAGCCAAACAGGGAGATAAATGTCGAAATTGTCTCCACGCGCATCGGTGTAGCGCCCCGCCACATCCGTCAACGGACACCGCCCCCGATGGAACGCCAGCACCACACACTCGAAAAACACCAGTCCGCTCAAAACCACAACCCAACGGAACCACCCCAACGCGACAGCCACCGGAATCGCCACAATACAGGCAGCAAAGAAAAACCACACCGCAGTATGCAGCAGCTTCACCAGGACAAGCGCGCGATTCTGGTCAGGTTGGTCTTCCACAAGAGATCCTGTTCTAAGTCTAGATGGCGCAAGGAAGAAACAAGCAGCGGGCGGACCGAAGCTAGAGGCTGGCGATATAGCAAAAGCGCTAGATTGCAATGAACCGTAATGACGTGGATCGTAGAAACCCTCAATGCGCTCGTGGACCAAGAACTCGAATTGTTTCCCGCTGACATGCGGGGCAGTTTTTATTAAATTTCTCAACTAATCGAATAGTTTGGATTGGAGCGGGTCCGTGAGCCACACGTCAGTCACCTTCGTGGGTCTCTCGGGGAGATGCGCATGAAAGGTAAAGATGGGATTTCAAGGGATATTTACTTTACCGCCCATGCTAAACGAGTTGTGGTGGTCGGTATCTTCATCAAGAAAACGCAAATGACGCCAACATCTGAGATTGCGTTAGCACTCAAGCGAGCAATGGAAATTTTGAAATGACCAAAGTACCTGATCTACAAGAGAAGTGGATGGAGCAGCAGAATTATCGCCAGGCGCACGAAGAGCTTGCCACCGAATTCGCCTTGGCCCATGCCGTCATCGAGGCGGGCGAACCCGCCTCTCCTCCCAAACCCTCGAACGTCTCGCCACCCTCACCGCAACCGACTCCGCATCAGCTTTGGCCATCCATGCGCTAAGTCGCGCAGCTGAATTATTCTCAGCCGTCTTTTGTTATCAGTTCACAGAAACTCTTGACCTACGCCTGATACGGCAGCCCTTTGGCTGCGGCAAGTTTATTTGCAATGTCCAGATCAACGGCACTCAGTCGGATACAGATATTTCGCGTCTCCGGACGTGCGAGCAATCCGCGAACAGCGCCAGCACATTGCTTGTCCGTTATTTCGGAAATGTCGCTGAAGTCGATTTTTTCATCGGCCATTAACGGCGAGAGCGCCGAGTTCTTTCTTCTGTTTCTTGGTGGTCATGACGTCTCTGTTTCGATGGGCCTGCTTCTCGTTCAGAGATAATCCGGATCACTTCGCGAGTCCGAATCTTGGCAGGCAACGCCTCGTGAAACTCAGTTCGATGCAGACCGCCTCTCTCTATTGCGATAAGATCGCTCAAACCAGAGGATTTATGAATCGCTTACTTCTCGCTCTCACCCTTTCGCTTCCTGCCTTTGCGCAATTTGATTCCGGCCAGATTGTCGGATTTGTGCGCGACCCCTCGAAAGCCGTAATCAGCGGCGCGACCGTCAGCGCGCGAAACGAAAATACCGGTGAATTGCGAACTGTGCAGTCGAATTCAGCGGGATATTTTGTCCTTCCGAACCTGCTCGTCGGCGCCTACTCGGTGAGTGCCGAGGCGAGCGGCTTCAAGAAGATCGTACAGACCGGCATCACTCTAAGTTCGGCCATGCGCATTTCTGTTGACCTCGAACTCTCTGTCGGCTCAGTGAGTGAGACCGTCGAGATCAAAGGCCAGGCAGGCCTGGTGCAGGCGGAGTCTGCCGTTGTCGGGCGCACGATCAATGCCAAACAGGTGGCCGACCTCACACTGAATGGCCGAAACCCAATCTACCTCGCACTGTTGAAGCCCGGGGTTCGCGGCGGCTCAATTGGCGCCTTTGATCCCGATAGCGTTTCAAACGGCGGCTTCAGCATCAACGGCGGACGGGCCGACGAGTACGTCGTTACCGTCGACGGTGCCGTTGCCACTCGCACGCGCTCTTCAGGTTCGATGCTCGGCTCACAGGATGTCGACACGATTGAAGAAGTTCAGATTCTCACGGCCAATTACAATGCTGAGTTTGGCCGCTCCTCAGGTGGCCAGATCCGTTTCGTTACCAAGAGTGGCGGGCAGAAATTCCATGGCAACCTCGTTGAAAACTTCAGAAACTCTGCTCTGGACGCCAATAGCTGGACCCGCAATCAGAGTCCGAATTCCACTGATTATTCGCGCCCTGCACCATTCCGCTTCAACCAATTCGGTTACGACATCAGCGGCCCCGTCTACATCCCAAACAAGTTCAACAAAGACAAGAGCAAGCTCTTCTTTCTCTGGGCGCAGGAATGGATCCGGCGCCGTGAAGAGCAGAATCCAACCGCGCTGGTACCTTCCGTTCTCATGCGCTCAGGCAACTTCAGTGAAATGTTGAGCCCAACCAACATCTACTATGGGCGCGCGCGAACCATCAACGACCCCGACACAAAGACACAATTCCCGGGCAACATCATTCCTCTCACGCGCCTCAGTCCCAATGGCCGCGGACTCTTGAATGCCTATCCCCTGCCGACCCCGGGCGTCTCGCAAACTGGTATCAACTTCATCGGCAGCGGATCGCGCGCCTCCAACACTTTAAAAAACACCGCCAAAGTGGACTGGATGATTTCCCCTGTGCATCGTTTCTCCGTTCGCGGCACCCATATTCCCTGGACTTTCAATGAACCTTTCCAGGACAGCTCACTCGGAACTTTCACCTCGCTCTGGTCGCGGCCCAACCGCACGGCAGCCGCTTCCCTCACCAGCACGATTTCCCCCACCTTGTTGAACGAATTCACGTTTTCTCTTAACTCCGACGGCAAGGGCAGCATTGCCTACGATACAGCCTGCGGCCCGCGCTGCGAGCGCTCGAGCGTGGGCCTCAACTACTCCTTCATCTACCCCAACGGCAAGGAATTTCCCGGAAAGCTCCCGACCATTCAAATTGATCCTTTCTATAGCCTCAATAACTCATCTGCTTATCCTGGTTACTGGTCTGGATTCGTCTATGCGTGGTCCAATAACATCACCAAGACCTGGGGGAATCACACCTTCAAGGCCGGTATCTTCATAGAACGCTCCGGCCAGAATGATGGCATCCAGTTGACCACGGCTTCCGCTCCAGCCACAGTCAACCAGGCCGGCCAGTTCCGCTTTATCGATACGGGTCATCCCAATACCACCGGCGTTGCAGTTGCCAATACCGCGCTTGGTTACTTCAACGATTACGGTGAAACAGGCGCAAAAACCGTGACACCCTGGGTAGCCACGGCGTATGACTGGTTCGTGCAGGATAGCTGGAAGGCAAGCCGGAGACTCACCTTCGAATTCGGTGTTCGCCATTCCATTTGGCCACCGTGGGGCAGCCGATGGGGCACACTTGCCATGTTCCATCCCGATTACTATGATCGCGGAAAGGCCGCAAGTGTGGATCGCGCCGGAGGCTTCATCACCTCGGGTGATCCCTACAACGGCATCGTATTGCCGGGCACTGGTCCCACCGACGAGGCGCTGAAGCGATTCCCTGTGCTCTCCAGCTTAAACAGACTCTACAAGGGCCTTCCCGACGGGTTTTCACCGACTCACTACAATGTCTTCCAGCCTCGAGTCGGCATGGCGTTGGCGATCAATAACAAGACCACCTTCCGCGCCGGTCTCGGTTCCTTTGCCAATCGCATCATGGTGAATCGCGACACTGCCCTCGGCGGCAATGCGCCCTTCCAGTTGCAGGCCACCGTCAGCAACGGCAACGTCGATTCCCCGGGCGGCGCTATCAACCGCGTCTTTCCCTTCACCATGACGATTCAGGATCCCGTCTTCAAGATCCCCGTTGCCTGGAACTGGAATACAACCTTCGCGCGCCAGTTGCCTTGGAACCTGGCCGTTGAAGTTGGCTATGTAGGGCGCAGAGGCATTCACAATCAGCGCAAGCGCAATATCAATCAACTCCCGACAGGCACTACCTACGCCAACCCGGGCGTCAATGTGAACGCGCTCCGTCCCTACCTCGGAATGGGCATCATTGGCATCTCCGAGAATTCGGGTTCGTCCCTCTACAACGGTTTACAGGTCAGCGTCGAACGGCGCTTTTCATCCGGTTTTTCCTTCGGTGTCGCATACACTTACTCGCACACCTCAGACGACTCATCCGACCTAACGGATGTATTGCCGGATGCCTACAACGACAAAGCCTACAAGGGAACATCGGACCTGAATCGGCCGCACGTCCTGATTCTCAACTACATTTACGAAATTCCTTTCCTCAAGGGGTCCAAGACCTGGGCGCACCGCATCCTCGGCAACTGGGATCTGAGCGGCATGAATCAGTGGCAATCCGGCTCGCCGTTCTCGGTCCGCAACACGGCCGAAATCGCTGGAGTCGGCGCAGGCAGCGGCAACCAGTTCTGGAATCAGGTCGGCGACCCGCTCGATGTGCAGAAGACTGCGTTCACCACTTCGGCGGTCTGGTTCAACAAGGCCGCATTTGCCCGTCCAGCCAACGGTACTTGGGGAACGGCACCGCGCAACTCATTGATGCAGCCTGGATTCTGGGCTTTTGACGTCGGGCTGCGCAAGAACTTCCCTGTCACAGATACGCAGCGTCTCCAGATGCGCTTTGAGTTCTTCAACCTCTTGAATCACCCCAACTGGAATGGCGCAAACACCAATCCCACCAGCGCCCAGTTCGGACTGGTTACGTCGAAGGGTGGATCACGCACCATTCAGCTCGCGCTGAAATACATCTTCTGATGTGCAGGCATGGGGCCGCGCGATGAAAGGCTTTGAGCAGTTGGCCCAATGGGTCTCGATTAGTGATTCGCCGACTGACCGCGAAAATCATTCAGCCGACATCAGCGGCCACTCGCCTCGCAAGCCCGACATAGTCGCCTATCCAGAATCCACCGCTCAGATTGCCAGAGTTCTCTCGTGGGCGAATGCAGCAAATATTCCCGTTACACCTTGGGGTGCGGGGACAAGTGCCGAGGGCAATCCAATCCCCATCCGTGGCGGAATCTGCCTTAGCCTCGAGAGAATGCAACGCATCCTCGAGCTTTCAATCGAAGACAGGCTTGCCGTTGTACAGCCCAACGTGAAGTACAGAGAACTGAATCGGCAACTCTCAGGCACTGGCTGGCATTTTGCCGTCGCCGTTGGCGGCGATGCAACGATTGGGGGGATGATTGCCAACAATGCTGCGGGGCCCAAAGCAGTCAAGTATGGCGCCACAAAGGCGCACGTATTGGGCCTTGAGGTGGTGTTGGCGGATGGCCGCGTAATCCGCACCGGTGGACGATCGGCAAAGCAGAGTTGCGGCTACAACCTCACCCAGTTATTCGTTGGTAGCGAGGGAACCTTGGGCGTGATCAGCGAGGCCATCGTGAGGTTAACACCAGAGCCAGCCTTCGAGGAGGCCTTGGTCGCTCAGTTCCCAACTGTTGCGCATGCGCTCCACTGCGCCAGCACTCTCGGTGGGTTGGATGCCGGTTCAATTGAATTTCTCGACCGGGCATACATGGGCTTTTTGGGCGAAGATTCTGCCGACACCCTCTTCTGCGAATTTCACACTGCTGGCGATGGTGCCGAAGCAGATCGGCGCTGCTGGGCCGCTGGTGCAACTGCCGTGCGCAGGGCCACAGATTCAGCCGAAAGAACGCGACTGTGGGCAGCTCGACTCCGGGCCTACACAGCTTCGGCCGAGGCAAACCTAAACGCTCGATTGCTGACTACCGATACAGCCGTACCTGTCGGCAAACTGCAACAGATGGTGTCTTTTCTTCAGGATGAATTATTGCGCCGCAGGCTCACCGGCTATCTCCTCGGCCACGCGGGCGATGGCAACGTGCACGTGATTCTGCCCTGGATCAGCGAGGCTCAGCGTCAAGCCGTCAACGAGTTTTCAGCCGCAGCAGTGGAAAAGAGTTTGTCGCTTGGTGGGACTGCATCAGGCGAGCACGGTGTGGGAATTGGCAAGCGAAAGTATTTACAACGCGAGCACGGCGCAACGGCTGTCGGCTTGATGCGGGAAATCAAATCGTTACTCGATCCAGTGGGAATTTTGAATCCGGGAAAATTGCTCCCTGATTAGGGATGGCGTTCATAAGAGTGGGAAGAATTGATTTGGCTCCCCATCCTGGACGCGTTTCGAACTCTCGACCTGCCCGCCGTTGGCCCTCCACAATATGCCGATGTTTGCGGCTCCGTGTTCTCTGCTTTGGATTTCCAGAGAGGCCCGCAGTCCGGTCTGACACATAGGGTCAGTTCCGGATCCGTCGTTTACGCAGGGGGCTCAGAAGTTCCGCTTTTTGTCCAGTGGGCGGACTCATCAGGGGAGCAGTTGCAGACCCTCGAGAAACGTCCTGATCGCCGTGAAGAAACGCGGGTCTTTCTGGCTCGCATATTTGTGGCCACCGCTCACCTCGACGAACTGCTTTGGCTGCACCGCCGCCTCGAAAAGTCGGCGTCCTTCCGCGATCGGAATCGTCTCGTCCTCCGGACTGTGCAAGAACAACACCGGCGCGCCGATCTTATCGATCCGCAGGATCGATAAGATCGGGTTGCGGATCAGCAGGCGAATCGGGAAGTAAGGATAGCGTCGTTGCCCGACCTCGACCACTGAAGCCGGAGCCGCCTCGAGAATCACTGCGGCCTCCTCCACGCCTGACGCGAGCGTCACCGCGACGGCGGAGCCCAGAGACCAGCCTTAGATGACGATCCGTCGTGCGTCGACGTGACGGACTTCCTGCAGGTATGCGTAAGCGCGCCTCGCATCTTCGCCGAGACCGGCTTCGGTAGGGACGCCGCCGACACCGCCGAATCCGCGATACTCCGGAGCCAGCACGTTCACGCCGAGCTCGCGTAGTCGCTCGTAATGCTGGATGTTCGGCTGAGACGCGATATCGGACGAATTTCCGTGCAAGTAGAGAATCCAGAGGTCGGCTCCCGTGCTGCGTGCCGGGACGATCCAGGCAGGGAGGTCCGCGATCTGTTCCCACGGCGGCGCTGGCCGCGCCTCGCCGAGCTTAGCGCCCGCTCGGAACACCAGTCGGGTCTCCTGCGTGACGAGCCAGACCAGCGCGCCCACATAGGCGATCGCTGCGACAAGACCCAGTGCGACGAGCACTCTTCGGAACGCTTTCATTAAAACAACCGACGGTACCATAGCGTCCCAGATACAAAAATGGCATTGTCAAGTTGGGCGGACAGTGGACGTTTTGGATCGTGGGACATGGTTGTTGTCGAGCCGCCTCAGGCTGCTGTCACGAGCTGCCAGGCAGCTAGGGAATCTGAGCGCAAGACTCGGTGTTTCGTTGAACTCAGCAAACGGCGTCCCACTCGGAAGAAATTCTGGACTACGCCGTCGAGCGAGAAAACCGTTGGGCTTGGCCGTCGGATTTGAATCGGCGCAACTGCCTTTCTCTTTGGCGGGTTGGTTGCTGTGAGGCTTCTGCGCGATTGTTGGCGTAACGTTCCGTGATGTGGTTCACGCCGGATAAGATCGTTCGCATCGCGGCCGAGTAGCATTTGAGTTTGTCGCTAATGATGCAAACTGGTTCTTTGCCTTGGCCGGTTAGCAGCCGTCTTGATCCATGGCGCGCAAAAGCTACTGTTGCTGACCGTTGATTCAAAGGAAGACTTCGTCCAAGTGCCCAATATCGCCGAGGCGTCCTTGACGCCGCTTCACTCTTCGTGCACCGTCGGGACCGAAGTTTTGATACCAGTTTCCGATTGCTTCACACGAGACGATAATTCCGCATCCGGCTAGAAGATCCTCGACGTCTCGAAAGCTCAGGCGAAAACGAGGGCCTTAATAGCGAGCCCAGCCGTTTTTCATGCGACCAGTGTTTCAGGCTGCTACCCAATTTGACAATGCCCGCCGAAGTGCTCACCGCAGGGTTCCTTTTGAGGGAGAATGGAAAGATGACGACGACAATTGCTAGAGCATTGCTTTTCATCTGCGCGACCGCCGCTTGGGGACAGGTGAACGTAGGCGAACAGAAACCCGAAGCCTCACTCCCCTTCAAGATGACTACCACGGCCACCTTTGGCCTCCCATGGCGGATTGCCTTTCTACCGGATGGACGGATGTTGGTAACCGAGAAAATCGGGCCTATCTGGCTGGTGTCGGCCACAGGAGAAAAGATCGCGCCATTAGGTGGCACGCCCGCTGTCTATTGGCAGGGCCAGAACGGCATGCTCGGCGTCTTCGCCTCGCCCAATTATGCGAGTGACGAGAGCATCTACATCACCTACATCGAGCCGGGTGACTATGGCGGCGGCCAGGCATTGGCCCGCGCCAAGCTGAACCTTGGAAAAATTCCCAGACTGGACAATTTTGAGGTGCTGTGGCGCCAGATGCCCCGGGGCAAAGGCGGCCAGGCTGGCGGGCAGATCGCCTTCTCACCCGATGGCAAATTCATGTTCATGTCGGTTGGCGATCGCCAGCGCATGACTCCGGCCCAGGATCCGAATCAGCCCGTAGGCAAGATCCTCCGCCTGACCCTTGACGGCAAGCCCGCTCCCGGCAATCCCAACTTCGGCAAAGCCGGCGAGCCCGCGATTTCATTGATCGATCCACCCCGTGACACGGAACTGGCCAAGACCGCGAAAGTGGTCAGCACCTACACTTTCCCCGGCCCCAACCAGACCCTCGCCGAAACCTGGGCCGCTGGTTTCCGCGCCCCGTATGGCCTGGCGTTTTCGCCCACTGGTGAATTGTGGGAAGTGGAACATGGCCCGCGCGGCGGCGACGAGTTGAATCTGATTGAGAAGGGCAAGAACTACGGTTGGCCGCTGGTCTCCTTCGGCAAGAACTACAACGAAGTGCCGATTCCCAGTCATGACTCGAAGCCGGAATTTGCCAAACCCGTTCTCTATTGGACTCCAGTCATCGCCCCGGGCAACCTGATGTTCTATCGCGGCAATAAGACCTTCCCGCAATGGGACGGCAGCGGCTTTATCAGCGGCATGGGAAGCATGTCCCTCAACCGGATTATCTTCGACGGCAAGGGTGGCGCAAAGACCGCTGAGCGCTGGACGATTGGCAAGCGCATTCGCGATGTTGCCGAAGCTCCCGACGGTTCTTTGTGGCTACTGGAAGACGCCAATCCCGGGGCTATGATCCACGTAACCCCGAAGTAATTGTTTTGAAGTGCCAAGGTCGTTGCTGCAATCAATGAAGAAGATGATTTTTGTACTCTTGGCGATCGGATTGAATGCGCAGCAGCAACCTCTTCCCTACAGCCACAAAACACACTTGGCTCTCGGACTGAAGTGCAGCTCGTGCCATAAAAACGCGGATCCGGGAGAGGCGATGGGCCTACCCGGAGAGAACTTTTGCATGAGCTGTCACCAGTCGGTAAAGACCGACAGCCCGCACATCCAGAAGCTCGCTGCCGCTGCAAGGGAGAAGCAGCCGATTCCGTGGGACCGTGTCTACAAGCTCCCGAACTTCGTCTATTTCAGTCACCGTGTACACACAAAAGCAGGCGCCACCTGTGAGTCCTGTCACGGACCGGTGCGCGAACGCGATGTGATCACCAAAGAGGTGGCGCATACAATGCTCGCCTGCATGGCCTGTCATACCGAGCGAAAGGCCAAAAACGAATGTACAACCTGCCACGAGGAGAAGTAAGTAGCGGGCATGGTCAAGTTGTATGCACAAAATGCGAAGCTTGCAGAAATAGGGCCAGTTGCGGTGATGAGTCAATTGTTCAGATTAGATAAGAATGAGTTGTGAAGAAAATCAGCGCTTCCAAATTCAAGGAGCAGTGCCTTTCGCTGCTCGATCACCTCGACCCTGAAGGCATCGTCGTGACCAAACATGGAAAGCCCGTCGCTCGAGTGATCCCCGCCGACTCGGGTTGTGCTTCTCTCCTCGGTAGCAGAAAGGGCAAGCTAAAGGTGTCGGGCGACGTATTCTCGACCAGAGCCGGCTGGAATGCTGAATCTTGACACGCACATTCTGCGCTTCGCCTTGGATGGCTCACGAAAGCCCTCTTGAACAGGAGCCGTAACATGGGGCATTTCCGCCATCGTCAACCCGCCGAATTTCATGTTACCGAGAAGCCAGTGCTCGGTCGCTCGCACCACGAATGCGGCCTGCAAGAAGAGGCGGCGTGAGGGCGGTTGAATTTTTGCGCACCACAACGTCCCAATCGACGCTGCGTCGCTCAGTTGAGCTTCCCGTCCTGGTCGATCTGCACCGCTTGCACAGGGCGCAAAACGATCGCTACCTCGTAGCCCGCATGCCGTCGTTCGCCGATTCTCACGAGAGCTTTCTTTTCGACCAGGTCAGCAAGGTCGCGTGTTGCCGTGGCCGGAGACGCCCCAGTGATGGTCACGTAGTTGCCAGCGCTCAATCCACCCTCGAAGCCCTCCGGTCCTTCGCGCAGCATCCGGAGCAACGCCTTCCCCTGACGCTCGTTCAGTTCACCGCGAAGGCGGTCGAGCAGCCTCGTTTTGTCGAGAAGAAATTCGACATTCGCCTCGGTCCGCTGTTGGGCTTTGATGGCGATTCCCGCAAACCAGCATAGCCACGAGCTCATGTTGTTGCCCTTGTTCGCTGCGCGAAGAGCCTCATAACAAGACTTGCGCCGAATGAGTATCGTTGCCGCAAGCGCGATGAGAGTAGGGTGCCCCAGCGATTGCGCCAGCGCCTTCTTCGAAATTGCACGGCCGATTCGGCCGTTGCCATCTTCAAACGGATGAATGGATTCAAAGTACAGATGTGCGATTCCAGCCCGCGTGAGAGCAGGCAAGGGATCGCTTCCATCGGGAGCGCTGCGGTGAAACCATTTCACAAAGCGCGCCATTTCTTTTGGCACCTTTGCCGAGGCCGGAGCTTCAAAGTGAAGCTTCGGTGCATGAAGACTGCCAGAGACCACTTGCATCGCTTCGGCGCTGGTCCGGTAACGTCCAATATTCTTCAGATCGCGCCGTCCATTGGTCAGCATCCTGTGCCATTCAAACAGAACTTCATCCGTGAGCGCTTCAGAGAACGAACGGTAAAGACTCACCATCATTTCGGCGATGCCTTGCTCTGCTGGCTTCACGCGGCGATGATCGGCGGCAAGACCAAGTTGCCTGCGGATGGAGGACTGCACGCTGGCGCGGTCCAAAATTTCCCCTTCGATCTCTGACGTGGTGAGCGCTTCCGTACTGATCGCCTCGATCGTCAACTGCTCCCGGTTCTGCTCATTCAGATGCTTGATAGAACCGGCGAACATGCCACTGCCTAGCAGGAACTGTTCTTCAGCCTCGCGGAGGCGAGAAGCATCCCAGGTGAAATTGGGCCAATCGGGCTTTTGCCAGTTCCAGGTCATGAGTGATAGAGAGTGATTCTATCGCTCACAATATAGAATTTCTTGAGTGATAGAAAACGCTCTTATCGCTCTCGTTCCTGCCTTCTGCTATGCCGACTCGGTCCTTCGTCTGGACGAACTGCCAGGCGGACGCCTCAAGCTCAGCCGCCCTTTGTCATCAGCGCACAGAAATTCATCTCGAGTTTTCCTTCACCAGTGATTCATGGAGCAAACTCTGGATGTACGTCTGATACGGAAGCCCTTTGGCTGCGGCAAGTTTATTTGCGATGGCCGGATCAACGGCACTCAGTCGGATGCTGATATGCCGAGTCTCCGGCCGCGAGAGCAATCCGCGAACGGCACCAGCCCATTGCTTGTCCGTGATTTCGGGAATGTCGCTGAAGTCGATTTTTTCAGCGGGCATTGCAGCGGGCAGTTCAGCGGGCATTGCCGCGAGAGCTTCGAGTTCTTTTTTCTGTTTCTGAGTGGGCATAACGTCTCCGTTCCGCTGGGCTTGCTTTTCGCGCAGAGATAATCCGGATCACTTCATTGCCATTACTGTCCTGAACCGTATGGGCTACTGTCAGGATTACGAGCCGGTTTTCCGCCCCGGCCCGTCATGCCATCGCAGGGCTCAAGCCTCCCAATACTGGCCCGCGCACCTCAGGCTTTCGATCCGCCCCTCAGCGGGTTCCGCCACCTCAACCCCTCAAACCTCGCGAAGTCCGAATCTGTCGAGCACAACTCCAGTCCATGCTCAATCGCCACTGCAGCCAAATGCGCGTCAGGAACGATATTGCCCAGTCCATTCACTAGTCGTAGCAATCGGGCCAGGATCTCACCATGCCGCTCCGTCGGGCCAGGCACCCATGCCGTGGGCATACTCAACCAACCTTCAACCACACATAATGCTTCCTCAATGGTTGCTGGCCTCTCATACAATCGCGGATTGGTCACAACTCGCAAGAATGCCAGCAACGAAGGCCACGGCAATCCAACGCGATGCCCCGCAGCAAACTCTTCGCCAAGCCACCTCCGTGCTGCTTCATGATCGGCTTGCCCAGCTACGCCTGCATAAATCAACAAGTTCGCGTCAACGAGAATCATCTGCAATCAACTCCAGAATCTCGGCGACGTTGTCAAAATTCTGCACCTTTGCTTTCCCCAGCTTCAACGCCTGGGGCAACAGAGGACTGCCGGCAGAACTCTTCTCGGGCCTGTCGGCGAACCCTCGGCGCAACTTCTCATTTACTACGGTTTTCATAGGCCGCTTGGTTCGTTCCACCTCGCGCGCGACTAGGGCCGCGACATCCGGATCTAGACTCAGCGTTGTTCGCATGCCTTGATGCTAGCAAAGTGATGTCTTGATGTCTAGCGACAATGCCGGTCTATTTCTTGGCTCATTCCCTGGAACTCCCCGGTCGCCACGTACTTGCCAATCAGACGCGTCACTGCGTTCGGCTTTGCCCCGTCTCTTTGCCACCTAGCTCCGCAGCACACCTTTGCCTTCCCGGCCCTGCATCGTGTCCCTCCTGGTTCGAATCGTTCCGGTGATGCCCGATCATGCTGACCTCGTTTTCATTGTCATCGGAACTCGGAAAATCGCCCCAGTAGCGCATGCCGCGCACGCGGGGCAGGGTGCCACACAGAGCCTGGCCGAGAAAGCCGTGATCACCAGTGGCAAAGACTCCGCCGCCGCGTTGCATTTGCGCATGAATGGCGTTGACCTCGGCGGCCGCAAGTGAGGCCCCACGCCCGGGCATGCCGGAGTAGCTGGTTTCGATGCCGAACAGCCAGATCTGGTCGTACAGGTCCGCCTGGAAGTGGTCCGGGTCGTCGAACCGGAACGACTTGATACGGTTGGCGATGCCCGGCTCCGCTGAGAGCATCCGGGCATCGTTGACATCCCTGATGTGCCCCAGGGTCAGGGCGAAGCTGATGCGACTGGGTGCCTCGTTCTTCAGCACCCGCACGAAGGTGGAGAGGCCGAAATCGCCTTCGCCAAAGTCCAGGGCACCGTCAGTGACGATCAACACCTTGACCGTGCAGCGTCGCCACCACGGGTAGAACCGCTCCGGTGTTCGAAGGAACTCGATCCGGCGTTTTAGGTTGAGCTGGATGAGCTCGCGGTTGCCAAAGCTGATGTTGGACAATTGCTGCGATGTGTCAATCGTCGGGGACTGGCCTGCGTCGGACTTAGACATGTTGGACTCTCCTTGATGGATAAGGAATAGTCCGTGGTCCGTAAATCGCGACGGCACGAGACTTACCCCTGTCAACGAAAGCGCAATACCGGATTGAAAAGTGACACCATTGCCTCAAAAGCTTTCACAAGCTTCTCTGCGACGTATCTGGCCTTCAACCTACTTCAGGTTGGAGTGAAACGCGCAACCAATCGAACGATCTTCACCAGCTCCGGAATCGGCCGGTCGATATTTAACGCCGGGCTGTTCCCACGTTGGGTGAGCTTCTTAAGCGTTCAGGCACACTGCCGACGCGGTCGGTCAATGCCTATCGGTTCGCACCCGGAATCGCCGCGCAATCGAGAGTATTCGCCCACCTGTCAACCGATCGCCAGCTTAACTGGTTTGCCGACGCGGCTGAGCATCTCTACCAGCGCATCGATGGTGAACTTGGCTGTCTTCTGATTCACCACGTCGGAGACGCGCGGGCGGGAGACCATCAGAATCTCAGCGGCCACTGCCTGCTTCAAATGATGCTTGGTAATCCAGCCAGACAGCTCTTCCATCAGTTGCTGTTTCAAGAGCCGTGCGTCATGGATCTGTTTGCGAGAAGCCGCCTGTAGCACTTTGGCCTCGTCCGATGTAAAACCCAGTTCCAAAAATAAATTCGCGCCTCGCTTTGTCACGTGGCGGATTTCGGTGTCGATCTTCATTTTTTCCCCTTCCTCGCGTTCGCGATAGCGCGATAGCGCGCTCCAGCAATAGCCTTGTCCTGATTGCTCGTCAACTGAGATTTTTTCTGGAAGCAATGCAGAACGTAGATTGCTTCCTCGAACTTGGCGACATCCATCACACGGTAGATTCCGCTCGCGTCGTGGATGCGAATTTCTCTAGTACCGGCCCCCACATCCTCGAACGGCTTCCTTCCGGAATCCTTTTGAAATGCGATCAGATCCTCGTAGGCGGATCCTACCCAACGGATCTATTTTTCATCTCCCATTGAACCAGTATGTATCAAATTTTATACGCGCCTTCGTGATAATTCAAAGTAGGATCGCTAGCGGCTAATGACCTAACGGGCTTCTACTCATCTGTAAACCCGACCGCAGAAGCAGCAGCACTGGAACCATCATCGAACTGGACCACTGTGATTTCAAAGAGCGTAAGATCGCAACGCAACTTTGGCACCTTTGGGATAGCAAGGCGGACCTCCGTTGCAGATGAGGCGGTGTATTGGATCCGAAAGAGACAGCACCGATGGCTGCCGGGCCACAGCGTCAATCAACAGATTCGCTTTTTCGGCCACTTGCTCCGTTCTCAACATCGCCGGAGCTCAAGCTCTGTCGGCACCGGAAGCTTCATTGCAAAGCAACCAAATAAAGAGAGGGTTCTCAAGAGGTGTGACAGGCCTCATGATTTTCCTGTACGGTGGAAAGAGAGAGGCATCACCAATGGCAGCAGCACTGGACTGGGCGCAATGTTCCGCTGTGGAAAGCATTCCCGGCAAGCTTGGCGGTGCCTGGGTTTTACGCGATACCAGGATGCCGGTCTCAGTTATCTTTGAAAACCTCGAGTATGGTTCGAGTATCGAGGAAATTGTCGAGAACTACAGCGTGACTCCCGAGCAGATTCAGGCTGTACTGGAGTTTGCCGCTTGCAGTGCGGCCGTTCCGGCGCTTCCCCTCACTACATCTAGCGATACAGTCGATGCGCGTACTCTTTGACCAAAGCGCTCCGTACGGTCTTGCTTGCCACCTGGAAGGCCACGCAGTTTCTACGGCTTAGGAACTCGGATAGACGCCTCACAAATGGGGACTTACTGGCGGTGGCGGAACAATCCAATTTTGATGTGTTTCTTGCCGCTGACAAAAACGTCCGTTACCAGCAGAATCTTTCAGGTCGAAAGATTGCTCTTGTCGTTCTCGGCAACTCACCTTGGCGACTTGTCCGTTTGCACATCCCGGAAATTATGGCGGCAGTGAATACGTCTGGAATCGGCAGCTTTGTCGAGATTGAAATTCCGCTTCCGCCCAGGAAACCATTTACTCGCCGATAGCTCATATATTGAGCCAGAACTTTGTGGTGTTTTGGGATTAGTGGCTTGGACGGCGCAGACGCGCGAGCCGTCTTTCTGCGGTCCCGACCCTCTCCTGATCCCTTAGACAGACCTGCCGGTCAGACCGAAGTAAGGAGCAGCGGCAAGCATGTGACTGTCATTCGTCCAGACATCACGTTCTCCAAGTTCCTGTGCGGTAGCCAGATGCACAGCGTCCGCCGTTCGCAGAAAGATCTCGCGCGGAGCGGAGATCATCAGGCTTCCGGTTCTCCGCAACAATGCTTCGTTCACCGGAATGAAGCTCCACAATCCGTCCCGTGCGTGCCCGGAGAATCGGGAGGCAAGGTCGCCCGCTTCCTCCGCGGAGGCCACGCCCTCGCGTACACGCCGATGCAGTACAGCGTGAAACTCGGCTAAAGCCCAGACCGAAGAGTGGATCTTGTCCGCTCCTCGAACCAGTTCACGAACTTGCACGGAATCCGCTTCATTCAAATAAAACTTCGCGAGATAGCAAGTGTCGAGATACACGGGGATTACCGGTCACGATCCTCTTCAATCGTCTTGGTGCTGTCGCTGCTCAACGGCATTCGGTCCCAGACTTCCTTCATCGAGAGGAAGATCCGATCTTTCTCAGAATCGGGCATGCTGGATTTACCGGAGAGTGGTCGTAACTCAGCGACGGGCTCGCCACGCCGTTCAATCACGATAACGCCACCTTCCGCAGCCTCCCTCACAAGTGCTGAGGTATGGATGTGAAGTTCACGAACCGAAGTTTTCCTCATGTGCCACATTGTAGCACTTATGGGCTGTTTATGGTCAGTTTCGCGAGGGTTAGTCCTCTCCTCCCCATTTCGGACGCATTTCGAACTCTTGCGGCCAATGCCACGATAAGGGCTGCATTCCAGTCTGGATTCAGACTTAAAATCTGGTCTGATTTCTGCTACAATGGGCTCCAAGTATGATTAAAGTCAACGTTCAGGAGGCCAAGACCCATCTCTCGCGATATCTCGATCAGGTCGAGAATGGTGATGTTGTCATCCTCTGCCGCCACAATCAACCGGTTGCCGAACTCCGGGCTATTGCGGCAACGCCTTCTCTTCCCGTCCGTGTTGCCGGCTTGTTAAAAGGTCGAGTGCACTGGGAGCCAGATGCTTTTGCGCCGATGACCGATGAAGAGCTTGGCGAGTTTGACGGCGCGCCTCTCCTCCCCCGAGTGGGCCCGGCTTGAAGCTGCTTCTGGATACTTGTGCGTTTCTATGGTTTCAGGCGGATTCTCCCCGCCTTTCCCAAACTGCATCCGCCCACATTATGGACCCCTCAAATGAGGTTTACCTCAGTGCTGTTTCTGTCTGGGAGATCGCTCGCAAGTACTCACAGGGAGGAATCTCCTTGCCTTCGCATCCTTTCACTCTGATCCCCGCGCTTCGCGCAGAATCAGGCATCGCGAGTCTTTCACTCACTGAAGCGGACGCCCTCGCGGCCGAGAAGTTGCAGCTCTTCCATAAAGATCCCTTCGACCGCATGCTGATCGCTCAGGCGCTCATGGGCGGACTCACGATCGTCACCTCGGATCGTGCCTTCGAGCCATATCCCGTGCGCGTGATCTGGTAGTGCATCGCCGGCCATTGTCAAGTTGTGCGGACAGTGGACGTTTTAGCTCGTGGGGCTCGGTTGTTGTCGAACCGCCTCAGGCTGCTGTCTCGGTCTGCCTTCCCGCGAAAGAACCTGCGTTGAACTCAGCAAATGGCGGCCCACTCGGAAAAGATTCTGGACTATGCCGTGGAGCGAGAGAAACCGTTGGGCTTGGCCGGCGGATTTGAATCGGAGCATTTGCCGTTCTCTTTGGCGGGTTGGTTGATGTGAGGCACGCCGGATAAGATCGTTCGCATCGCGGTCGAGTAGCTTCTGAGTTTGTCGGTAACGATGCAAAGTGATTCTTTGCCTTGGCCGTTTAGCAGCCTTCGAAAGAATCGTTCTGCGACGCGCCAGAGGTATTGTTGCTTTCCGTTGATTCGAAGGAAGACTTCGTCCAAGTGCCAAATATCCCCGAGGCGGCCCTGACGCCGCTTGAGTTTTCGGACATAGTCGGGACCGAATTTCTGACACCAGCATCGGATGGCGTAATACGAGACGATGATTCTGCGTTCGGCGAGAAGAAACGATGCCCCATCGAGCCCACAATTCGGTTGTACACTTCACTCCACCCTATTCCGCCAGGGCGGTGTCGCTGGGTGGCAATGCAATTCGAAAAGTGCTGTCACCGCGGCTTTGTCCACGACGCCCGACAACACCACATCGGCGAGTTCGTTTGGCTCGAAATCCGGTTCCCAATCGTTCATCAGAAGGACCGTGATCACCGCGTTTGCGCCCACTCGCTTGTTGCCGTCGACAAAGGCGTGGTTCTGGCTAATGTGAAACAGGTAGGCCGCAGCCATGGCGGGTATGGACGGGTGAAGATATTCGCTACCGTTGCTGGCCTGTGGAGTCGCAATCGCCGACTGCAACCCTCCAGAATCACGAATACCGGGCGATCCGCCATATTGGTCAATCTGCTGCTGGTGCATCTCCAGCACTTCATCCAGAGAAAGGACACAGTGGATCCACGCGAGTTCCTGCGGCTCCTTACTTGGCCAGTTTCTCGAATGCCTTGCCGTACCGCTTGTGCGCCCATTCCTGTGCGGCGTCAAACTTTTTCTTCCTGGCGAGAGGTGCCGCGGCAGGAGCAATAATGAGGCGCGTGCCGTCGGTGCTGATGTCGAGCGGGGTCTCCGTGTCGATCTTCAGCAGATCCAGAATCGGCCGGTCGATAATAAGCGCCAGGCTGTTTCCGTGTTTGGTGAGCTTCTTAAGCATTCAGGCACCTCGTCTTTCGTACTTCCAATGTTAATTCAATGGAGATACAAAGAAAACTGCGATTCCGTGAGTTCGAAACCGTCCCAACGGACGGCGTCACGAATTCTAGCCAAGCGTTCAGCACGCTTGCCGGAAGGTTACGGAACTCGACATGGATTGCCCCGGATCGCACGCTACGAAACGTTAGCGGGCTGCCCTTGCGGGCTCGGACGGAATTTATGTGGAGCACATCCGTCGGAAAAGTGTAAAGATCGGTGAGGTAAGCTATGCATATTGGCGGAACAGGCTGAAGGGCAAAGGTCGGTTCGACCAATATGATTAGCGGACTACCGTTTCTAACACTCCTGGACCCCGAGACCGAGACCGAGGGAGCGCTCGATCCGTTGGGCCTCTCGGCGATTGGCGATCGGCTTGCGGAAGAAATCCTGCCGGGTTTGCGAGCTCGAATGTCTCGACCACGCTTTCTTACGGCCGTCGCCGTGTCAGCGGCAGTTTGCGATGGACTCGAGGACAGGGTGGCTGGCGACCACGTCACACCTGCATATCTTGTCTTCGAATGGCTCCTGGTTGAAGGTTTCGTCCGCGCGGGTGATAGTGAAGACACAGTAGGCACTCCCGGAACCCTCAAGGCACAGGCGGCCAAGAACAGTGGTGAGCCGATGTGCGCCCGAACTTATCTTAGGGTGCCAAGCATCTTCGGCTTTCATGGCGTGTACAAGCCACTGGCGCGGCACCTTGGCATTGTCGACGATGACTTCCGTCTCGCAGACAACGGGCATGATCTCCTCAAAGCATGGCAGACGGAGCAAGGCCTGGACGGCTTCCTGCCGGGTTCGGTGAGCTCGGGTAAGGGGACGAAGGTCCGACAACTTCTGCGCGCGGCAGTTGAAGAAGGCCTTCGAGAGGCATGCATTCGCCGCTCTACTTCTTGGCAGGGATGGAACCTCCTTGCCGGCCACTTGGCTCCAAGATTGATCGGGCAAGCCGAGGCTGCATTCCTTTATGGACTCTTGAAGAATCGCCGTGGCGGACCACGAAGAGAGGTGTTTCGGTTGCTGGAGAATGCGCCCGACGGCAACCTGCCAGAGTCGCACCTCGTTGTTCAGTGGCTGATTCCGAGGGCCTCTGAAGACTTAAAGCGTCGCCTCTTTGCCATTGCCGCCTTCGAAGATATGTGTGCGCTTCTCGAGCGAGCGTTTGACTGGGCCCGGTATCTCTCCACTGAAGCAGGCGCACGAGCCATAGACGGGAATGACTTCAATCATTCGGAAGCCGCCTGTCAGATTTCTGGGCAGCTATCTCACGCCATTAGGGAGGCTGAAGCGGCGGTTGGTCGTGTTGCGACTATTGGTGTTCAGCAGAACCTTGCCAATCTGTCCGATGGTTTTGATCAGGTATCGAAGCCCGCAGAACTGTTCGAGGCTGTGTTGGCGCGCCATACCCAAGTGCAGAAAGCGAAGAAGCCGGATGGGAAACGGGATTGGTTCGAGATTTCGCCGAATTGCAAGGCGTTTGTTCGGGTGCCTTATCGACTGAGCGAGAAGCCGCAAGTTCGCGAGCGGTGGAATCGCAAGTACAGGATTGACACTGCTCGTTCATTCTGGTCCGACCTTAAGGCAGACGCACATGGGACGGCGTAAGACCGGCGACACCTTCGCCAAGCCACTTGATCTCTGGGAGGCACCTGAAGGTGCCGGAGATCCGCTGGTCTGTGTGGCCACGAGCTTCACATTCGACTCAACGTTCTTTGAGACCGAGTGCCTCGGACGTTTTCTTAAAATGAACACGCATCCCTCGGAGAGTGAGTCGGTTGGCTACCTGATCGAGCGCGAGGAAAAGTTGGCGTCGGCCACTGTGTGCGCCCTAGTTGATCGTCGGCACGCGCGGGACAAAGAAAGTCTTCGTTGGGATGTGCTCGGTGTCCTGGTGCCGGGAGCAATTCAACATTCGAAACTGTCCTTACTCACTTGGGGTAACCACGTGAGAGCCATCATTGGCTCGGGCAACCTCACTGAACCTGGTTATCGAAAGAACCTGGAGGTCTTCGGAACGATCGAATTGTCGAGAACCAAAGGAGGCGACAAGTCAGCCGTTGCGAAAGTCATTGAGTTTCTTGTTGAAGTGCTCAAACTCGCTGTTGGTGATCAGGCGGCGGAAGGTCCTATACGCCGTGCTCGCGAGGCCTTAACGTCCGTCCGGCACCGGATCAGTAGCTGGCCTGCTGTGACAACCGACAAACGAAGTGCCGTTCCAGTTTTCGGCCTCCCAAGACGCCGGGTGTTGTCCCAGTTAGGGGAGCTCTGGCCCTCAGGCGGACCGCCTCGTGTTGCTCATGTTCTATCGCCCTTCTTCGATTGTCCGCCGGGCGATCACGTCGCAGTGAGTGGCCTGATCAAGTTGCTGGCTAAAAAGGGCAATCGCGAAGTGGTGTTCTATGTTCGAGCCGACGATCTGCCCGAAGGGCGTCTTAAGGCCTATGCCCCAAAAGGGATGATTGAGCTCGCTTTAGAGACTTGCTCCGTGACTGTCAAGCGGGTCTCTCATGAACAGAAGGGAGAGTTGCGAGACCTCCATGCCAAGATGATTATCCTGGCTAATGACGAGTGGCAGATGTTGCTGATCGGATCGAGTAACTTCACGACATCTGGGTTGGGCGCAAGTGAGCGTCGAGGTAATTGCGAAGCCAATCTCGTCTACCGGATGCGCAAGTCCCACTTAGACTTCACCGTATTCGATAACATCTGGCCTGAATGGTGCGACGACAAGTTAGATCCAGATTCCAATGCCATCGATTGGGAGCATGAGCGTGAGGAAGACGAAGGCGGAGTGTTGGGCCCGTTACTGCCTACGGCGTTTCAAGAGGCAATCTTTGTTCCGGGGCCACCGCCGGTTCTGCGAATCGTCCTCGCGCGCAACCTCCCTACTGTTTGGGCAATCCGCATACCAGATGGTCTCGAAGTTCAGAGCGCTTCCAACAGTGGCGATGTAGGTCCACACAATTTTGACTGGACAGGTCGGCCTATTCCATTTGTGCTCGAAGTCTCGTGGGAACACGCCGACGGTGTGGCCGTCGCAAGCTGGCCTGTCAACGTCTCGAACCCCGCAGCGTTGCTCCCTCCCGAAGCACTTCAAAATCTCTCTCTTGAGGAGCTGCTTGAGATCCTTGCATCCGCGCGGTCCCTGCCGCAGGCCGTGATCGACGTCCTCCGGCGTAGAACCAATCGCACTCGCCAGAACATTGAGTTGGACCCTCTGAAGCGATTGGATTCACAGGGGTTTCTGCTACGCCGCACCAAGCGCGTGGCCATTGCCCTCGAGCGGCTCCGAGAGCGGCTCGAACAGCCGGCATTGGCCCGCGAGGCATTCGAGTGGCGTCTCCGCGGGCCCATTGGACCGATGACGCTCGCGCACGCACTGGCCAAGGAGGCGAAGCTTCCTGGCGAGGCGAAATTTTGTCTCGCTGAACTCGCCCTGGCGCTTGGCCGTGTTAACCCTAAAAAGCCTGCTGTAGGTGGCCTTTCGAAAAACATCATCATTGAGTGTCTAGGCACCGTGATTCGAGAGATTGAACTCCAAGCTCTCGGTTTGCCCTCGGCGGCAGCGACAAGCACGTTGGAAAACTACGTCACTGCGGCGTTCTCGGAGGCGAAAGGATGCTGAATCCAGAGATCAGCCTATGCAATGACCGCATCGCTGAGGAAGATGGTCGGAGGCAAGAGCGCGCAGCCTCTGAGCTACTGGCCAGATTCGCGAGACAGCCAGGCGTGATTCTTGCGGATGAAGTCGGCATGGGGAAGACATTCGTCGCAATGGCCGTGGCGGTGTCTATTATGGCTGAACACCCAGATGCAGGCCCGGTCGTGGTGATGTGGCCACCTAATCTCAGTAAGAAGTGGCCAAGCGACTGGCAGGTCTTTAAGCAAAAATGTCTTTCGAGCAACCTGCGGAACCGGTTTAAAGCAACTCGAGCCGACTCGGGGGTCCACTTTCTCCGCCTCCTGGGCGACCGCTCAGAGCAACGCAGTCATCTAATCTTCTTAACTCACGGAGCATTGAATAGGAGTCTCGGGGACGGCTTAGTCAAGCTTGCCGTCATTCAGCGTGCCTTCAAGGGGCGCTCATCACTGGCCGCGCAACGGAGCAGCTTTCAAAAGTTTGCAGGAAAATTACTAGGGCTCAATTCCAGTTTTGAGACACGAGCGCCCGGTCTGTTGGGGAAGCTTCTGGATACGCCGTACAAGTCGTGGGGTGGGGAGATTGATAATAAGGCGCCGGGTCTGTTGGGGAAGCTTCAGAATGGGCCGTCCAAATCGGGGCGCAGCAAGAATCGGGCAGTCGTCGACGGTTCTAAAGAACAGTACGTCTACAATCCGGTTCCCGACCATCTGGCCGAAGTTCTCGAGAAGATGTCCAGCAAGGACAAGGAACTAAAGGCTTTAATTGAGGAGCTTAAGAAACTCCCACTACGGGAATCTTCAAACATTGACGAACGACTTCGTAACGTCCGGCGCGCACTCAATGCCGCGATGGAAAAGGTTTGGAAGCTCGCGTTTCGCCGGGCGGAGTTCTGCTCGCCGCTCCTCGTGCTCGACGAAGCCCACCACGTGAAAAATCCAGAGACCCGCCTTGCATCCCTGTTCGCCTCGGAAGAATGGGCCGCTCGTTCCGAAGAGCTTAAAGCTGGTCCGTTTGGTGACAAGTTCGATCGGATGCTTTTTCTGACGGCGACGCCGTTCCAGCTTGGCCACACTGAGTTGGTCCGCATCCTCGAGCGATTTGAAGGCATCGCGTGGACCAGCGCCCGTAAGCCGCAGATGTCCCGATCCCTGTTTCTGGACGAGATGGCTGAGCTCGGATCGGTTCTTGATGAAGCGCAGGCGGCAGCGCTTCGCTTGGACCGGGTATGGGGGCGGCTCCGGCCAGAACAGATCGTCGCAGAGGACGGGACGCCGCTGGATGTTGAGCAGTGGTGGGATCGAGCACAGGTGGCTGAAGGGGAGGGTATCATTGCGCAAGTGGCCGATCAGGTCCGGCATACTAAACTGAAAATGCAAGCGGCCGAAGCTAAGCTGTCGCCCTGGGTATTGCGGCACATGAAACCGAAGCACGTGTCGGGGGTGCCCGAGGTGGATCGCCGCCTTCTCCTCACAGGTGCCGCTATTCGCGACGGGGGAGATCCATCTTCCGGTCTGGACATTCCCGAAACAGTTCTCCTACCCTTCCTTCTGGCCGGCCGCGCCCAGGCCTTGCTAGCTGCGTCGACACAGGGGCGTGCATTATTCGCGGAAGGATTGGCTTCGTCATTCGAGGCTTATTTAATGACTAGGAAAGGGGCCAACGATTCCGACGAAGATGCGGATGTGACAAGTGGTGAAATGCCGCCAGAGCTGGAGTGGTACCTACACCACTTGGATAAATCGTTGGCGAAGGACGACCGCGACGTGCGCTCAGCGCACCCGAAAATTAGCGCCACAGCCGAGCGGGCGGTAGCCCTTTGGCGGGCGGGAGAGAAAGTGCTGGTCTTCTGCCACTATCGCGCTACCGGGCGGGCGCTGCGGCTACACATCTCTGCTCTGCTTCATCAGGAAATCCTGCGTCTTGGTCAGTTGAAATTACCAGGTCAGTCCTATAAACAAGTGCAGGCAGCTCTGGATGATCGTGGCGACGAGTTCTTCAAGGACGAGCGTCTACGGGGTGTAGTGACTGACTGGTTACAGGAAGTCGTCCGGCCCTTCACGCTGTCTTCTAGTGATCGTGACAGAGTCGTAGAGGTCATCCGGCGTTTTCTCCGAACACCATCGTTTCTCGTGCGGTACTTACCCCTCACGCGGTCTGATCTAGCGAAAGCCTTCGTTACAGTGGTGGAGAGTCCAGTCGATTCTCAACAGTCGCTTCGCAAGCAGATCGAAGGGTTTTGTGGGTTCCTTGCTGGGTGCATTGAGGATGAGCGCGAGAAGCTCCTGGCGGCGCTTGATAGTGTTCAGACGGGCACGCACTTTGGCAAGGCGGTCAGGGCCACTTTTGACCCCGCTGAGGCTGGGACTGCGGAAATTGACGCTGGAGCAGTATTGCTCCCCAACGTACGTTTGGCCAATGGAGAAGTGAAGGCCGATACGCGGCAAAAGCTGCTGCTCACTTTCAACTCCCCCCTTTTCCCGGAAATTCTAGTTGCGAGCAGTGTGTTGGCAGAGGGTGTGGATCTGCACCGTTATTGCCGCCACGTGATTCATCACGACCTTTGTTGGAATCCCTCAACGCTTGAGCAGCGGTCAGGACGAGTGGACCGCATCGGCTCCAAATCTGAGCTCGTCAAGGAATCGATTCTACTCTATATGCCCTATTTGGCGGGCACTCAGGATGAAAAGATGTATCGAGTGGTCCGTGATCGAGAGCGTTGGTTTCAGATCATGATGGGCGAACAATACGACGTCGATGAGGCGTCGACGGACCGGCGAGCAGATCGCGTGCCGCTGCCGAGATCAGTTCAGCAGCAGCTCTTGATGCGTCTTCATCCCGATGATCCAATTCTCTAAGATCTTGTTGTGAGGTTCACGAAAGGGCTGTGTGTCTCCGCGTGCCTGCTGGCCACCGGAGCGATTGCACTCCTCCATGTGCCAGTTGTGTTCTAGGTGTGCGCTGAAGAGGCGCGTAAGCCCTCCTATCAAGCTGGCACGCGGATGCCCTGAGCCGCTCAAGCACCTTCGCTATCGCCAGCGTGTCCTGCCGACAATAGGCGAAGAGTTCAGCCTTCAGACGTCGCCGCTCCTCCAGATCCAGATCGCCGCGAACCATCTGATCCCAAGCCAGGCTTGCCTTGCCACCACGCAATTGCCAAGATATCAACCAGTTCTGATTTACGAAAGCCAAAGTCGAACCAAACTGAATCAATCGGCTAGCTTCTGTTCGGTCGATCCTGCTGATTCCCCACAGGCTGCACAGAATTTCGCTCTCGGACTGCGAAGCGGCTTTCCGCAGCTAGAGCACGGTGGACCATAATGCGAGATGACATGGTGGTAGACAGCGTTGATGTTCGTCTCGTGAAATCCGGTGATCCGTTCATATTCTTGTAAAACAGGCTCATCCCTTAAATCGCCAGCCCCGGTTCCGCTTAACGAAAAAGCATGTCTAAATTCATCGTCGTCGAGCATCGGAATGTCCATTTGACAGCGCCAGCACCAGAGTATCTTCATTTGCAGATGCTCGGGCTTTGCTGAAAACGAACGCGTCGTTGAGTCTGGCTATTTTTCATGGAGCAAGCAGTATATCGAATTTTCGCTTCGGTACTTGGTACATGGTGGGCCGATTAGATCAGAGGCATATTAGGACTTACATCGATTTCGGCAGTGGTTGTGATCCGCATAATTCCGTCCGAGCTCCGCAACGTTCAGCTTGGGAAAACGCTCTGGTAAACCACTGAAGTAAATTTTGGAGATACTGGATGGACCATATTCTAGGACTCCATAGGAATTCGAAAAGGTGTAACCCATCCCAGGACTGTTGGATCTTGGACGATGAATCCGTCAATCTATGGAGGAGAAAGAGACGACGGCAAGATAACTGTTCG
>JANXLY010000318.1 GCA_025354885.1 Acidobacteriota bacterium | reverse complement strand
CGCTCCCGACGCAGATAGTAATCCAGCGTTGTGAGCGCCAGCCCTCGTTCCCGGCAGAACTCAGCACGGGTCTTTCCGCTCCCTCGATACTCCCCAGCCACTCCCATTCCCACTTGCGCTGTCTTTCCTGGCTTCATCCCTTTAGACAATCACGAATGCCGCGCACATGGAAGATGGTTTGCTCGTACGCTTACATTAGGATCGTTAAGTGACGAGTATTAGGGCTAGGGCCGGAGAATTCGTTCGAGCGCTTCGACGTAGAAATAGTCGCCCCAGATCGAGCTCTCATTGATACCGAGACCACGGTGCATGTGATACAACGAGCCCTGCAGGATGCCCTGCCAGCCCTTGGTCTGTCTGCCAAGGTATTCATCAGAGAGAGTGCGCAGGATTCGCACAGCAGTCATGTAATAGAAATGCCCCTTGACCGGATCCTGAATCAGACGAGAAAGCCGAATCAGCGCAGAAGCCATGATGGCGGCTGCAGAGGTATCCACAAGCTTGCGGAATTCGATCGGTGCGCGGAAGTCCCATGGAGGAACACCGTCACCATTGGCATGCGTCACGTAGTAATCGGCACATGCCTCAGCAGTTGCCAGAAAACGAGCATCGCGTGAGTATTCGTAAGAGCTGCTAAAGCCGTAAGTAGCCCAAGCAAGGCCGCGCGACCAGCAGGAATCACGCCGAAAACCCTGGTGCGTAGATTGCTCCAGGAATTCTCCCGAATCAGAATCGAAGATTCCTTCCTGCGCACAGGAGCCATCGCCGCGGATCAGATTCTTGCGAACTGTGAGCGCATGGCGCACGGCGATTTCGCGAAGTCGCTTGTCCCCGGTTTCACGAGCTGCGTAGAATATGATTCCCACGTTCATCATGCTGTCGATGAACAACGAATTCGGTGCCACAAAGCTGCGGAGGTATGCGCCTTTTTCCTGGTAACGCTGGGCCAAAGTATTGCCGGCACTAATGAGCACTTCCTTCAGGGCCGGGTCTTTGTCCATGGCGAGCCAGCGATAGTAAGTGGAAAAGTAAAGAAAGCCCTGGTCGTAAACTTCGCGATCCGTCTTTCGGGATTCAAGCGGCTTCGTGTATTCAATCGCCTTGGCTTTCCAGAATTGAGCTGCTTCGCCTTTGTTATGTCGGGCAAAAGTCCACATCATTCCTGGGAAAAAGCCATCGCACCAATGCGTCCAGGCCTCTCCTTCGTGCTTCCATGTGCCGTCTTTTGTGTAGAGCGGGTAGAAGCCAGGATGGCTGGTGATGAGAGATTTTGTTTGTTCCTGGGCGAAGACGAGTGCGTCTTCGAAAAGGGCGCGGTCGGTTGGAAGCTCGAATTGAATCAACGGTGTGTCCTTAACTACTTCACTATTGAGTCTGCCATATCGTGGTGAAGCCGCGCGATAGTTTCAACTTCTTGGCGAAAACGAGAAAGCCGTTGGGACCGATATCAGGAAAAGATATGCTTCGAACCGTGTTTGTTCGTTGCCGGAGATCTCGCGGCAATCCCATCGCCGGGTCAGTGCGAATCAGGCGGAGTTTGAGCGGTGCGCGCCAGTCCCTTCCAATCAATTCTTCGAAGAGCAAGGTCACGTTGTATGTAGAGTAGTCGCCCATTTCGTGTTCCAGCCGAACAATGCGGCCTTTGGCAATGCTGCCCTTGGCGGCAATAATGTTCTTGCCATCACGGATGTTGTTTCGCAGGGTCGCCTGAATCTCATCACCTACTGCGCTCGACTCATGTTCGAGATCGCGGTCCAGCGCAAGTTCGAGTTCTGTGTGCGGATCAAAGACTAGAATGCGCTCGGGCTTTACAGATTGTGCGGTAGCAGGTACTGCGTCATCGAAGGAGAGCGTGCTTTCGCCGGAATACTGCTTGCAGCGGCTCAGGCGAGTGCGGTTGATGCCGATGTTTCCCTTGTTGTCGGTGATCTGCATTTCGCTTTGGCGGGGTAGCAGTGCCTGTGTCGAGCCGATCTTCATCAGCTGATAATCCAGTTGATCTCGAGCCTCTTCGATTTCGATTTCGGGAGGGATGTCGTCTGTTTCGATGACAATCCGCAGGAGTTCATAGTTGCGCGGATCTGCCCAGATGCTGCCATGATATGCGACCACAGCCCTGACCCCTTTCTTGGGGTTGCGTATCTGATACCCACTGCGAAATTGTGCCGTTGAATAGTTGAAGAGCCAGGCAATTTTTCCGTCGAGCGCGTCTTCACCGCCATAACTAAACGTGGTGCCGTCGCCGAGAAAAATCGCTCTGGCATGCAACGCAAAGGATCCAGTTGAGAAAGCTCCAGTGCTGACGATTTCGCGGAGTTCGCTCTCCTCAAATTTTGTCGAGCCAGGCCAGGCAAACAGCTCCCTGCCCGAAACATAGGCAACTTCGAGACGCAACACATCAACGAGGCTCTCACTCCTGGCATTCGGCGGGCGACGATAGCGCTCGATGGTCTGCAGGCAAGTGTAATTGGGCATGCCGTCGAGATGCTTCTTGATAGCACCCTTGATTCGTGCCAGGCGCAAAATATCCTGCTGCTGCAGAGACTGCGCAACCAGCAGCGGCGACCCGATGATGCAGAGCAAGGCGAGGCGTGAGATCATCTCTCTTTCAGCCTATGTCAACCAAAGTAACGATTTTCAACAATGGTCCTATCCGGATCGAAGGTGAGTTCACAATTGTGGATACCGAAGGGAACGCTTTTGACCTCGCCGGCCGCACTGCGATTGGTCTTTGCCGCTGCGGTTTGAGCAGCAACAAGCCTTTCTGCGACGGTACGCACGGCAAAGAGGGCTTTGATAGCGCCTGCAAGGCCTTTGCCCTTCCCCCACCGAAACCGAAGGTATAGCGTTAGCTCTCGAGCACGCAGATGTCTTTGAGGTTACGGTACTCTTCTGCGTAGTCGAGGCCGTAACCGACTACAAATTCATCGGGGATCTCGAACCCGCAATAGTTCACTTTGATCGGCCGCATGCGGCGATCTGGTTTGTCGAGCATCGCGGCAATGCGGATGGAGCGGGGCCTGCGCTGGCTCAGCAAGTGGATGAGGTAAGTGAGCGTTACGCCGCTATCGACAATATCCTCGACTACCAGAACATCCAGCCCTTCGATACTCATATCAAGATCTTTGGTGAGTCTGACTTCTCCTGATGTCGACTTGGCATTTCCATAACTGGAAATCCCCATAAAATCGACGCGTGTTGGGTTGTCGATCACACGCGCCAGGTCAGACATGAAAATAAAGGCACCCTTGAGGATACCGATCATAATGATCGGCCCCTTGTAATCTGCGCTAATTTGTTTGCCGAGTTCCGCAATGCGGTCTTTGATTTTCTCGGCGGGGACGAGTACGCGAAGCTTGGTGGGTGCGCTGGCAGAGTCGGGCATATGGATTGGAGTGGAGTTCCTAGTTTAGACCGCCGCCGCTCGCGGTGTCTGCGCTCTTAAGGCGGTTGCTCGGCAATCCGATGTGAATATGGGGGGCAGTGCTCTTGCCCGGGATCATTGCGCGCAATGCAATGTAAGGAATCCGGAGAGTCTGCAACTGGCTGCGCAGCCATTGGCCCTCTTCGTCATCAGGGTTGACTCCTACGTCCACGCGGCCTGAGTGGTCAAACCCAAGCATAGTGTGCAATGTGCTTTGACCGCGCGCGCTTACAGGAAAAAGTTTGTTGAACTGCTTTTCATAGGCTGCCTCGACGTACTTGAAATGCGCCTCTTTGAAAACGCCGCTACCCGCGAAACTCTCAATCAGCGGCTTGGGGGAATCATCCTCGGGGTGACCGGCTTCAAAGATTTCTTCAGCCTTGGCCATGCTAAGCAGGTCTTCGAAAATGCGAGCACGGCTTTCGGCTAGCTGCAGCGTGAGTCGACGGTCTGCAAGTTGGCGCTCAAATTCTTCCATTTGACTTCTGGGCAAAACGCCTTGTTCCACCAAGCCGACCTGACCCGCGTAACGCTTGGCAACGCGGTCTACTCGACGCTGAGCCGATGCGATCAATTCTGATGCCTGCGCTTCCGAAAGCTGCTCTACCCCAATGCTTCCGTAGAGCAATCGCCGCAAACTGTCCTCATCGCGAGCATCGGCAAGTTTATCTTCGGCCTGCTCAAGGCGATTCCGCGAGATTGCCCCGATTTGTGCCAGTTCCCTCAGCCGCACCAGCTCTTCCGTAGCCTTTTGAATGGGAAATAGAGCTTGCGCCGGGGCGTGTATTGCCGCCAGTACCAGGATCCATCCGAAGAAAAAACTTTGACGCACTATCATTAGTGTAGTATTCTGCCGCTCAAGAGCCCATAATTAATGGAGCAAAGTTGAGTAATACTTCAGTAACCCTTCCCCCCGAGATTTTGGCCGCCTTCCGGGCCGCCGAATCCAAAAAAGCCCTTGATATCAAGGTTCTTGACGTTGAAGAGGTGTCCAGTTTTACGGACTACTTCATCATTTGTTCCGGTACGAATCCCAGACAGAATCACGCCATCAGCGACGAGATAGGCGAACAATTATCGAAGATCGGCTATAAGCCGGTCAGCACCGAAGGCTACGAATCCGCCGGCTGGATTCTCATGGACTACGGCGATTTCGTGATTCATATTTTTAGCGAAGAAACGCGCGGCTACTACGACCTTGAACGGCTGTGGGGCTTGGCACCTGTAATCGAAGTGCCGGCTGAAGCAGCAGCATAGGTCGAATCCGCTAACGAATCACGCCTCCCCTCTCACGGAACTCTGCAAAGAAAAGATCTTTGGCCGCAGCGTCTAATTCCTTGATCGCGTTTTCGATGAGCGTTACGTGCACTCCGCGATCCAGCAATCCCCGTGCAGCGTGAAGAACGCAAATTTCAGTGACAACTCCGTAGACTATTGCCGTGTTAATTCTCGTCTCGTTCAACATCGCATCGAGTTTCGGATTTGAAAAGCAATTGACGCTTTGTTTTTCGAGGATACGCATTCCCTTCACCAAGGTCTGTTGCGGCTTGCGCTGACCGAACGCTCCCTTGACACAGTGATGCGGCCAAGTGGCAAACTCTGGATCATTCTCGCTGTGCGCGTCCATCGTTGCAATCAAGGTATGTCCAGCGGAGATCGCTTCGCGATTCAACTCCGCAACACGCTCAATGATGCACTCTGCTCCAGGAACATAAAGCGCACCAGAGCGGAAGACGAAATCCTGCTGGGTATCGATATCAAGATAGAGAGTATGCACGCCTGCTCAATGAGACGCTGCAAGACGGGCAAGGGATGCGCTAAGTTCCACGAGCCGATTCGGCTTGCCGTAATCCGCAATTTGTCTGCGCGCGTGCTCCTGAATTCGCCGTATGTTTTTCTCGTCCACAATGGCTTGGCCGGAGGCGATGACCTGGCGAAGAAGGCGCTCTGCCCCTTGTGGTGGAGTCTCCGACTGCAGACCCACGATGTCGCGATCCGGCAGTCGAAAGACTTGTTTCGCTCCAGGCAGACTGCGCTTACCCTCGCTGTGTTTTGAGGCGTAACGGGTGTGGCCAAGCGATTCGATTTCGACCAGCTTGTAGACAGCCGAGAGTGCGGGAGCATCAAAGCTGGTTGCAAGACTGGTACCCACTCCGAATACGTCAATCGGAGCGCCAGCGGCTACGAGCGCGGCAATCGTGTCTTCATCCAGGTCATTCGTCGCCATGATTTTTGTTTCGCTCATGCCGGCTTCGTCCAGGATCTGACGCACTTCATTTGAGAGCTTGAGCAGGTCGCCACTGTCGAGGCGGACTCCCCAGAGGGGCTTACCCACGGAGACAGCATTGCGTGCGCCCTCGATAGTATCGTAGGTGTCGATCAGTTGCACGGTGCGAGTGCCGAGCAGTTCCTGCAACTTGCGGAATGCCAGCGACTCGTCGCCAAAGCTGAGAATCCAGCTGTGAGCTGCGGTTCCAAAAACCGGCACGGCAAAACGCATCCCGGCTTCGACGTTGCTAGTGCCAACACAGCCAGCTAGATAAGCAGCACGCCCGGCAAGGCAACCCGCCTCGGGCGCATGTGCGCGTCGAGAGCCAAATTCAACAACATCGCGCCCAGCTGCGGCAGTCAGAATCCGCGCCGCCTTGCTTGCGATCACGGTCTGAAAGCCGATCGTGCTCAGTAAATAGGTCTCGGGGATTTGCGCTTCGAGCAGTGGTGCTCGAACAGTCAGGATCGGCTCACCCGGAAACAACACTGTCCCCTCGGGCACAGCAAACAAGTCTCCGGTAAATCGAAAGTCAGCCAGATAATCCCAAAAGCCCACTGGCACCCGTTCGAATTGTGGCAGCGTCTTGAGATAAGCGATTTCACGATCCAGAAATCGGAGGCCGGTCAAATACTCAATGGCCTGTTCGAGGCCGCAAACTACGAGGTAGTCGCGGTTCGGAGGTAAGCGGCGAACGAACAATTCAAAAGTGGCCGTCTCGCCGGTCTTGCCGGACATCCAATAGCCGGCAGCCATCGTGAGCTGGTAGAGATCGGTGTAAAGAGCGCGCAAATCCGAGCTTAACTCTATTTCTTTACTGCGCCAGCTTCTTTGACAGCCTTCAGTGCTGCCTCGAGATCAGCTATGGTTTTGGGATCTACTTCGTACTCACCGCTCTCGCCTTCGCGTTTTGCGTAGTGGAAGTTACCAACCTTGGCGATCATGAGTTTTTCAATTGTTTTGCCATTCTTCTCCGTGATGGTCACTTGGAAGGCAGGCGATGTAAAACCACCTGGAACAAACTTCATGGCAGAAAAAGCACGTAAGGCATCGAGGAACGGCATGAACGAAGTGCTGTCCACTTTCTTGCCATTGAGCAGCCAGTCCCCGCTCTTGTGTTCGATGAGTGAAGTTTTGTCGGCCGACTTGATCTCGATTCGCGAAGGATCTTCAAAACCAAAATCCATCAGCTTCTTGCTTCGATAGTCATCGAGCGATTTACCAAGACTGGCACCAAGTTCATCCGCCACTTTGAAAATGCCAGGTACGGTGCTCGACTTTGCAAGATGCAGGTTGTCTTTCGTCTTGCGAATCTCAAGCGTCTTGGGGCCCGCACCGTCGCTCAGATTTAGCGTTCCCAGCACGGGAGCTGTCGCGTAAGCTGCAGCGTTCTTCTTCTGGTCTTCCAAACTGAGAGCGGGATCGAACTTCGCTTCTCTGACTTTACTGAGGAGTTCATCCACCACCACGGCATCGGTGCGAAATGGTTGGGGTTTGACGAATTGCCATAAGCTGCGCGAGTTCTTGGCGAACTGAAGTGTCTCGGGCTTGCGGACAATCTCAAGCCCCGAGAGTTTGCTCTCATCAAGAATCACAAGCCGCTTGTCGCGAAGATCGTTGACCGTACGATCAAAGCCGATCTTGTAGCTGTTCTGGATCGCATAGATTTTCTTTTCGTTGGGTCTGCGCGCATAAAACATTTCACCAACTGGTGTCTTGTCGCCAACAAACAATTTTTCGATCTTGCCCGCTTTGTCTTTGAGTTCGAGCGTGATTTGCGGTGGCTCAAGGCCATACTGAATCAGATCTGTAGCATTCTCATCCACCAATTTTTCGCTCGTAACCGTCACGGCATTGGTGACTAGATCCATTGCTTCCTGACTGTTGGTTGGTATTTGTGGATCAGTCACCATTTCCCAACGATTTGAGGCAGGATTCTTGTGAACCCGGAGCGCGGCCTCATCTTTGCGCTGTACCGAGACATCCACAAGGTCTGCGTTCAGCAAGCTGATCAGGTTTACCGGCTTTGATGTTCCAGCTGCCTTTTTCGATGGATCTTCCGGATTCTTGTTGCTCCACCACAACAATGCGGACAGTGCCGCGAGTACGGCAACTGCAATCAACAAACGGCGAACCTGCATGAACTTCAACTCTCCTTAGCGGCGCTTGCGCCAGATCCAGACACCTGCGCCAAGCGCAATGAGGGGCAATCCAAACTGGCTGATGGCAATGACGGTATTCATTTGACCCTGATCGAGTTGAATCCGGCGATCTTCCGGATCTTTGGGCCGGATCGAAATCAGATCTTCATCGGCACTCAACCAGGCAAGCATGTTGAGAAAGAGATCCGAGTTGCCATACAGCTGGATGTTGCCATTGTCGATAAAGCTGGAATTACCCACTACAACAAAGCGGCCATCCTTGTTCTCCTGCCCGGTCTTGTAGGATCCGGCGACACTCATCGTAAAGGGGCCACGCTTATCCTTTTCCGGGTTCGGGTCAATTTCGGCCTTGCTCAGATCCGTCAGCGCGAAGCTTGAGGACAGGGAAGAAAACAGTTTCTCAACCGTCGTCTTATCGGTCGATTTACCTTCAAGCGAACGAGGGAAAGCCATCACGACAGGACGTCCAGCCATCTCACGTACCACTGGATGGCTCTCGTATTTGTTGGCCAGCACTGCGCCACCCATCATCTGTCCGACGCGGCTCAAATCCACAACAAGATCCTTGTTCAGCGTTACGCCCCAGCCGCCGAGAACATCGACGAGAAGCTTGTTTTCGCTGATCTTCATCTTCGCTACGTTGAACGGAGGGTCGAGCATGAAGAGCACCTTGCCTCCACTCTCTACGTGTTTCTTTAGGCTCTCGACCGAGGCCGCCGGGTAATCGAACTTCGGACCGGGAATCACCAGAACGGTGCACTTGCCAGGGATCTCGGAAGTCTCCAGCAGGTTCACGCGATCCACCTTGTAGTTGTCGCGCTCGACCATTTCTTTAATCGCCGTGTAGCCATCGCGGGCGCTCTTGTCAAGCTCCTTCTCGCCACCACCCTGCGCGAAGCAGACGCTACGCTCAGTGCCCTTGAGCACGCGAACCAGCGCACTAGTGATCTGCTCTTCGCTCATCCCTTTGGCTTCTTCGCGTTTGGGACCCGATTCGACAATGATCGTGCCGAGGTTTGTAATTCCAGCAGCGCGGGCGAGCGCCGGTTTCTTGATTGCATCCACATATTCCACCTTCAGTTTCGAAGAAAGAGTTGTGTATTGATTCAATACATCTTTGGCTGCGCCAAAGCCTTCCTGATTGTCCCAATATGTGATCTGGACATCTTTCGAAAGCCCCTTCACGATCTTTATGGTTTGATCCGACAAGCTGTAGCGCTTGTTTGAAGTAGTATCGAAAGTCTTGTTGTTTTTATTCGCCAGATAGTTGGCGACGCCTAGAACGGCGATGATGACGACGACGTAGAAAGTGGAGTAAAGGCTGTATTGTTTTTGGCGTGCATTCATGGCAGTGTCAATCTTTCAATTAGCCCCGGTAACGAAGCGATTCAAGCGAGCGGGCCGTCAGAAACAGCCCGAGGAAGCAGACGCTCACATAGTAGAGTGTGTCTTTCATATCGAGCACTCCCTTGATGAACGACTCATTGTGGCGCAGCAACGAAACATAGGTGAGCACCTCTGTGATCATGTTCTGATCCATGTTCGACATCCACTCGAAAACCCACAACAGCAGCAACAGAACAAAAGTGCTGAAGGCTGCGGCGATCTGATTTGTGGTCACCGACGATAAGAACATCCCGATGGCCAGCATCGCTGCTCCCTGCAATAAAAGACCAAGGTAGCCAACGAGCAAAGGCCGCCAGTCGGGCTTGCCATAGGCAAACAGGAAGATCAGGTTGAGACCCGAGAACATCAGCAGACTTGCATACATGCCGAGTGCGCCGATCCATTTGCCGAGCAGGATTTCCCAATCTTTGAGCGGCGAGGTGAGCAGCAGTTCCATTGTGCCGCGGCTCTTTTCCTCCGCGAACAGACGCATAGTCAACATCGGAATCATAAACAGGCACAGCACTCCGCAGTTGCCGAGCAGATTCCGGATCACCAGTTCATTCAGGTTCATCGGCATCGTACGACCGGTCATTTGGGCTTGCATGCTTGCGCGGACAAAGAAATATACGAGCGACCAGAAGAAATACCCGAACATCGCCGCATAGGCACCAATCAGCACATAGGCAATTGGCGATTGAAAGTACGCGTTCAGCTCCTTGCGGGCAATCGTGATGACGTTTCTCATTGCTGGGTTTCCTCCGGTACTGCTTCAACAACAGGGGCAGCCACGGGGCTGGTGAGCGACAGGAACAGGTCGTGAAGACTCACTTCGGTGGAATCGAGGCGATGCAGATTCCATTGATTCCCAAGTACAATTTGTGCAAGCTGCGGACGGATGTCGGCACTGCTGGCTGTATCAATATCAACTCGCCATAGGCCTTGTGCCGTGAGCTTCGCATGCACTGCGTTCACACCATCCAGCTTGGCGAATGGCGCGGTGAGCACTGCTTCATCGGTACTGCTCCCTGGAACAGAGACTTCTATGAGTGCACCGTTGCGGCGCGTCAGGTCTTCAATCGTTCCCGACTTTGCAATCTTGCCCTTGTTGATGATCACAAGGCTTTCGCACATCGCTTCCACTTCCTGCAGAATGTGGGTGCTCAGGACAATCGTATGATCCCCGGCCAGACTCTTGATCAAATCGCGAGTCTCGAGAATTTGTTTGGGATCAAAGCCGCTGGTCGGTTCGTCGAGGATCAGAACTTCAGGATTATGAATGATAGCCTGAGCCAGGCCGACGCGCTGGCGATAGCCCTTCGAGAGCTTGCCAATCAGCTTCGACCAGACGTCTTTCACAAAGCAACGGGCCGCCGCCTCTTCGCTACGCTTCAGAACTTCCTTTTCAGGAATCCCTTTGATGCGAGCCACAAATTGGAGGTACTCGCCAACTTCCATGTCAGGGTACAAGGGAGGCGATTCCGGCAGATAGCCGATCCGCTTCTTGACTTCAAGCGGCTGCTTGACGACATCAAAACCGGCGATGCTTGCCGTGCCTTCCGAGGGGGGCATAAAGCAGGTGAGCATGCGCATCGTCGTAGTCTTGCCCGCGCCGTTAGGCCCGAGAAAACCGACGATTTGACCCTTCTCCACCGAGAAGGACACATGATCGACCGCGACGTTGCGCGCGTAGCGCTTCGTCAATCCTTCGACCTGGATCATAAGATTGTTAGCTTTCTATCTTTAGGGTGAACTTACATCATACCCATAGAGGGCAGTACTTTTGCACCGGTTTCAGGCATCCGCGAGAACGGTGGGTAAAGTCCCGGGAACCACGATTCAATGACATCAATGGGACAATTCAATTGCAACAGCGCACGCGGCGTCTCTGCTATCAAGACGCGCCGGGACAGCAAACGTGAGACGATTTCGCGTGCCTGCCGCTCTTTGACATGAGCGATCGCTGGAACACGGGCCCGAGAGACTGGCCCCATGAACCAGGCCTCGCGCAGCAGCTCAAAACTGCCCCGTTCGAGTTTTTTCGCTTCGACTTCCCTCGTACACCAAGCCTCAATTCGCGCCATCAAACCGGCCGGATCCAGCAGCTTCGACATGAATTTCATCTGATCGGTTGCCGTCTCAAGGAAATACGCGCAGAACTCAACGAGCGCCCGTTCGCTCAAAACTCCACGGCCATCATAGTCGTTGTAACGACGCTGATCGGCCGCAGCGAGCAATTCCTTATAGCGCTCAACCGAGCGTGCAAGGCCCCGGGCTACGCTCCACATGCTGCTGCCAAGACCTGTGCGCAGCATCATCGCATGGGACATCAGCCGCACCACACGGCCATTGCCATCATAGAAAGGATGGATCCAGGCAAAGCGATGGTGTGCCGCACCAAGGGCAATCACCTGACGGACCCGCGAAAGTTTTGATGTGTCATAGGCTTCTTCAAAGCGTTTCAGATAGGCCGCAACTTCGGTTGCCGATGGCGGCAGGTGCGCACCCACCGCTACGCCGCCCACGCGAAACTCGCCCGGCACCACAGTCTTTCGTTCGCCAGTGTGCGGGTTTTCAACTACCAGCAATTCTTTCGGCAGGTGATCGCAGAACTCGCGGTGCAACCAGCGCAGGTACTCCGCGCTGGTCGGTGCAAGCTGCAGGTCTTTGCCCTCGTCTATCAAGCCTTGCAAATGAATATGCGCCTCCGCCTCCAGTTGCAGATTCCGCTTTTCTGGTTGCCGCGCATAGTCCCGTCCAAGCGCCGAATCAATGTCGCGGGGATGTGTGTGGTGGCCCTCGATCAGGTTCGAGTAATAGCAGTTCATCGAACGCACAAGGCCCCCCAGCAGCAGCTGGTTGTCCGGATGTACCTGTCCGGCAAAGGCTCCGGCCTCGCGAATCAAATCGAAGGCGCGATCTTCCAGTGCAACTTTGCCTTCGGGAGGCAACATTGGCGTCATACCGTCACCTGAGAGAGAGCCAGGATTTTTCAGTCGGGTTTTGGATTTCTGCGCCGAAACATATGCCGCTACTTGTGCCGCTTTTTTAGCCGCTGCCATAACACCCCTAACACATTGTTACACAACAATATGCAAGAATACGTTTACAAGCCCATGCCGCATTTTGTGCCGCATTTTGTGCCGCATTCTGTGCCGCATCCTGTGCCGTTAATCCGGCGCTTGCAAACCCATCACCTGGAACCCGGCATCGACGTAGATCACATTGCCCGTCACGCCCCGGCCGAGATGGCTGCCAAGGAATACTGCCGTATCACCCACCTCGGCCGGATCCGTATTGCGCTTGAGCGGTGCCACCGCCGCCACCCCGTCTAGCACCTTCGAAAAATCCTTGATGCCGCGTGCGCTGGCCGTCTTGATCGGCCCCGCAGAAATTCCGTTGACTCGAATATTCTTGGCTCCCAGATCGCTCGCCAAGTATCGAACACAGGCCTCAAGTGCCGCCTTCGCCACGCCCATCACGTTGTAGTTGGGAATCACGCGTACGCTACCCAGATAGGTGAGCGTCAGAATCGAACCGCCTTCTGTCATCAGCGGCGACAACGCCCGCGCAACACTGACGAGCGAGTAGCTGCTCACTTCCTGCGCCAGCAAGTAGCCGTCACGCGAGGTCTCAAGAAAGGGTCGGCTCAAGTCTTCTCTGTTCGCAAAGGCAATCGAGTGCACCACAACGTCAAGCCGCTCGCCCGCCATTTCTGACACCAGGGCTTCGAGTTCTTCCGGCTTGGTCACATCGCAGTTGAGAATTCGCGCTGCGCCCAATTCCTTGCCCAATTCTTCAACAGTTGCCTTCAGGCGATCGCCTTGATAGGTCAGGATAATGCGCGCGCCTTCACGGCGGTACGCTTCTGCGATCGCATAAGCAATGCTCCACTTATTGGCGACACCGAGGATGATTGCCGTTTTCCCGGCAAGAAGTTGAGACATAAGTTCCATTGTGTCATCTAAACTAGTAGAAGGAACAACCCGAACATTATGTCATTCTCACTCCCCGCACTTCCCTATGCGCACGACGCGCTTGAGCCACATATCGATAAGGCCACGATGGAGATCCATCACGGCAAGCACCACAACGCTTATGTCACCAATTTGAACAAGGCTCTCGAGTCTGCCCCGGAACTGTCTGGTAAGTCTCTTGAAGAGTTGCTTTCGGGCAATCTGGCCATCGTGCCAGATGCGATCAAGGCAGCCGTCCGCAACAACGGTGGCGGTCATTACAACCACTCGCTGTTCTGGACCATCCTCGGCCCGGGCGCAGGTGGCACCCCGGTCGGCAAGCTTGCCGAAGCGATTGACGCAACCTTCGGCAGCTTTGACGCTTTCAAAGAGAAGTTCGCTGCCGCCGCCACAACCCGCTTTGGTTCCGGCTGGGCCTGGCTCTCACGAACTGCGGACGGCAAGCTCGAAATCAGCTCAACGCCGAATCAGGACAACCCCTTTATGGAAGGCAAGCACCCCATTATCGGTCTCGATGTCTGGGAGCATGCCTATTACCTCAAATATCAGAACCGTCGGCCTGACTATATTGGTTCCTGGTGGAATCTTGTGAACTGGGTCGAAGCTGATACGCGCTTCAGCGCTTAATTACCCTTCTTTAGCGAATGCAGCAAAAGGCCCGCGTCCAGCGGGCCTTTTGCGTTACGATTCCATTCAATGGCAGAAGTGCTCACGCTCGAGGGTGTATCCAAAGTCTTCCCCACCCACAAGGCTGTCGACCAAGTCAGCCTGCGGCTCGAGCAGGGAGAATTCCACGCACTCGTTGGCCCCTCCGGGTGCGGCAAGACAACCACTTTGCGGATGGTGGCGGGCTTTGAGCAACCCACTACCGGCAAAATTCTGCTCGAAGGTAAAAACGTTGCCGGCCTCCCTCCCTATGAGCGCAACGTTTCCACGGTCTTTCAAAATTACGCTTTATTTCCGCATCTTTCGGTTCGTGAAAATGTTGAGTTCGGCCTGAAGCGCAAGGCGAACAGCGGCAACATCGCGGAAAAGGTTCGCGAGGTTCTCGAGCTGGTGCAGCTTGGCGGAAAAGAATCCCGCTACCCTGCAGAACTCTCAGGGGGAGAAAAGCAGCGTACCGCACTCGCCCGTTCGCTCGCTCTCGCTCCTGCCGTGTTACTGCTCGACGAGCCACTCAGCGCACTCGATCCCAATCTTCGCAAGCAGGTGCGCATGGAACTTCGCGCACTGCAACGCCGCGTCGGCATCACTTTCCTGATGGTCACCCACGATCAGGAAGAAGCACTCACACTAGCTGATCGCATCACTGTCATGAATCGGGGAAGGGTAGAACAGACTGCCACACCGCAGCAGATCTACCTCAATCCAGCCACTCCTTTTGTTGCTCAGTTTCTCGGGGCGATGAACTGGTTTGACGGCATCGGCCTGCGTCCGGAAGCAACCCGGATCTCCCCGGAGCCGCCACTCTTTGGACAGATCAGCTCTACGGCGATCGTGCGAAGCTCCACTTTTCTCGGCAACTGCGTGCACATCGAAGCCGAAATGCCGGGAGGTGAATTGATCATTGCCGAAGTGTCGCGGGTTGCAGGCACCTATAAGAAGGGCGACCGTGTGCATGTTTCGTGGGACCAATCCGACGAGTTGCGATTCCAATGAGTCTGCTGAGTCTGCGCCGCATTGTTCTGCTCCCGGCTGCTCTGGTTACCATTCTGCTCTTTCTTGTGCCGATGGCGATTGTATTCGCTTACAGCCTCATGACGCGAGGCTCCTACGGCGGGCAGGGACTTCCGTGGACACTCGAAAACTACCAGCGCTTCTTCGATCCGCTCTATGGAGAAATCCTTTTGCGGTCCTTCGGGATTGCCGCTGAGACAACGGTGCTGTGCCTCATTCTTGGCTTTCCACTCGCCTGGTTCATCGCCCGCAGTGGAGCTCGTCGCGGTCTATATCTGCAACTCGTCATGCTGCCCTTCTGGACCAGCTTTCTCGTGAGAACTTACGCCTGGGTTTTCCTGTTGCGGGATACCGGCCTGTTCAACACCATCCTTCAAACTCTCGGCATCATCGCGGAGCCATTGCCGCTGCTTTACAACCACGGTGCCGTTCTGGTTGGCCTGGTTTACTGCAGCCTGCCGCTCGCGGTGCTACCGATTTATTCCACACTCGAACGCCTGGATTATTCACTGGTAGAAGCGGCCTCCGATCTTGGAGCACGCCCACTCAAAACCTTTGTCAAAGTCGTCGTTCCTCTCTCGGCACCCGGCCTGCGCGCCGCTGCCTTCCTCGTTTTTGTTCCTTCCTTGGGCACATACCTCACCAGCGACCTGCTTGGCGGAGGAAGTTCCATCCTGATTGGCAATCTGGTTCAGAATCAATTCACCACAGCTCGAGACTGGCCCTTTGGCGCTGCTGCTTCACTCATCCTGATGGCGATTGTTCTTTGCGGAATGTGGCTTGCCACCCGCAACAACGAGGACATTCTGTGAAGATTCGCGTCCTTGCCCTCTATGCAACAGCCATCTATGCATTCCTGCACTTGCCGCTGATCATTCTTGGCATCTTCAGTTTCAATAGTTCAAAGCTCACTCAGTGGGAAGGCTTTTCGTTGCGCTGGTATCAGGCCGCACTCAGCGACCGCGCCTTGCTCGAAAGCGCATGGAACAGCATCCTGATCGCGTGCTTCGCTACTGCCTTGTCCACCATCATCGGCACACTCGCTGCTTACGCCATCTGGAAGCACAAGGCCCGCTGGATCACAACCTCACTTTCGGTTTCCCTCGTCACGCCCGAAATCGTAACTGGTGTCTCACTGCTTGCACTCTTTCAGATCGTCTTCCGAGTGCTGCATCTCCAGCTCGGCATTCACACTGTTGTACTCGCACACGTCAGCTTCTGCCTTGTCTATGTGGTGATGGTCGTGCTCGCAAGGCTGCGCACGATGGATAACTCGTTTGAAGAAGCAGCGCAGGACCTGGGCGCTACTCCCTGGCAGGCCTTTCGCGAGGTTACTTTACCGATGCTGAAGCCTGGCATCATCGCTGCCGCGCTGCTTGCTTTCACCACTTCACTCGACGACTACGTGATTACAAGTCTGGTTGCAGGGGTCGATTCTGAAACACTGCCGATGATCATCTACGGCATGGCGCGGCGAGGCGTCAACCCGGCCGTGAACGCGATCTCCACTCTGATCGTGTTCGGCCTCGGCATCTTGATCGTTGTCTCACAACGCCTGGAGCAGAAATCATGAAGCGTCGTGTATTCCTGATGGGCATCCCAGGGCTTGCGGGCTGTACGCGATCCAACAAGCCCCGTCTAAACGTAATCAACTACACGGACTACATCGGGCCTGACACTGTGAAACATTTCGAGGCTGAGTTTGGCGTGGCCGTTCGCTACTCTGCCGTGATTGAGGGCTCGGAAGAAACCATCGCCAGGACGATGTCAGGCAATTCGGGCTGGGATGTAGTCTTCCCTGAAAATCGCCTTGTAGGTCCGATGCGGGAGATGGGTTTGCTTGCACCGCTTGACCATGCAAGGCTTCCTCACATCGCCAATCTCTCGCCACGCTTCCAGGCCCCGTCCTGGGACCTGAAACTAGAATGGTCGCTGCCCTATTTGTGGTCCTGCTGCGGTATTCTCTCCCGCCGCACACTCTCCCCTGCAATTGAGACCTGGAGCGATCTTTGGGCAGAACGCTTTAAAGGGCGGATCACAATGCTCGATGAGCCCTCGGAAGTTTTTGCGGCCTGCCTTAAGGTCTTGGGCTTTTCCATCAACACAGACTCCCCCGATGAATTGCGACGCGCACAACGACTCGCCATTGATCAGAAAAAATTTCTTCGTGCTTACCTGAATACTGAAGTTCGCGATCAAGTGGCGGCCGGTGATGTGCTTGCTGCCCAGCTCTGGGCAGGTAGCTCCCAACTTACGATTGACAACGCACCGCAATTGCAGTTTTGCCATCCGCGAGAGGGCTTCTCCCTCTATTGCGATTGCGTGGCGATCCTCGCAGAATCGTCACGCAAGGATCTTGCCCATCAGTTTTTGAACTATCTTTACCGCCCGGAAATTGCAGCAGCAAACACGCAGACAAGCCGCGCATCTTCACCCAACGCCGCAGCCATCACTTATCTGCCCTCTTCCATCAAAACTCTGGCCACCCTATTCCCCACTGAGGAAATTCTGTCACGTGGTGAATGGTTCAAAACGAGCTCAGCCACCACGCAGCGTTTGCGCGACCGCCTCTGGACTGAAGTCAAGTCTGCCTAGAGCCTAATTTCAATCCACTTCGATATTCGAAACGTTTCTTTGTATGACTGCATCCAAAAGGGCAGGTACAAAGAAAGGCCACGGACATGAAAAAAACAATATTCACTGCTGTCATAGCAAGCATCCTGGCCACCACTCCTCTCATTAGCGCGTCTCTACCAACAGCGCAAACCGAGCAGCAGCGGCTGGCCGAACAGATTCGCAAAGAGCTCGTTACACTCCCCTTCTACGGGGTCTTTGATCAGATGAGCTTTTCACTCGACGGACGCAAAGTCATTCTCTCCGGCGAGGTAACCCGTCCGGTGCTAAAGAGCTCCGCACTGAATGTCGTCAAGCGAATTGTGGGCGTTGAAGAAGTCGTCAATCAAATTGAAGTGTTGCCGCTTTCCCCCAACGATGACCGATTGCGCATCTCCCTCTACCGCACGATTTTCGGCCAGGCTTCCCTTGGCCGCTACACCTTGGGCGCCATCCCACCCGTGCGCATTCTCGTAAAGAACGGTAACGTCACTCTAGCCGGTACTGTGATCAACGAGATGGATAAAAATTTGGCCGGTCTTTTCGCCAATCAGGTTTCTGGTGTCTTCAGCGTCACCAATCAACTGGTTGTCGAAAAGTAATCCTGACACCCCTTAAGGGCCATGAGATCAGGAACGTTTCCAACTCCTTGTTTGTCCCACGAGCCCGCGCCTTCCCTCCTGCGCGGGCTCCTTTTTGCGTTTCTTTTGGCACCCGCTAGTGCTCAGAACTTGCCCGAATTTCCCGCTACTCTTCCGCTCAAACAAGGCGACACGCTCGTCATCGGCATCGCCGGAGGTTGGGAACCCTCGGATGCACCGTGGACCATTACGCGTCGCATTGCAGTTCATCTGGAGCAACAAGATTTCCCCAATACTTATTTTGCAACGGTAGAGAATCACCATCTCGAAGTGGCGCGTGAGCTGATCGAGAGAGCTTTCGATCATAACCGCGACGGCAAGTTGAACACAGAGGAGCGCAAGGGAGCGCGAATCATTCTGTACGGGCAGTCCCTCGGCGGAGCGGCCAGCGTGCGGCTCTGCCGTTGGCTCAAGAAAGAAGCTGTGCCTGTTCGCCTGAATGTTCAGATCGATAGTGTGGGCTTGCGCGATGGAAAGATTCCAGATAATGTGTTGGAGGCCGCCAATCTTTATCAGCGAGACCTTGGGCCCATCCGCGGGCAATCGAGGATCCGGGCAGAAGACACGAACAAAACACGCATCCTGGGGAATTGGCGCTATCGATATCCGCGCGCAAAAACCGTCGACACCACTGAGTGGCCCCTGGCGATGCGTCTGTTCGTAAACCCGCACGTCAAAATGGAATTCGACCCTGCGGTCAGCCAAAAAGTAGAATCCCTCATCACTACCGCGCTGAAGAATTGGTAGCGTCTAAACTTTTGCGGTTTTCCAGCGGCCCATCCTGAAGGCGATGATGCCGCAGATGGCAATCATGCTCTCCGTCAGAGTCACGGCAGTAAATACTCCATTCGGGCCCATCTCGCCCGCAAGGTAGTTGGCTAGGGGAAGCTGAAATATCCAGTAACAAAAAATGTTGATTACGGTCGGAGTGATCGTATCCCCCGCCCCGTTGAATGCCTGCACCAGCACCAGCCCATAGGCGTACAGCACATACCCATAGCTGATCAGTCGTAGTGCATTCTTGCCTACTTCCACTACGGCGGCGTCACTTGTAAATATGCGAATCAACGATTCCGAATAGAAGATGAACACCACGCTCACCAGCCCGAGGAAAATCATATTGTAGAAGCCGCATAGCCAGGCGGCTCGCTCGCTACGCTCTGGCTTGCCTGCTCCCAGATTCTGCCCCATTAGCGTTGCGGCAGCCCCACCAAGCCCCCAACTCGGCAAGATAGTAACAATGATGATCCGAATCGCAATCGTATAGCCTGCAGTTGCAACAGCACCAAAGCGGGCCACAATTCGACTCAGCATGAGCCAGCTTGCCATGCCGATCAGGTATTGAAACATCCCAGGCAGACTTACTTTCAACATCTCTCGCATCAGATGTGAGTTCGGCTTCAGATGATTGAGACGGAGCGTCACACGATTCCCTGGTTGAAACAGCCGATAGATCTGATAGCAGACACCAACAGTGCGTCCGCAGGTCGTAGCGATGGCGCTGCCTGTTACGCCCATTTCCGGAAACGGGCCCCAGCCAAAGATGAGGCAAGGATCCAGTACCAGGTTGACGGCATTCGCAATCCATAAAACTCGCATAGCGATCGCCGCATCGCCCGCACCGCGAAAAATTGCGTTGATCAGAAAGATCAGCAGAATCGAATAAGTGCCACCAAACATGATCGTTGTGTAGCCAAAGCCATTTTCGACAATCGTCGTATCGGGAGTCATGAAACCCAGCAATGGCTTCGCAAAATAGGCAGCGGGTAAACCGATCAGAACGCTAAATGCGAGGCCAATCAAGATTGCCTGACCAGCCGACGCACTCGCACCCTCAGGATCTTTCTCTCCAATGCGACGTGCAACAAAGGCAGTTGCGCCGGCGCACAAGCCCATTGCGACCGCAAACAACAGGGTCTCCATCGCTTCGGTTAATCCAACCGTCGCAACAGCGGCTGAACCAAGCCCGGCCACCCAGAACACATTCACAATCGCAAACAGGCTCTCCATCGAAAGCTCAAGCACCATGGGAACGGCGAGCAAAACAATGGCCCTTCGCAGACTGCCAACAGTAAAATCCTGATGGCTTCCGCGAAGGGCCTCTTTGATTGTTTCAATCAATCTTGCTGGTCCGGCCTAGCGCTGATTGGCCTTGAGGATTTTCTTTCTCAGGCGAATCGACTTCGGTGTAATTTCGACAAATTCATCGATCTCGATAAACTCAATCGCCAGTTCCAGAGTCATCAGCCGTGGCGGCACGAGACGAATTGCGTCGTCGGCAGAAGAGCTGCGCATGTTGGTTAGCTTCTTCTCGCGAACGATGTTGACCGTCAAATCGGAATCGCGTGAATTCTCGCCAACAATCTGACCTTCGTAAACTTCCATACCGGGAGAAACGAAAATCTCACCGCGCTCCTGCATTCCGTTGATGGCAAAGGCAGTGGTCGTTCCAGCGCGGTCAGAAATCAAAACACCCGTTGGGCGCATCGGGATGTCGCCCTGCCAGTCCATGTAGCCGTTGAACAAAGAATTCATGATGGCGGTCCCGCGAGTCTCGGTCAGCATTTCGTTGCGGATCCCAATCAGGCCGCGTGAAGGAACCTGAAATTCAAGCCGCACACGGCCCGAACCATGGTTCACCATCTTCATCATCTTGCCCTTGCGGTAACCCATCTTCTCGATGACTACCCCGATAAAGGCTTCCGAACAATCGATCAATAGAATTTCCTGCGGCTCTTTGGTGACGCCGTCGATCTGCTTGGTTACGATCTCAGGTTTGCTGACCTGAAGTTCATAGCCTTCGCGGCGCATGGTTTCGATCAAAATTGCGAGCTGCAATTCGCCACGGCCCATGACCTTCATGCTTTCCGGCGTGCCCGTGTCTTCTACTCGCAACGCAACGTTGGTCAACAGCTCCTTCTCAAGGCGATCCTTTAGATTGCGCGAAGTAACCAGGCTGCCTTCCCTGCCTACAAATGGCGAAGTGTTGATCGTAAAGGTCATCGCGATTGTCGGCTCGTCGATGTGGATGCGCGGGAGTGGCTTCGGATTTTCAATGCTCGTGAGCGTCTCGCCGATCGTGATGCCTTCAACGCCAGCAATGGCGATGATGTTACCGGGATAAGCTTCAGTCTCATCAACGCGCTTCAGGCCTTCAAAGCTGTACATCTTCGTAATGCGCGTCTTCTGAAAGCTGCCGTCAAGCTTTGCAATGCAAACTTCCGTGCCGAGCTTCAGCGTGCCGTTCACGACGCGGCCGATGCCGAGGCGTCCAAGGTACTCGGAGTAGTCGAGGTTGGCAATCAGCATCTGCAGTTCCACATCGGCAGAACCCTTGGGCTGGGGAATGTGCTTGATGATCGTGTCGAACAGAGGCTCGAGCGTCGTACTCTCGTCTTCCATATTCATCTTCGCGATGCCGGATTTGCCGACCGCATAAACAACAGGGAAATCGAGTTGATGTTCCTGCGCATCGAGATCGATAAACAAGTCATAAACTTCGTTCAGCACTTCTTGTACACGTGCATCCGGACGGTCGATCTTGTTAATGACGACGATCGGAGTCAGATGGGCTTCAAGTGCTTTCGATAACACGTAGCGCGTTTGCGGCAGTGGGCCTTCACTCGCATCTACCAGCAGCATCACTCCGTCCACCATCTTCAGTGCACGTTCCACCTCGCCGCCAAAGTCACTGTGGCCCGGGGTGTCGCAGATATTGATCTTTACGCCCTTGTAGTTCAGCCCGGTAATCTTCGCAAGGATCGTGATGCCGCGTTCGCGTTCCAGATCGTTGGAATCCATGACGCGGTCGGTCAGTTCTTCATTGGCACGGAAAATGCCGCTCTGGCGGAGCATGGTGTCCACCAGCGTGGTCTTTCCATGATCTACGTGCGCAATAATAGCGATGTTTCGAATCTTCTCAGGTAAAAAAGGCATGTGGGGGGTCTAAATTATATGATCGCACGTCTCACTGCGCCTCCGCTCGTAACGATTTTGTGATAAAGAAGTTTAGCTCTTGCTTCGCCCGAAAAACCTGGGCTGCAAGTTGTCGTTAGCGCCTTGATGCCATCGAATCAGGGCTTATTCTTGCTCAACCTGTTAACCTGAATGTTGATGGCTCAAAGTGATGGCAATCCTACAGTCGTGATCGTCGGGCGACCGAACGTGGGGAAGTCCACTCTTTTCAACGCGATTACCGGTACCCGGCGTTCGATCGTTGGCGACGAACCAGGCATCACGCGAGACCGCATTCGTGGCCAGGCCACTTTCGACGGACGCCCCTTTGAAGTCATCGATACCGGCGGAATCATCCCCAACGATGACGACTTGATTCCTTCAAATATCCTCAAACAGGCCCGCAAAGCATTTGATGAGGCGACGCAAATTGTCTTCGTTATCGACGGCCGCACCGAGATCACTTCTGCCGACCGCGATCTCGCGCAGATGCTGCGCCGTCTTGGAAAGCCCATTACTCTTGCTGTCAACAAGATCGACGTGGAGAAGCGTGAGATTCTCACCTCCGACTTCCACGTCCTTGGCCTTCAACCCGTAATCTCCATTTCTGCCGAGCATCGTATAGGCATCGACAACTTGCTCGAACACATCACGGCAGATTTCCCGGTGGGTCCTGAAAAGATCGTCGAGCCGCCCAAGCGCCCGATCAAGGTAGCCATCATTGGCCGCCCTAATGTGGGCAAGTCAACTCTACTCAACTCCTTGACTGGCACGGAACGTGCCATCGTTTCACCCATTGCCGGCACAACCCGCGACGCGGTCGATGAAACGGTCACTGTCGGTGATCAGGATTTTGTTTTCGTCGACACTGCCGGAATTCGCCGCAAGGGCAAGACAACATTGATGGCTGAAAAACTCAGCGTGATGATGGCCCGCCGCCACATCAGCATGGCCCATATCGTGATTGTCGTTATCGACGCACTCGAAGGCCCGACTGCACAGGATGCCCACATCGCCGGCTACGCGCATGAGGAAGGCCGCCCCATCATTATTTGTGTTAACAAATGGGACGCCCACCCCACTCGCAAAACTAAGGAATTCACGGAGAGCGTTCGCGAAGAGCTGAAGTTCCTTGAGTACGCGCCCATCGAATTCATCTCTGCCACCAAAGGCACCAACGTTAAACGTCTCTTCGATTTAGTCCAGAGCGCTCAAGAAGCGATGAACAAGCGTGTCACCACTGGTGAACTCAACCGCTTTGTCGACTACATCACCAAAGAGACCAACATGAAGGTGAAGTACATCACGCAGGCTGGCGTACGCCCTCCCTCCTTCGTTGTGTTCACTGACAAATCGAAGCCGCTGCACTTCTCCGAAGAGCGCTTTCTGATCAATCAGATTCGTAAGCACTTCAAGTTCGGCCCCACGCCGATCGAAATCAAGGCCAAGTCTACGCCTGGCCGTGGTCGCCGAGACGAGAAATAAAGCCGAGCGCCATCTCCGCCCGCCGCATCCTCTCCCGAGTCAAAGCAATCGCAGTATTTTCAATATGCGTACCGCAAGGGTAAATGTCGGGTGAATTGCGCAGGCCAAATTTCAGATAGATCGGGGCTGCCACTCGAATCAATTCGGGAATCTCGTAGTAGCGCAAGAATCCGCCTATGTTGTCTGGGGCTTCCACATAAAAATCAATCGGTGCATCGATAGCCTGGCGGATCCCGGCGATCTGCGGGATCGACAAGTCGCTGGGAATATTGATCGTCGTAGCACCCAGATCTTCCAGCAGGCGCGCCGACGCTGGATTGCAGGGTGCCATCATCACGCTCGTCTTGATGATTAGGTCCTTCGGTAGATCGCCATTGAGTTTCGCCTTTCCCATCACCATCAGATTCCCAAGGTCGCTGACCAGTATGCTCTTGATGCCCAGCCGAACCGCCCTCAGGACATCCTCCATCGCATAGCCAAGCTGATCGGCACCACGCAGACTTAGGCCAAGCGAGCGGCCTGCCGGAGAGAAAACTTGCGCCCCGATGTCAAAGGTCGCCCGCGGCCCTACAAAGAGATTCACTTCAATGTTGTGCTCCGCCCCCAGATCCACCATCTCCAAAATTTCTGCATCGGTCAGCAGCATGATGCCACTGCCCTGGCTGATGCGTTGCACCGGCACTTTGCGTGCTGCAGCTTCTTCGATCACCACCCGTAGCGCCCGCGGGCCTTCTGTCGACGGAATCTCAATCTTCCAGGCCGCCCCATCCGCAAATCGTTTCGTCGATGTGGGAGCGACAGCCGGGTCTCCATCAGGGAGCCCTTGCTTCGCAAGTATTTTTTTCGCTTCAATCATGTCGAGTTCTATTTTATGCTGCTTGAATTAAGCCGCTCTCGCGAGCGGCTCAGTGCCTTCGTTCAGGATGTCCAGATAGCGCTGGTAGCAATACACCTGGTAACGCTCTTTGCCACTGATCTCGCGTAGTACTTCTTCGTCGATCATGGTTGAGATCAGTTTGCGCACACCAGGTCCGCTCAAGTTCATCGCCCTGGCCAGCTTCGGAGCCTGCCAGATCGGACGTTGCCGCAGCAGTTCATGCATTCGCAACAGCGAACCCGAAGCTCGCTTGTGGGTTTCCAGTCGCTTCCGGTCCGCTTCAAACAACGCCACCAGCCGCCGTGCCGTCGAATAAGCATTTTCGGCAGTCGATTCGATTCCTTCGAGATAAAAGCCGATCCACGACTCCCAGTCTCCATTCTCACGAACCCCTTGCAGCAGTTCGTAATAACGGTCTCGATTTTGTTTGAAGAACAGGCTCAGGTAAAGGATCGGTTCATGGATCACATTCTGCGAACACAGCATCAGCGTAATCAGCTGCCGTCCCAAACGACCATTACCATCAAGAAAAGGGTGAATGCTTTCAAACTGAACGTGTGCCAGCGCAGCTTTGATCAATGGCGGCACACCAGGAATGTCGGCATGCAGAAACTTCTCAAAAGCATCAAGACACTTCACCATCTCTTGCGGCGGCGGGGGAACGTAGGTCGCGTTGCCGGGTCTGGTTCCACCGATCCAGTTTTGGCTCGTACGAAACTCTCCTGGTTGCTTCTCACTCCCACGTCCACGACTTAGTAGCATGCCATGCATCTCCCGCAGTAAACGAAGCGAAAGCGGCAGGCTGTGCCGCATCCTTTCCACTCCATGAAACAGTGCGCCCACATAATTGGAAACTTCAGCTACGTCTGCCTCCGGGACACCAGGAGCCTGTTCGTTTTCAAACATCAACAGATCGGCTACCGAAGACTGCGTCCCTTCAATTTGCGAAGATAGCACCGCCTCTTTGCGCACATAGTAGTAAACGAAAAGTGGCAGGTCGGGCAGCAACAGACCCAGTGCGTCCAGTCGACCTAGTGCAACAGTCGCCCGCTCGTAGCGCTCCATCTGTCCTTCCAGGCTCACTGGCGGATCCGGAGGCAGAGGATGCGGTAGATAGGCCCGAACTTGCTCATCACCGTAGTGGGTTATGCGAAATGCGCCCGTCACTCTCCTCATAACCCAAGTCTAAGGAAACTGTCGTTGCCTTGTCAACATGTAAGACAACTTTCACAATCGAAATCTTCCTTAAATCTCCAACCCCCTCTCTAACGCAACTCGCGTTTCCTTAAGGATCCTGAACCGCAGACCCTGCTTCCGTTATCATATTGAATAGTGGGCACATTGGCGGAAACGTGTGTCTGCGCTTATTTACCCCATGTCTGAATCACCAGAAGCAGCGTCTGCATCGCTCAACGACTGGCTCGCCCAAGAGCTGTACCAGGAATATTTGAATAATCGCACCGCCGTCGATACGGCCTGGAAGGGTGTCTTTGATAGCGACGCCCCAACCCCAGCGGCGCCGACCGAGGCAAATCCTGTTGCCACCAGCGAAAGCTCTGCCATTGCCAACACCCCCGCACCTGCGCCGGCGAGCAAGCCTGTCGTCCAACAGTCCTCCGCCAGCGACCTGATCGCCAGAGCATCTGCTCCGCCCAAGGAACTCGGCCCGGCAGAGCAGCTTGTTCCCCTTCGTGGCACTGCGGCGCGCATTGCCGAAAACATGAACCTTTCGCTTGCCGTGCCAACGGCAACGAGTTACCGATCTATCCCTGTCAAGGTAATCGACGAGAATCGCACGCTCATCAACCAGAGCCGCTCCATGTCGGGTAAGAGCAAAATTTCATACACGCATATTATTGCCTATGCAATTTCAAAGGCTCTCCACAATTTTCCCAATGTGAACAGTGCCTATGCCGAAACGGATGGCCAGCCATTCCGCTGGGTCAAGGGTCAGGTCAATCTGGGGCTCGCCATTGATGTGGCCGCGAAAGACGGCACACGTTCGCTTGTTGTCCCAAGCATCAAAAATACCGGGCAGATGAACTTCCAGCAGTTCCTCAATGGCTTTGACGAACTGGTGAAAAAGGGCCGCAACGGCAAACTGACGCTGCCCGATTTCCAGGGCACCACTATCTCGCTCACCAACCCGGGAACAGTAGGCACGCTGGGTTCCGTACCCCGCCTCATGCCTGGCCAAGGGGCGATCATCGCCACCGGCGCAATTGATTATCCTGCTGAATTTCAGGGTGTTCGTCCAGAAACCCGCTCGATGCTTGGTCTCAGTAAAGTCATGATGATGAGCTGCACCTATGATCACCGCGTGATCCAGGGTGCTGAGAGTGGCTTGTTCCTTGCACGCCTGCAAGAACTGCTCAACGGCGGAGACAATTTCTACGAATCGATTTTCGCCGACCTCAAACTGCCGTTCAGGCCTGTCGCCTGGCAGACAGACCGGGCGCTTGCCCTGCCAGGCATAAGCACCGACAAAGTTAGCTCGGAAGTCGCCAAAGAAGCAGCAGTTCTCCAGTTGATCCACGCCTACCGTGTGCGGGGCCATCTCATCGCTGATCTCAACCCTCTTGGCATCGAGGCCCACTACCACCCCGAACTCGATCCTGCAAGCTATGGCCTTACCATTTGGGATCTCGACCGCCAGTTCATCACTGGCAACCTTGGCGCATCTACCGGGCTCGGTGATGTGCCCGGGGTCAGCACTCTACGCGAAACTCTTGAGACCCTGCGCCGCACATACTGCAACAAGGCTGGCGTAGAGTACATGCACATCCAGTACCCTGAGCAGAAGATCTGGCTGCAGCACCGAATGGAGCCGCCAACAAGCCACGCTCCCATCGAAGAAGCTACACGCCGACGCATTCTCGAACGCCTGCTTCAGGCCGAGATGTTCGAGCAGTTTCTGGGCACACGATTCATCGGCCAAAAGCGTTTCTCGCTAGAAGGCAGTGAGACCACCATTGCAATCCTCGACGAGTTGATTGAGCGCAGCGCCAACTCCAATGTGCATGAAGTCGTTGTTGGCATGGCCCACCGCGGCCGCCTTACGGTTCTGGCTAACGTCATCGGTAAACGCATGGCTCAGATCTTCAACGAGTTTGAGGACAACATTGATCCCAACTCCACACAGGGCTCGGGTGACGTTAAGTATCACCTCGGCGCCTCCAGCGTCCGCACTTCGTCCAAAGGCAAAGAGGTGGTTGTCACTCTCGCTCCCAACCCAAGTCATCTCGAAGCGGTCAATCCCGTTGTCGAAGGAATTGTCCGCCCCAAGCAGGAACGTCTGGGAGATGTAAAGCGGGAGCGTGTGATTCCGATCCTCATCCACGGAGACGCAGCCTTCGCCGGCCAGGGCATTGTCATGGAGACACTGAACCTCTCGCAACTCGACGGCTACACCACCGGCGGTACCATCCACCTCGTCATCAACAACCAGATTGGTTTCACCACAAATCCACAGGATTCGCGATCTTCGAGCTATTGCACCGATATCGCCCGCATGGTTCAGGCTCCGATTTTTCACGTCAATGGCGACGACCCTGAAGCTTGCTTCCGCATCGCGCAGATTGCCTTCGACTTCCGTCAGGAATTCAAACGCGACATCGTCATCGACATGATCTGCTATCGCCGTCATGGCCACAATGAAGGCGATGATCCCTCCTATACTCAGCCCCTGATGTACAAGCTGATCAAGAACCATCCTTCCGTCGCCACTCAATATTCCGAGCGGCTGGTCCGCGAAAACCTGCTCAGCGCTGCGGAACTGGATTCCGTCAAAAAGCGCATTTCGGCGCGAATGGAAGAAGGCTATGAGGCCGCCCAGACCAATGCCGAAAAGTTCGAAACTGTCGAAATGACCAGCTACGAGCAGTCTGCGATTCCTCCTGTCAATTCGGGCAGCACCGCCATCGACCGCGCCATGGTCGAACGCGTGATCAACGGTTATCTCACCGTGCCAGACGGCTTCACGGTCCATCCCAAGCTCAAGACCAATACTCTCGACAAGCGCCGCGAAGTGCTCTCTGGCGCTACCGTCGACTGGGCAACCGGCGAACTACTTGCCTTCGGTAGCCTGGTACTTGAAGGAACTCCAGTTCGTTTGAGTGGTCAGGATTCTCCTCGTGGAACTTTCTCACAGCGCCATCTCGAATTGGTCGACTACGAAACCGGCAAATCCTACCTGCCCCTCCAACACCTTTCGCCTGACCAGGCGAAATTTGAAGCAGTGGATTCTTCCCTGAGCGAATTTGCCGTCATGGGCTTTGAATTCGGCTACAGCGTTGCAGATCCACTCACCCTGGTTCTCTGGGAAGCCCAGTTTGGCGACTTCGTCAATGGTGCCCAGATCATGATCGATCAGTTCATCGCTTCTGCAGAATCAAAGTGGGGACAGCCAAGCGGTCTCGTCTTGCTGCTTCCCCACGGCTACGAAGGTCAGGGGCCGGAACACTCCAGCGCCCGAATCGAACGTTTCCTCCAGCTCTGCGCCGAAGAAAATCTCATCGTCGCAAACTGCACGAATTCGGCAAACTACTTCCATCTCTTGCGTCGACAAATGAATGGTGGCGAAGACCGTCGTGGTCTCCGCAAGCCTCTCATCATCTTTACTCCAAAAGCCAATCTGCGTAGCCCAAAAGCTGCCAGCCCCGTCGAAGATTTTACTCAGGGCAGCTTCCGCGAAGTAATTAGTGATTCCAACGCCGAAACTGGCAGCAAAATTACTCGCGTCCTCATTTGCTCAGGAAAAGTCTATTTCGATTTGGCCCGGGCACGTGAGGAGCGAGGGGCCGACCATGTCGCTATCGTCCGGCTGGAACAGCTCTATCCCTTCCCGGCCGACCAGCTCAGCGACATGCTGCAAAGATACTCCTCTTCCGCAGAAATTATTTGGGTTCAGGAAGAGCCACGCAACATGGGAGCTTGGCGATTTGTTCAGGAACAGTTATACTTCGTTCTCAGCAGCAGCCGCCGCACGGTTCACTATGCTGGTCGTCCAGAAGCCGCTTCCACGGCAACCGGGTCCTCCAGACAACACGCCAAAGAGCTGGCTGAGTTTGTAGACGCAGCATTTTCACAAACGGCTCAATTGCGGCCACGCCGTGTGAAACTGGTTGCGCGACGCAAGAAATAGAACGAATGAACGAATACCCCGATTGGGTTGAAATAGTATCTCTACTCGGCCTCGATCCCATTACGGTTTGGGTCGAATATCGTTTTTTCCTCTACGCCGGAATCCTCCTGTTCGCTGCATTGCTACTGGCAGGAATATACTGGTTCGCCTTGCGTGCGCGGGGCGTAATTGCCAACTATAAACACAGCTTCGCTGATCGCATGGCCTTCTACAGGTCTATTTATGACATGGAAGAAAATTTGCACGAGCCCCTATTCGCCGCCCTCGGTGGGGAGCCTCTTGTATACGCCGTGCCTGCCGTCGCTGCAGAAGACGTACCCGGCTTTCGCAAGTCCGTGGGGCATGTGCTCCTCACTCGCACCAAGCTCATCTTCACCAGCAACGGCCAGAAAATCGAATTTCCGTTGGAGTCTTTCAACGACGCCAATGTCAAAGACGGCAAGAAATATATGGAACTGAAATTGATTTTCGATAAGCGAAAACCCCAATTTCATCTGCTGGGCATCAGTCGCGATCACGCCCAGGAAATCTTTATGAAGATGCACGCCTTCCGCGTGGCCATCCGCGAGACAAATCCTTAACGAGCGCCTTTGTTTGGCTGCCACAAAGCTTCTTCAACACCCAGCGACTGATTCACCCAGCGGCTCCAGACAAACATGGCATCGCTCAGGCGATTGAGATAGAGCATCGCTTCAACAGGCATATCTTCTGTGTGGCTCATGGTTACAAGCGCCCGTTCCGCACGGCGGCAGACCGTTCTGCAAACATGCAACTCCGCGCAAATGCGAGACCCTCCTGGGAGCACAAAGCTTCGCAAAGGCTGCAGAGTGGCGTTGTACTGATCGATTTCACGTTCCAGTTGAGCGATTGTCTCCTCGGTGATCCGGGGCTGATTCGGGTGCAGGTCCTGTGGCAGCGTGGCAAGCACTGACCCGAGGTTGAACAGCTCGTGTTGAACTCTCTCGAAGATGCTTTCCAGCTCGTTCAATCCCGATTCGCGGGCTGAAATGCGAGCGAGCCCAACAAAACAGTTGAGCTCGTCCACAGTTCCAAAAACTTCTATGCGCTGGGCGTCTTTCGATACCCGTTGCCCACCTACCAGGCCCGTCTCACCTTGGTCTCCGGTCTTGGTGTAGATCCGGCTTAATGCGAGACGGGGCTCGTTAAATACTTCACTCATTACTGTTACCAGAGATTACTTCGGGCATCCCTTGGATTGAATTTCAGAGACGGGAGCATCGTGAATTCCAGCAATTCCGTTCGGCATCGGTCCGCTCTTCGGCACAAGCCAGATCTCGACACGGCGGTTCTTCACACTGCCGTCTTTCGCACTGATCTTGCTGCTCGAACGTTCTTTCACCGTTGCTTCGCAAAGAGAAGTCTTGAAGGCTGAGAGCTGTTCTGCTCCGACGAAGGCAACCTTGATCCGGCTGCGCTCCAATCGCTTGCAAGGCTCTGTACCGCCGCTGAGGACGGCAGCTACCTGCAATACGCGCTCTTCATCCAGCTTGCTGAGTTTCTTCGTCTTGGCATCGCGGACGTTGATCTTGGATTCAACCGCATCGAAGTGTCCAACCAGAAGTACATCAAAGTCACCCATCGAAGCGGCTCGTTCGAACACCTGATCGAGAATGCGCTTGCCGCAATTGTTCGTGCGGGCGCTGCCCTTGGCAAACACGACGTCATCCAGTTGCATCGGCTGGGGACGAGGTGGCGCAGGGGCAGGCGGGGCAGGCGGGGCAGGCAGAGCGTTCACGGTTACCTTCGCCGTTTGACTCTGTCCGCCAAGTTTGCCTTCGAGACCAACCTGTGTTGAGGGACCACCGGGAGCCAGGTTCATTCCGGTTGTACTCAGAATCAGGTTCTGAGAATTGTTGCCGGGCTTGAGGCGCGACTTGATCGTGACCATCTTCCCATCACCGGAAACGGTTGCGTTGGGCCCCGCATTGGAGGGTGCTAGTCGGCCGTCAGTCGTGCTGTAATCCACACTGACATCCTCTCCAGACTCAGGACCATCAAAGCTGATTACTGAGGTAATCAACGAGGTACCGTTATGATTGATCGTTGTAGGATCTGCGGTCAGACTCACAAATTGAATCTTCGGCTGTTTTACGATGAGGCTCGCGCTGCGCTCTGTTGCGGGAATCGGTGCCTTCTTCAGGAAATTTTTCGTTTTGCGGTCCAAGACTTTAGTCGTGTCTGCCTCAACTACACCCTTGATCTGATGGTCGCCAGGACTAAGACCCTTCACCGCCAGCATGGAATCTCCAACTGCGGGTTGACCATCCATCGTCCATTTGTAGGTGGGCGTTACTCCAATGCAATTGTTGCTCACTGGAAGTTGGTAGCTGGCACCTTCGTTCAACCAGATTGTTCTGGTGGAAGGCTCGATCGAACCAACACGGAATTCACAAACCGGGCCATTGTCGATCGGACCAAGGTAAAGCACTACACCACCCGTAGTCTGAAATGAATTCATCGGCGCGGTGCGCGTGTATGTGATCGCACCAACCGGTCCGGCACCTTTCACATTGAAGTCTGGAGATGCAGTAGAAAAGCCACGCACATCAAAGCGCAGGCCAATTCGATCCGTCAGCTTCGCCTTTACGCCGGCACCATAGTTCAGCGCCAGTTCCCATTGGGACTGAAGGTTTGTTAGTTGAACAAATGGAGTATTCACACCGTTGCCAACCTGTCGGCGCGCACTTTCGGTCACGCCAAAGTAATCCATCCCGAAGCCGGCCGTCACGAAAGGACGGATACGCGCTTCTCGTGGAGTGAAGTGAAAGACAGGGTTCAGATGAAACTGCCGCAACCGCGATCCAAACGAATAATCACGTTCGGTGGAAGGGATTCGGTACACAGCATTGGCCACCCCGTGAACCATTCCCGTTTGTTCCAGACTGACGTAGTTCCAGAAGTTTTCGGTAACTCGAAAGCCGGATACTCCTCCATTCGACAAGTCTTGGTGCGGAGCAATGTTCTGGCGGTTTACAAAATTGCCACCCCCAAACAGGTTAATTTCGTAAAGATCGCCACCATTTCCAGAACTATTCTTCTTGGCTGCGGGCTTAGAAGTCGTTTGTGCGGGCATGGTCAACCCTCCAACCAGAACAATGGCAAGAGGTAACAAGGAATATTTAGTTTTCATAATAAAGCGAACACCTGACTTTTTCAGTGTAACGAATTTGACGGCAGCTTTTGCACATAAACTCCTCTGTTTGGGCGAATCGCGAACAACATCCCGGGATACTCATCCGAGACTCGCAGCTTCTCAAAGGAGAGATGTGCTTCCTCACTCGCAGGAAGCCAATACCAGTTTTCCCCAGCATCTGGCGACCAGAAAACTCTCTGCTGTCTCAGAGCGAAACAAAGCCCTTTTTGTTTCGTATGAAAAATAACGCTGCGAATCCA
>JANXLY010000076.1 GCA_025354885.1 Acidobacteriota bacterium | reverse complement strand
AGTAAAGTTTCCCATTGCGATAGGTCATGCCCTCATGGGCAAAGCTATGTCCACGATCCGTCTCTCCCAACGCGACGCGCCGCACCAGCTTCAGCTCAGGCAGGCTCACCCATTCGCTGGCACCCAACTTTCCGGCGATATGGCCCGATCCGATTAGCAGATCCCCATCCATCTTGAGATCCTGCCATTCCGTTGCCTGCGGATTCTGACGCCGGTCCAACTGCTTGCCCTGTTTGGTCCATTGATAAATGGTTCTGCTCCCCCACGATCCACCGACGAGCCGCTCCTTACTCGCCGCAATGCATCCAATGTGATCCTGTACTTCAAAGCTCGCCTCTAATTGCAAGCTGTTCTTGTTACGCCGCTCAATCGTTGTTGGCCCGTCGCGGTCATACTCGGCGACAGGAACCCAGACGCTGTCCCCGTCCAGTGCAATGCCGCCAGGGTGTATGCGATCACCCTGCTGTAGCTCCACCTGCGCCAGCAGCTTCCCGGAACCAAGTTCAATCCTGGTCAAATAGCCCTTGCGCGCCTTTGCATCAACAGACGAGACCCATACTGTGTTCTTTTCAATGTCGATGCCCTGCACGTGGTGCAAGTCCGGCTGCACTGGCGTTGTAGAAACAGGGCTTACCCCATCGAGCGAAAAATGACTCTGCGTCAGGGCAGCCGAAGCAAGCAACAGGATCAGAAAAAGTCGAGTCATTGAGTTCCTCTAGCATTCCATGTCCATCTTACATTTGCATGAACTTTGTCATCGATTGTTTTCAATTGTTTGCGTCTGGACTTATGATGCGCTACAGACGATCATCTCTTTATGGGCGCAATGAACGCATCTCTGATCACTCCGGAAAGACCCCGGCTCAGCACACACCAAAAAGCCTTGAGCATCAATCTCGACCCGGTTCGCTACGGCACCTTCGCCGAAATCGGTGCGGGTCAAGAAGTGGCTCGTTGGTTCTTCAAAGTGGGCGGAGCAGCCGGTACGATTTCAAAATCAATTTCCGCTTACGATATGACTGTTAGCGATGCCATCTATGGCCGCTGCCAGCGCTACGTCTCGCGCGAGCGCCTCGAACGAATGCTTGATTACGAGCACCGGCTGAATGTCGAACGCTTGGGCGCTTCCCGCGGAGATACAACCGCATTCTTTACGTTTTCAAATACCGTCTCGGCTTTAAATTTCAAGGGCACCAATGAGTGCCACGGCTGGATGGGCGTGCGATATCAGGCCTTTCCTGGAGATGCAGACAATCAGATCATTCTGCATGTCCGCATGCTCGACAAGGAGAATTCGCTTCAGCAGGAGGCGCTGGGCATTGTCGGCGTCAACTTGCTTTACGCCGCATTTTTCCTTCACCACACCCCCCACTTGATGCTCGAATCACTGCTCGACAATCTCAGCACTGAGCGCATCGAAGTCGACATGATCGACTTCTCCGGTATTGAATTCCGCCGCGTCGACAACCGCGTCATGAGCCTGAAGCTGGTACAACTTGGCTTGAGTGGTGCCGCAATGTTCGGCCCGAAAGGAGAGGTGCTGCAACCTTCCGAGGTCTTGCGCAAAAAACCGATTCTTGTGGAACGCGGCAGCTTTCGCCCGGTGACCAAAGTAAACATCGACATGATCCAGAGCGCGCACAGGCAATTTGCTCTCGAACCAGAAGTAAAGGACGAAGATATTGTCGAGCTCATGGAAATCACCATGCGCAACCTTCTCGTCGCGGGTGATATTGACCTGCGGGACTTCCTGGCTCGGGCCGACCTTTTGGCAACCGCAGGCAGAACGGTCTTGATCTCCGATTATTTCGAATACTACCGCCTGGCGGCCTACCTTGGGCGCTATACGAATGAACCAATTGCCGTGACGATGGGTGTCTCAAGCCTACAGGATCTCTTTACCGAGCAATACTATTCTGGGCTTGAAGGCGGAATTCTCGAAGCCTTTGGAAGATTGTTCACCAAAAATCTTCGCATCTATGTTTACCCTCTGCTCGATCAGGCAACGCAAGAACTGGTCACCTCTGAAAACATCCCGATGCCCGAAGAGCTGAAAAATCTCTACCGTCATCTGCTGGATCGCGGCCGGATCCGCCAGCTCGACAACTTTGATCGTAGCGTTCTTCACATTTTCTCCCGAGACGTCCTTCGCCGCATCAAGGAGCAGGACCCTTCGTGGGAAGATATGGTCCCGCCCGAGATCGCCGCAACAATCAAGACGCGTCGCTTTTTCGGCTGGAAAGAACCGGCATGACCGCATGAGAGCGGCGAGATTCTGAGCTTGAGCGATACTCATAGAGCAAGCAGCGAAACCAGAATCACCGGAGTCGAATGAATGATACAGGTCCAGAACCTTTGCCGCTCTTTTGAAGACAAAAAGCGAGGAACTGTCAAAGCGGTCGACAATCTTAGTTTTTCTGTTGCCAAAGGTGAAATCTTCGGCCTCCTTGGCCCCAATGGCGCAGGCAAGAGCACAGCCCTCCGCCTCATCTCCACCCTACTCAAACCAAGTTCCGGTTCCGCCACTGTGAACGGCTTTGACATCACCACCGAATCCTCTGATGTACGTCGGCAAATTGGCTTCCTCACCGGTGACATGGGCCTATACGCACGTCTCACCCCTCGAGAGATCCTCCAGTTCTTTGGCCGTCTCGCTGAGGTTCCGGAGGAAGAGCTCAAGCGTCGCAGCGCAGACATCATCGCCCGTCTCGACATGCGCGATTTCGCCGATACCCGCTCCGACAAACTCTCAAGCGGCATGAAACAAAAAACCGCTATCGCCCGCACTCTGATCCACGATCCCCCTGTCCTCATACTCGACGAACCTACCGCCATGCTCGACCTTCCCACCGCTCGCGTCATCGAACGCAGCATCCTCGACGCCAAGCGCTCCGGCAAGTGCATTGTCTACTCCACCCACATCATGGAAGAAGCCGAATACCTCTGCGACCGCATCGCGGTCATCAACCACGGCCAACTCAAGATCTCCGGCACAATGGATGAACTCCGCGCCGCAACCGGCAAACAGCGTCTCCGCGAAATCTTTCTCGAACTCCTCGAACTCCCGAGCGCCGCATGAAACTCAACGTAATTTTCACTGTATTCCAAAAAGAAATCGTCGACCTCTTGCGAGATCGCCGCACGCTCCTCAGTATGGTCGCCCTGCCCGTTGTCGTATTCCCGCTCGTCTTCGGCGTGATGGGGCGCTTTATGGGCGATGCCGAAAAAAAAGCGGAAGCAGAAGCCACAAGCGTTGCGATCCTCAAAGGCAGCATTCCTGCCCAATTCGATCGGGTCATTGTCCGCAGTGGCCTTAAAATCGTCGAGGTCCCCGACGTAGCTGCCGCTGTAGAAAAGAAAGACGCCGCAACCGGTCTGGCCATCTCTCCAGACGGGACTCTTATTACTGTCTACGCCGAAGGAACCCGTCAGTCGAGCGGTATGGCCGCCGACAAACTCCGTAGTGCTCTCGGCGAATACCGCGACGCTCTGGTTCTTGAAAAACTCCAGTCTGCCAATCTCGACGCTTCGATCCTCAAGCCCTTCACCGTTAAACGCGAAAACGTCGCCAGCGAGCGCAAAATGGGTGGCTTTATCCTCGGTAGCATGCTCGGCTACATTGTCATCCTGCTCATGTTTTCTGGCGGTATGTATCCCGCTATCGACATGGCTGCCGGCGAAAAAGAACGCAAAACTCTAGAAGCCCTTCTCGCAAGTCCCGCTCGACGTACGGACCTCGTCCTCGGGAAGATTCTCGCTTGTGTCACTGCTACTTATGTCACAGCGCTGCTCACGACTGCCAGCCTCTTCTTCAGCCTCAAGCAGGGTGGCTTGCCAGGCAAGGGCATGGAAAAGCTTACAGGTAACGTGCCAACCGATCCACAGACCATTGGGCTTATGTTAATCACATTGCTCCCGGTTGCAATCATGGCTGGTGCCCTGATGCTCTCGATCGCCCTCATGGCCCGAAGCTTCAAAGAGGCACAAAGCTACCTCACACCACTCATCATGCTGGTAATTTTTCCTTCACTTCTTGGCGGCCTGCCCGGAATGGAACTCACTCCGGTCTTAAGCCTCATCCCCATCTTCAACTCCAGCCAGTTGCTCAAGAGCATTTTGCAGGGCGATGTTCCTGCCCTTTCCTTTGCGATTACAAACCTGTCGAATGTTGGGTATGCCACACTTTGTTTTCTGCTCGCCGTCCGCAGCTTCAACGATGAGAAGGTCCTCTTCCGCACTTGAAAAAACTAACTCATTCGCCCGGACCACCGCAGGAATCGCCACATCTCACTGCGGTGCTGCCAGAGGAAACTCCAGAATTCAGCAAAGCTGATTGTCTCCGCGTGCATGCCCCAGTAAGTTTCCATCCGCCACCGGATGTAGGGGCTCGCCCAAGGCCTCAGCCGGTATCCCCGCGAAGCTTTCCAAAGAAAAGCGATCATTCCTTCGGGCCGAGCAGACTATTGGAACTGGATTTCACGGCAGTTTTTTGCGGCGCCGCATAATATCCCGACCGTGTACGAACAGTCGGACGATTCGGGCCGTTCGCTGTAACGCGTATCGTCCGGAATGTTCCATCCAGTTCTTGCACGGTCGGCGAATATCCGATCACATACTGATTGCGAATATCCTTGGCCACTTCGAGGGCCAGCGCATCCACTTCTTCCAGGGTCTTCGGAAAGAAGCACAATCCCCCGGTTGCTTTCGTAATTGTCTCCAGCGCCCGTCTCGCCTTTTTTGACTCACGAGGAATCTCGTCGTTCAACAAGGCAATTGCGTAGATCACCGCATCGCTTGTATGGGCCTGCGAAATCAGTTTTTCAAGCGAAGTCTTGCTCGCCGTATCTGCCCCATCGGTGATCAGCATCAGCACCTTCTTGTCGCGCTTCGCCTTTGCCTTCAGATGGTCGATTGACATGTTAATCGCGTCGTACATCGCCGTTCCGCCTCGCGCATCAATGCGCGTCAACCCATCTTCCATCTTCTTGATGTCACCAGTAAAATCCACATCGAGAAACGCATCGTCGTTAAAATTGACGACAAACACTTCGTCCTGGCGGTTCGACGCTTTCACCATCTGCATCGCCGCCGACTCCACTTTGTTTCTCCGCAATCGCATGCTGCCACTGTTGTCGACGATCACTCCGAGAGAAATCGGCACGTCTTCGCGGCGAAAGAACTTCAGCGGTTGCTCAACATTGTTCTCAAACACTTTGAACGCCGCTCGCGGCAGATCCGTCACGATGTTGCCCTTAGAATCGACAGCCGTGGCATTCAGCACCACCAGACGCGTATCGCTGCGAAAGACCGGATCATCCTGGCCCAATAGAAATAGAGTTGAGCCAGCCACTGCTACCGCCAGTAAAGGCAGCCTCTTATTGAACAGGTGCATAATATCCTTGCCGCCAGGATGGCCGCAACTGCGGCAGACCTCTAGGCTGTACCAACTTGATTTGGACACGCCGGTATTTTCCGTCGTGTTCCTGATTCTTAGAAGAATAACCGATCAGGTACTGGTTGCGTAGCTCAATCCCGATCTTGGCTGCAACATCAGGTAGTTCGTTCACATTCTCAATGGCGAAGTGCTTGCCGCCAGTCTGCTCTGCCAGATCGTTCAAAAGCCCCGGACCCGACAACTCTTCTGCCGTGCGTCCTCGTGCTCCAATCGATTCAAAGATCCCGATTGCATATAGCTGCACATCTGCTTCACGTACCAGATTCTTGATTTCACTCTCGGTATAACGGCTGGAATTGTCACCGCCATCCGAGATCACCAACACTGCCTTGCGCGGGTTCTTCGCTTTCTTCATTTGATTCATCGCCAGATAGATCCCGTCCAGCAGCGCTGTTCGCCCCTTCGCTTGTGTGAAAGTAAGCCGATTCTGGATCTCCTCAGTGTTGCTCGTAAAAGGAACGATCATCTCTGGTCGATCATTAAACTGAACCAGAAAAAATTCATCTTCAGGGTTTGCTGTCTTAAAAAACTGGGCCGCCGCTTGCCGACTCTTCTGCAGCTTCGCCCCCATACTGTTGCTCGTGTCAAACACCAGCCCTACAGAGAGTGGCGCATCTTCGCTCGCAAACTGCGCAATCGTCTGCTCCACTTTGTCTTCAAAAACTTTGAAGTGTTCCTTCTCGAGCCCTGTCACAAATCGATTCAGAGGATCAGTCACCGAGACCGGGATCAACACAAGGTTCGTATCGACTCGAAGATTTGCGGCTTTCGAATTTTCTGCATCTTCCGGCCGGAGCGGCTTCCCCTCTCGTCTCTCAATGTTGACTCTTCCCGGAGGGGGAACTGTTTCCGGTTTTTTCTTTTGGGTGCTGTTCTTAGTCTTGTCGGTGGTCGGCGCTTGAAACGCAAGGGCACAAGTCAGCAGGATGAAGGCGAAAAGGGGCACTGTCTTATAGATCTTCATTCAGAGACCTAGCTTCACGGATTTGCTCTAACTTTTTCATCACGCCCCGCAAACATTCAATATTCCAGTTCCATCAGCTATTGAGACGCAACAAAAGCCTCAATCGTCTCAGTCAGACGCGCTTAGGAAGGCAAAAATTGACGCAACGGAGCGTAAAAGGACCGAATAAAGTCCTCTGCCGCCTTTTGGGCCTTCTCATTCGAGTCTTCCCCGCTCAATCCGACTACAACCCGAACTAGTGCAGTGTCGGTCCGGTTGTCCTTTACCGCGTCCAGCATCGTATACAGCTTTGCCTTGTATTCGCTCGCAACCGCGCGGTCGCGGCTCTGATACCAATAAAGTACCAGACTCTTTGAATCACCCCGCTGGATGATGTAGCGGTTCACTTCGAGCGGCTCCACCCTGCCCGGCATCGACACCATGATGTGATCATTCACGATCGGCGTCCAGCCGCTTCCCGGTAGACAGTTCTTCGGGGAATGAGGCACTGCTCCCGTGCGCTGGCTGCGGAAAGATGCAACAAACAGATTTGCTCCCATCCCCGCTTCGTTACTCCCATAGGTACGGCTGAGGGTGTCGTCCGCCTTCAGTACATCCAAAACTTCCTTCTCGATGACGCCTTCCTGCGTCTTCACCCAACTGCCCAGCTTTTCCGGAAACTGCCCCAGCGGCCTTGACTGTGCCACCTTTTCCGATTTTGTAAACAACTGGTAAGCCCCAGCCTGTGCAGCGAGGACCAGACTCAGGATCAATATCGTTGAGCTAAGAGTTGGCTTCTGACCGGGTTTGTGATCTTGCATTCTGTATTCCTTGAAAAAACCAATTGGCAAAACGGTGGAACATCAACAGCAGACTCAAGGCGATCATGAAAATGACCCAGCCCTCAGCAGTATGGAAGAATCCTTCCGCCCACTCGCTCTTGTATTCATAAAGCACACCAGTCATCGAAACGCGAAATGCGTTCGCGGCAATCGCAATCGGAACTGTGGCAAATAGGAGCATTGCCCTCATCCAGCCCCGTGATTCGAAAAAGAACCCATATACCAGAGACAAAAATGTCAACGAGAGCAGCGAGCGAATTCCGCTGCATGCTTCCACCACAGATAATTTGTGTTCCGCCAATTCAAGAATATTGCCGTCCCGCAATACGGGAATCCCCAGCAGCAAAAGTGTTTTCTCTGCCACGCCACTGGCAAACATCTGCAGCGGGAATGTGATCTGGTTATAAATTACGGCCGGGATCGGCACCATAAAGCCGAGTAGAAAAATCGGAAACCCGACTTTCTTCAACAGTTGAAAGCCACCAGTAAACAAAACCGCGCCGGCAATACTGAACACGATCGCGGTGCGCGTCAGAAACAGCTCAGCGGCAATCGTCCCCAGAACATATTGCACTGCCGCATAGAGCATGACCACAAGCCCCCAATAATTGCGCTTCATCTCGATTTCGAGGATCTCGTCTTTGCGCTGCCAGGCGATGTAAGCTGCCACCACAGGAACAAAGAAACCGTGCCCCATGTCATCGTCGTTCATCCATTGCTGAACCAGCCGCTCCAGCATCGGATAGAACGAAACCAGCATCACGCCGCTGATCCACGCCAAGGGTGCCCATGAGGACAGCGGAGTCGATTTAGGGCTCAGCACTGCTTGCTCGCCACTCTGTGTTGCCCCGGGATTTACTTGCACTGGAATTTCCATACACTCCAAAACCAGCACACCACTTTGTGATGCCTACTCTCAAGGTACAACAGACAGCTTCGTTACAGTACGGTAGTAACTTCTCGCTACAGTACGAAGAGACAGTATAATATGGAAATGCGGCGATATTTCGCAGTTTTCATGATCGCCGTACCCCTCGCCTTCTCGCAACCGGCGATCCTCCCCGTTTCTGGAATCAAGCCCGACATGGAAGGGGTCGCACTCACTGTCTTTCGCGGGCAAACCCCTGAAGAATTCCCTGTACGCATCCTTGGCGTGCTTCAGAACAGCGGCCCCGGGCAAAGCATGATCCTCGCTCGCCTCCTCACACCTCGCCTCGAACAGACGGGAGTTATGCAAGGCATGAGTGGCAGTCCGGTCTACATCGGCGGGAAACTCATCGGTGCGATTGCCTTTGCTTTTCCCTTCGCCAAAGAGCCCATCGCCGGTATCCGCCCCATCGAAGAAATGCTCTCCTCTGCTCCCGTCGCGCAACAACGCAGAGCTGCCACCATCCATCTAGCTTCGCCTCAACTCTTCGAATCGCCTGCTTCGCCAGCTGCCTCACCGCAAAATTCCCCCACAGCTGTACTCACGCCCATTTCCTTCTCGGGGCTCACTGAGCGAACGATCCGATACTTCAGCACTCAGTGGCAACAACTTGGCTTTGCCATGCAACAGGGAGTCTCAGGTAATCAGCCCGGCGCACCAACTTCTCCCCTCCGTCCGGGCGACATGATCTCGGTCCAACTGCTGCGCGGCGACATCAGCGCTGGCGCTGACGGCACGGTCACCCATCTCGATGGCAGCAAGCTATACGCCTTCGGACATCGCTTTCTCGGCGGTGGTGCGGTCGATTTCCCTTTTGCTAAAGCCGAAGTTGTCACGCCAATCCCCAATTTCAATACACCCTTCAAGATCAGCCAGTCCCTGCGGCCCATGGGTGCCATCCTCTTCGACGGCGATGCCGCAGTCAGCGGCGAGATCGGCCGCACTCCGAAACTAGCCCCGGTCCTGATCCGCTATCGCGACGCAAACGGCCTCCGCGAATACAAACTCGAAATGGTGCGCCACACGCTCCTTTCTCCTATCCTTCTCCAGATGGCTTTGTTCTCTACTCTCGATCACCACTTCCGCGGTGCTGGTGCCGGAACGGTCGACATCAAAGGTGCCATCCGCTTCCCCAACCTGCCGAACCCACTTGTGATTGAAGGGCGCTATGCCGGAGACAATAATCTCCCCATCGCTGCTTCCCTCGGCGGGGCAATCCCGATGGCCTTCTTTCAGCAGCATGTCGACGACGAACTCCTCCCTGAATCCGTCACCTTCGATCTCACTGCAAAATCTTCACGCGAGCAGTGGGTCATCGAATCGGCTACCCTCTCCCGCCGCTCCGCCAAGCCCGGCGACACCGTCACAATCCGCACTCAACTTTCCACTGCCGATGGTACAGGCAAGACCTTCGAGCACCCCTTCACGATCCCCGCCTGGATTCCCAACGGCGAAACTCTCACCCTCACCGTCACTGATTCCTTCACCACCAACCTTCTCGACTTCCGTTCCTTCTATCAGCCTGGCGGTCCAGTCTTCCGTTCCCCTGCCGACTTGATCCAGATCCTAAATACCCTCCACACTGCAGATTCGTTCTATGTCAGGGTTTTCCGATCCAGCCCCTCTTATCAGTCCTCGGGTCGCGATCTCTCCAACCTTCCCGTCTCGATCGCCGCCGTGCTGCAGAAGACTCCCGGATCTTATCTCCCGACCTACCAGTCCCGTCTCTTCGATCGCGAAACCCGCCTCCCCGATGGCGTCGTGTCGGGCTCACGAACTCTCACCCTGGAAATCGAAAAATGAAGCGCCTCATCCTGGCTATTTCGCTCGCCTGCTCCGCCACTGCGTCGAGCCCCGTCACCTGGGAGCTCTCACAATTTGCTGACTTCATCAAAGGCAAGCTCAAGAACCTCTCACTCACCCGCGAAGGCTCACTCCTCCCGGGCCCCGCCCTCGCAATCGCCCACACGCTACCAGAAACTTCCCTCTGGGCTCTCGCCCAAGCTCCCGACGGCGCTGTGTATCTGGGCACCGGCCCCAAAGGTCGCATCTATCGCTGGCGCAGAGACGCCAAGTCCCTCGAACTGTTTGCGACACTTCCCGAGCCCCACATCTTCGCCCTCACAGTTGCTCCCGACGGCACTGTTTTCGCCGCCGGATCTCCCAGCGGCAACATCTATCGGGTAACGGCAACAGAGGCAAAAGTCTTTGCTCAAACGGGCGCAAAATTCCTCTGGTCGCTCCTCGCCACTCGAGATGCCGTCTTTGCCGGAGGCGACAATGGCCGCATCTTCCGCGCCACTGCCTCACTCAGCGAGGTGTATTACGAATCCGGCCAGTCCAACATCACCAGCCTTGCGCTCTCCTCAGATGGAGCCTTGATCGCCGGTTCAGATCCCAACGGAATTCTCTACCGCATTCCCGCTAAAGGAACAGCTCAAGTCCTGTACGATGCCCCCTTCACCGAGATCCGCACCGTGATCCCCACAGCGTCTGGAGAAATCTACTTCCTCGCCATGGGCGGAGCTGCCACTCGCCGCACTCAAACGGCCAATCAGCCTGCCTCGGGAGCTGCTACAACCGGCGTGCCGCAAGTCACAACTACAATTACGGTGACTGAAGAGGCCCAGGCAGGCATCGACCTCAAACCCAAGCCACAACCCGCCACTCCCACTCCGACTCCCGCCGCCACCCCCGCCACCACCACGTCTCTCGATGTCCCCGGCCTCGACCGATCTGCCATCTATCGGCTCAATAAAGACCTCACTGTTGACAGTCTCTATGTCACCAAAGAAGAGAGCATCTACGATCTTGCCGAACTCAACTCCAGCCTCTATTTCTCCTCTGACAATCATGGCCGCATCTACCGTCTCGACGGTGATCGCGCCGCTACTCTGCTTCACGAGAGTGGAGAGTCTGAAATTGGCCGCCTCCTCCACACCCCCTCCGGCTGGCTCGCCGCTGCTACTAGCTCTCCAAAGCTTCTGCTGCTCTCCGACACCAAAACGCCGCCCTACGAATATGAATCGCCCGTGCACGAGGCCTCGAATATTGCCCGCTGGGGTGCCATCAACGCCACTTCCAGCGTCGCCCTCGCCTTTGAGTCCCGCAGCGGTAATGCCGCCCGCCCTGACGCAACCTGGTCCACCTGGCAGGCTCTAAACGGCAACAACATCCAGAGCCCGCCCGCCCGTTACGTCCAGTGGCGTTTTCGCACTGATCGCGACTTCACTCTCCGGTCTGTTGCCCTCAACTATCTGCCCCGCAATCTGCCTCCCATCGTCAAGAGCCTTACTGCCGTTCTCGCCATGGTGCCAACCAACAACCCCAAGCCCCAGGCCGCAGCAACGACCAGTTCCTCCTACACCCTAACCATTACCGACACAGGAGAAGCCTCAAGCTCCACTAGCGCCGGCACTGCTTCGCTGCTCGCCTCCCGCCCCGCCGGTCGCCAGTTGATGCTCAGTTGGGTTGCCGAAGATCCCGATTCCGACACGCTCCAGTACACCCTCCACTTCCGCGGAGAAGACGAGTCCCAGTGGAAGTTGCTCAAGCAGGAGCTCACAGAAAACAGTTTCACCATCGATGCTGACACCCTTGCCGACGGTCGATATCTGTTCCGCCTAACGGCCAGCGACACACTTTCCAATCCCAGTGCCAGCGCCCGCACTACCGAATTCAACAGCGTCCCGGTGCAACTCGACCAAAGCGTACCCACAATCGAAGCAACTCTCAACGGCACAACCCTGTCCATAAAATGCACGGACAGCGCTTCGCCTATCCGCCGCATTGAGTATTCGATTAATGCCGGTCGCTGGATTCTCCTCGAAGCCGCCGACGGTATCTACGATTCTCGCGAAGAATCCGCCACAGCAACCCTGAGTCTTCCTGCAGGCGAATCCATCATCACCATCCGCGCTTACGATTCTTCCCTGAACGTCGCCCTCCGCAAGCTAATTGTAAAGCGCTAAGCAGACGCTCATTGAGACCCGACTACCAGCTTGCAAATTTGTATCTCGGACTGGTCTCATTCCGCAGTTGAAGTCGAACTGGGTTGTGATGTGGCATCTTCCTTCAAGAAAGCTCGCCCATGCGGCAGAATGGTTCAATGATGAAAGTCAGGGAAGCAATCTAGCGGATCGAAGCTGACTGCTGGAGATTGGCCCGCACTCGCGGCAGTCATCGTCAATATCACCACCCGTTCAAGCCAGGTACCGTGACGATCGCTGGTCATCCTGCGGCTGACCTGGACCCGAAATCTGAAAGTTCTATACTGAAACAGGCAGGGCTGAAATGAGCAAATACACGGTCTTCTTTGAGCAGACATCCTCAGGCTATAGCGCGCATGTTCCAGATCTTCCTGGCTGCGTCGCTGCTGCTTCGACTTTGGAAGCAACTCGCGAACTGATGCGAGAGGCGATTGAGTTCCATGTCGAAGGTATGCGAATGCACGGTGAACTCGTTCCAGCACCAACACCGCATATCGAGGAGATTGAAGTTGCGGTGTGACCCTTCCTAATCCCCCTCCGATACTGCGATCAAACACCAATCAAGCCCGCCGCTCCCAAAACGAAAAAAAGGCCGACCATCGCTGGTCGGCCTTTCACTGCACCACACTCTAGCTTTCTAGAAGTACAGTTTCAATCCCATCTGCATCTGACGCGCAGTGTTCAGAAGATCACCCGATGAGGTGAGCTGTCCAAATTGCGCACTCTGGATCTGCAGCGAACCAGTGCCAAAGCGCTGACGATTCAGGATGTTGAAGGCTTCTGCACGGAAGTCCAACCGGATCCTCTCCGTAAAGGCGAAGGTCTTCGCAATCGACACGTTTTCATTCAAGTTCGCATTCTGCCGGAACTTGGGGTTGAAACGTGTCTGGTTGCCAAAGTACTGCGTCGTGCCGGCATAATTACCAACCTGAGCAGGGAAGAAAGAAGAGGGCTGCGTAAAGCGATCAATCGAGGGATCAAAAGATCCGCCCGCCTGATTGCCGCGCCAACCATCGTAAGTTGAGATGAGCGGACGGTTGCCGCCCGCAAAGAGAACGCTCGGCGTTCCCACTGACGTGCTGAGTCCGAGTGGCTGGCCGCTTGCATAGTAGGTGATGCCGCTTACGCGCCATCCGCCCAAAGCAATGGCTCCGAGCCCCTTGTTCAGGTAGGCATGGCCCCTGCCGAACGGTAATTCATAGATCGCCGTAAATTTGAAGTTGTGCGTAACGTCGAACTGGCCAATCGATTTCTCGAGTCCACGATTGAAATGGTCCATCGCCGTGCCACTGCCCCAGTAAGAATCGGAGTCAGTCAGGACCTTCGAGAATACATAAGATGTATTGATCGAAAGACCGTTTGACGAACGCTTTTCATATCGCATGATCAAAGCGTGATACGTGCTGTGGCCACTGTGGTCGCCACCGCCGCCAAACGTATCAATGCTGTTGTACTGAGGAAACGGTCTCAATGCACGTCCAACTGTGGCGCCGCCGCCCCAGCATGCGTCGAGAGCCGAACAGGTTCCGGTCGTAAACGAAGGATAGGGTGATCCGACGCCAGTCGCAACGCCGGCTGGCGACGTTACCACGCTGTTCAGCGCCGCAAATCCGTACTTGTTCAGATTTGCAGGATTCCCCTGGTTGTAATTCAACAACTGAGTCTGTAGATGGGTTCCAGATGTCGCGTTGTAAGCCACTTCAACCAGCGAAGTCGAACTCACCTGACGCTGGATCGATAGATTCCAGGCCAGCGTTTCCGGCGAGCGTGTCGCTTCTTTGCCCTGCCACCAGGGGATATTGTCCTTGTTGGCAAAAGAGGGATCGATAAAGGGCGGGATTGGATAGGACGGGAAGCCATCCTTCAGGATCATGTTTGCCTGCACACCGTTCGTTCCGTTATCCGGTACGCCGTAAGTCTGCGTAAATCCGCGTTGGTGGGTCGATCCGGTAACCGTCGTGACGGCTCCGAAAGTGCGACCGGCACCCATGCGAATGACCGTCTTGTCATTCCATTGATAGGCAATTCCCAAGCGAGGGCCAAAACCACCAAACCAGGTGTCGGCCAATGTGCGGCTGCCTTCACGGCCCGTGCCGCTGCCAGCGTAAATCAGCGCTCCTGGGATTCCACCAGCACGAGGATTCGCCCGAGTTGGAGAAAAATCACTCCACTTGTCATCCAGGCCGGTTGGAGGCATCTGCAGGTCGTAACGAATTCCCAAATTGACTGTCAGCTTGCGATTCACGCGCCAGTCGTCCTGGATGTAACCCGCATAATAAGGCCACTGCTGGCCAATAAAGCGAATCGTATCGATGGACCCACCGCTTGCCTGGCCAAGAAGGAAGGAAGCAAATGAGGCCCCACCAAGATTCGGATTGTTGCCATTCGGCACGCCCGTGTTCGTGTAGTTGAAGCTCGCGCAACCCGCGATGCACTGCCGGCCGAAGCCGTTGTAGTGGCTGATCTGCGTCATGCCGCCAATCTTGATTGTGTGCGATCCCTTGATCCAGCTGAAATCATCATTGTAAGAGTAGATGGTGTTTTCGCTACCGTTGTTTGCACGGCCACCCCACCCGGTAATATCGCCGAAGTCAAGATTTAACAGGTTCTGCGAACAATCCGGAACGTTGCCGAGGCAGACTTTGTCTTTCCAATTGATGCCGCTTTTGATGGTCGCCTGTACCGGATCATGATTCTCCCGCCAGTTGTTGCCACCAGCATAAAAGTGATTCAGCTTGGTCGGGCTCAGCGTCCAGTCCCAGCTCATACGAACCACATCGCTGTTGCGCTGCGTGTCGTTGTAGTTGGAATAGTTGCCAGGCAAGGTCGAAGGGCCACTCGCACCAGGAACTACCGAACTACGGTTGTAGCCGTAATAACCCGATATGCGGTGCTTCTCGTTGAACAGGTGATCGCCCTTTACGCTGATCTTCGTATTCGGTGAAATCTGCGAACCACTCGAAACGAAGAAGTTGTTCTTTACATAGCCAACTGTCCCTGGAAGTGCGCCATTGTTCGGCTTCATCTGTCCGCCGGATGTGTAAGCAGCAAGCGCGGCTTTCGAAACGGGATCAAAAGAGGATGTCGGGATTCGATTGCCCGGGAATGGGGTCCGCGTTACGCTGCCGTCTGCATTTCTCACCTGAGTTGTCGGGTCAAAAATCGGCACTTGCGTCGTTTGACCGTTCAGGGTGGTCACCCAGTTGGAAAAGTCGCCATTGTACATTTCCGGAGTCGGCACGGTGGAAGAAAACCCGGTCGCACCCACTCGATTGCGAAATGCCTCATAGGACGTAAAGAAAAACGTTTTGTCTTTGCCGTTGTAAATCTTCGGAATCCGCACCGGGCCACCAAAACTGCCACCGTAATCGTGCTGCTTGTATACCGGCCGCGCGATCCCTGCGCGATTGTTAAACCAGTTGTTCGCGTCGAGTGCGTTGTTGCGAAGATACTCATACGCTGAGCCGTGGAACTCATTGGTCCCGCTCTTCGAAACGAAATTCATCACGCCGCCTCCGGCGTGCCCAAATTCCGCTTTGAATCCGTTCGTGTCCACTGTGAATTCGGTCAGTGCTTCGAGCGAAGGAGCGTTTGTCGCTACCCAGCTCTGCTGCAGTGCGCGAGTTGTATTCACAGACACGCCATCGAGATTTGTACCATAGCTGGCAGCCTGTCCACCACCAAGAATGAACCCGTTGTCGCCTCCGAGATTCTTTGCTTCTGGAGTTGTCGTCGCCAAATCAAAAGGGCTTCGCATTGTGCCGCCAACAACCAGGGGCAATTGATCCACCATCTTGTTGGTAACTGCCGCCGAAACCTTTGCGCTATCGGTCGATAGCTGCAATGCCGAGGCCTGAATTTCGATCGCCGTGGTCGTGGTGCCAACCTCCAGTGTCACATCCGCGCGAACCGATGAGGCCGCATTCAAAATTAATCCGCTCACAACGGACGGCCGAAAGCCTTTCGCTTCCACACGCACTGTGTAGGTTCCAACGGCAAGGCTTAGCGCGGTAAAGTCGCCGCTCTGGCCACTGCTTACAGTAACTATGGAATTGGTTGCAATATTTGTTACGGTCACTTTCGCGTCGGGGATGATCGCGCCGGAAGAGTCTTTGACTGATCCGACTATCGTTCCACGTTCCGACTGCGAAAAGCCCGGGATCGCTAAAGCGAGAGAAAGTAATAAGGGCAGCATTGCCCTAAAGTGTGTTTTCATATTTTTGTCCCTGAGAAACAAGGTGTACTCATAGTATAAGCTTGGGCCAAAGAACGCAATCGATTGCTATTGCTGATTACCAATGATTAATATTTTTTACTCTCGCGCAATTGCGCGGAGGCTTGGGTCCCAAATACACAATCGGCAAAAGCAAATAAATCGATAGAGTTGCATCGATTGGGTTGCACTTTGATCCGTACGTCATAAATCGTGAGCCCCTACCCCTTTGGCCACTCAATCGCCCGGTGCAGCTTCAGCATGTTCGTACTTCCAGGCTCCCCAATCGGTTGCCCGCTCACAAACACAATCTGATCGTTCGGCCGGATATACCCCAATCGCTGTAACTCCTGATCCATCTGGATCAGCATCTCATCCGTAGATCCCGCATTTGGCACCACAATCGGTGTCACCCCATAAATCATCGAAAGCTGCCGCGCCGATTCCTCAAACGGAGTAAAGGCATAAATCGGCACCGGCGGCCGAAAGCGGCTGATCAATCGCGCCGTCCCCCCACTCGCCGTAAACACTACAATCGCCGCCACCCCCAGATACCGGCCCGCCCGGTACGCCGAATCCGCAATAATCTCCGCATGCGTCGGATTGGCCAGCGCCGGCAATTCCTGATAACCGCGGTAGCGCAAATTGATTTCCGTCTCGACCGCAATCTTGTCCATCACACTCGCCGCTTCTACCGGAAATTTCCCCGTTGCCGTCTCCGCCGACAACATCACCGCATCTGTGCCATCGTAAATCGCATTTGCAATATCGCTCACTTCAGCCCGCGTCGGATACCCGTGCTCGATCATGCTCTCCAGCATCTGCGTCGCCGTAATCACAAACTTGCCCATGCTCCGCGCACGCTGGATGATCGTCTTCTGGATCGCCGGCACCTTCTCGATAGCCATCTCCACACCAAGATCCCCACGCGCCACCATCACGCCATCGCTCTCGGCCAGAATCGCGTTCAGGTTCTCCACTGCCTCAGGCTTCTCGATTTTCGAAATCACCTGTATCTTGCTCTCGTGTTCTTCGAGATAAAGCTTCAACCGCAATACATCGCTTGGCTGCCTCACAAAACTCAACGCCACAAAGTCCACGCGCTCTTCCAGCCCAAATTGCAAGTCCGCCTTGTCCTTGCGCGTCATGGAAGGCGTACTCACTGCCACACCGGGCAGGTTAATCCCCTTACGATTGCTAACCATGCCGCCCAGCACCACCTCACAGCGCGCAGCTACCCCGTCCGTCGAAATCACCCGCAGCTTCACGCTTCCATCTGCGATCAACACAACATTCCCCGGCTTTACATCACGAGCAAACTCAGCATAGCTGGTCGATGCAATCTTCTCATTGCCCATCACCTGCTCGGTCGTCATCGTGAAAATGCTGCCATTGGTCAGCATGCACCCACCGTTCTCAAATTCTCCCAGCCGGATTTTTGGCCCCTGCAAGTCGAGTAACAACCCCGCGTAAATCCCCATCTCCTTCGCGATCTCACGCACCGTGTGGATACGCCGGACATGGTCTTCCTTTTGCCCATGGCTCGCATTCAATCGGAATATATCGACTCCTGCTTCGAGGAGTTTTCGGATCTGTTCTGGCGAGTCGCTGGCAGGACCCAGTGTGGCTACAATTTTTGTGCTTGGCATTAAGTTGTGGAATCTTCAATCGGGGCAGCAAACGGGGCCTTACAATAACCATTATGCCCATCTACCAGGCAATCGTCCTCGCGATTGTCCAAGGATTCACTGAGTTCTTACCCGTTAGCAGTTCTGCTCATCTCTTTCTTGTTCCCTGGCTCCTCGGTTGGCCAGATCAGGGTCTTGATTTCGACATCGCTTTACATATCGGCACTTTAGCCGCAGTTCTCATTTACTTCTTTAAGGATTGGCTCCAGATCACCGCCCAGGCCTTGGGTCTCAATTACGGCAACGACCCGGAACTCAAACAGTCCCCACGTCTCCTCTGGTATCTCGTGCTCGCCTCCATCCCCGCCGGTCTGATCGGTCTCAAGTTCAAGGACGATATCGAAACTACCCTCCGCAGTCCCTTCGTCATGGGCACTATGCTCGTCCTCATCGGCGTCCTCCTCTGGGTCGCCGAACGCTACAGCAAGCGCACCAGACACATCGGCGAACTCACCCTTGCAGACACGCTTATGATCGGCACTTCTCAAGCCCTCGCACTTGTCCCTGGCACCTCCCGCAGCGGCATCACAATATCTACCGGCCTCTTCCGCGGACTCACTCATTCTGCCGCCGCCCGCTTCTCCTTCCTCCTCTCAACTCCCATCATCGCCGCCTCCGGCCTCAAGTCTCTTTACGACCTCAAGAAGCACGGCCTTACGGACGGCATGCAAGCTCCCTTCCTCATCGGAATCCTCGTTAGTGGCGTCGTCGGTCTGGCCGTCATCGCCTTCTTCCTCAAGGTCATCCGCAAGCACGGCCTCACCCCCTTCATCGCATACCGCATCATTTTTGGTATATTTGAGGTCGCTGAGGTGAGAGCCGAAACGGCCCATCAGGTTGGAAGGTTGGGTGACGCCGGTAGCTGTGTTCCAACTGGGATCGACAGCCGAGTAGGAAACAAGGCTCAGTATTATGGCCA
>JANXLY010000427.1 GCA_025354885.1 Acidobacteriota bacterium | reverse complement strand
CTCCAGCGGATCACCAAGGCAATGGTTCGTAAGAAGAAGCCACCAGCAAGCGGTTAGGACTTCCTCTTCGTTGCCTTCTTTGCGGCCTTGGTCTTCGGCTTGACCGTCTTCGGATAAAGGTCATAGACGGCATCCTTCTGGACGGCTACAACCCGCATTGCCAGCCGCTTGAATTTCACCAGTTCGCTGGAATCGTCTTCTGGCGGTTTGGGATCGTCTTTCGGCATGGGTAGAGTCTACCGCTGACGGCTTGCGTGTGTCAAGTATATCAGTGCCCTACTTAGCTGCATTGCCATAAACTAGGGGCATCCCGATGCGCCTTTTTCTGCTCTTCTTCGCTTGTGTGGCAATCGAGTCGCTTCTCGCCGCTTCGCCGTCTTTTGAAGCCTCCGTTGCGCCTTATCTGAAAAAAAACTGTGCGATGTGTCACAACACACGCAGGCAGGAGGGTGGCGTCAATCTGCTGCAGTTCAAGACTGCGGCTGACCTCGTTGCACAACGCAGCGTTCTCGAAACCGTCCTCCATAAAATCGAGACGGGCGAGATGCCTCCCGCTCCGCTGCCGAAACCACCAGCGATTCAATCGAAACAAGTCGTGCAGTGGCTCGAAAAGCACTTCGAGGCGCTGGATCGTAACAGCAAGCCGGACCCTGGTCGCGTAACTGCGCGTCGCCTCAACCGCATGGAATACAACAACACGATTCGAGATCTGCTCGCGATCGAATTCAAGCCTGCTGATGATTTTCCAGCTGACGACTCGGGCTACGGTTTCGACAATATCGGCGATGTGCTGAGCCTCTCACCTGTCTTGATGGAGAAGTACCTCAATGCAGCCGAGCAGATCGCTCGCAAGGCTATCAACACTGAGCCGCTGCCTAAGCCAGCCAAGGTGTCCTTCGGGGCTGGCCGGATGAAGGGCCGCCACGCAAACTTCCTCGAAATCACGCACAACTTCCCGTCGGCTGGCAATTATGAAGTTCAGGGCTTTGTTACCGGAGCCAAAGCCGGCGGGCCAGAGTGGAAGACCAGTCTCCGTTTTCTTCTCGACGCCACATCGCCGGTAGAGATCGAGACCATCATGGGCACGGATCGTCCACGCAATGCGACCCGGAAGCTGTTTGTCGCAATACCTGGCATTCACAACGTACGCGTCGAGTTTGACGCCGCGCTGATTCCCAATGCTGCCGACGAGGTGAACGACAAAACGATCAATCAGTTTCAGATGCTCATGGACCGCATTGAAGTACGAGGCCCCTACGAGCCGGTGCGCACGATCCCGGAAAGTCAAAAGCGTCTGCTCGTCTGTCGTGAATCAGACCCTGGTTGTGCGCGGCTGCTGCTCGCCAAGCTGGCAAGGAGAGCTTGGCGGCGCCCGCTCGCCGCAACAGAACTCGATGCGCTGATGAAGATCGTTGATGTTGCGCGCAAAGCAGGGGACAGCTTTGAGCAGAGCATTCAGGCCGCTATGCAAGCGGTGCTCGTGAGCCCGCACTTTCTGTTTCGTATTGAGAAAAGTAGCGGCAAACTGGATGCCGATGGGCTGGAACTCCTCACAGATCTCGACCTCGCCAGTCGCCTCAGCTACTTTCTCTGGAGTAGCATGCCTGACGAAACGCTCCTCAATCTGGCCGAGAAAAATCTCTTGCGCAGGCCCGGTGCTCTTGAAGCTCAAGTGCGCCGTATGATTGCCGATCCCAAAGCCGATGCTCTCTCCGATGGCTTTGCCGCGCAGTGGCTGGAGTTTCGCAACCTGGATCTGGTGAAGCCCGATCCAGACCGTTTCCCCTCCTGGAACCCGCAACTGAAGAACGCAATGCAGGAAGAAACGCGGCGATTCTTTCTCGACCTGGCTCGGGGCAATGGCAGCATCCTCGACATGATCGACGCCAAGTACACTTACCTGAACGAGACTCTCGCAAGGCACTACGGCATTGATGGTGTGAGCGGCAACGAGTTTCGCAAAGTAGTGCTGCCCGACGCACGTCGCGGCGGCATTCTCTCGATGGCCAGCGTACTCACCGTCTCGAGTTATGCAACACGAACTTCGCCGGTCCTTCGCGGCAAATGGGTTCTCGAAAATGTCTTGAATGCCCCGCCGCCGCCTCCACCACCCGACGTGCAGTTGCTCGACGAAAAGACCATTGGCACCCGGATGAGCATGCGCGAACAATTGAAATTGCATCGCAGCAATGCAACCTGTGCCTCCTGCCACGCGCGCATGGATGTGCTGGGCTTTGGGCTTGAAAATTACGATGCAATCGGTGCCTGGCGCACGAAGGACGGCAATTTCGACCTCGATGCATCAGGCACTTTCCCTAGTGGCGAATCCTTCAGCGGGCCGGAGCAATTGAAGAAGCTTCTCGCCGCAAATCCAAAACCTTTTGCCGATTGCTTCGCCGAGAAATTGATGACCTTCGCTTTGGGTCGTGGAGTCGAACGCTCCGATCGACGCAGCATGGCCGCAATCGTGAAGACCGCAGCAGCCCAGCAATTTCGCATGCAGGCATTTATAGTGGAGATAGTGAAAAGTGCGCCCTTCCAGAAGCGGCGTCCGGAGGCACCGAAGTCATGATCCTGATCGGCAGGAAGTTAAATCGCCGCACGCTCCTCAGCGGTTTGGGCGTGAGCATGAGTTTGCCTATGCTCGATGCCATGACACCGGCTGCGGCCAAAGCTCCGCAGAGTAAGTCCCCGACTCGACTTGCCTTTGTTTATGTCCCCAACGGAATCAACATGGCGCACTGGACTCCCCAGTCTGCCGGTGCTGGCTTTGAGATCACTCGTGTCATCGAACCACTCAAGGAACACAAGGATCGTCTCACACTACTCACAGGTCTCACTCACAACGGTGGCCGCGCTCTCGGCGATGGTCCTGGCGATCACGCCCGTGCTGCTGCCAGTTACCTCACCGGTGCGCATCCAAAAAAGACAGCTGGTGCTGATATCAAAAATGGCACCAGTGTGGATCAACTCGCTGCGATGAGTGTTGGCAAGCAGACCCGTCTTGCCTCCCTCGAACTTGGCACCGAGGATGGTCGTCAGGTCGGTAGTTGCGATTCCGGCTATAGTTGCGCTTATTCAAACAACATCTCCTGGCGTAGTGAATCAAGCCCGATGCCGCCTGAGATCAATCCACGCAATGTGTTTGAGCGGCTCTTCGGCAACGGTGCATCCGGGGAAAGCCCCGAAATGGTCAAGCGCCGTGAGCGTACCCGCCGCAGCATTCTCGACTTTGTGCTCGAGGATGCCAGGAGTCTTCGTGCCGATCTGGGCACCGGAGACCAACGCAAACTGGATGAGTACCTGTATTCGATTCGCGACATTGAGGCACGCATTCAGCGTGCCGCCAGCGGCAATTTGGGCAATGATTTACGCATGGAAATTCCCGCAGGCGTCCCTGCTGATTACGCGGAGCATGTCCGTTTGATGTGCGACCTGATGACCGTCGCCTTTCAGACCGACTCCACTCGCGTCGCCACTTTTATGATGGCGCGCGAAGGCAGCGCTCGGCCCTATCGTGAGATCGGCGTTGCCGATGGCCATCATCCGCTAACCCACCACCGCAACGATCCCGAAAAGATGGAGAAAGTAGCTCAAATCAATTGCTTCCATTTCTCGCTCTTCAGTGAATGGATCAAGAAACTGGCGGTCACGCCCGACGGCGACGCTACTCTGCTGGACCACAGCGCAATCGTATATGGCAGTGGGATCAGCGATGGCAACAAACATCTGCACCACGATCTGCCTGTTCTTGTCGCCGGCAAGATGAACGGCACAATACAGTCTGGACGCCATATCGTCTATGAGAAAGACACGCCGATGACCAACTTTTATCTGTCCCTGCTTACCAATTTTGGAATCAAGGCCGAGACCATCGGAGATTCAAACGGCGAACTGAAAGGATTGAGTGAACTGGCTTAGGCAGCAGCTGCTCATTGGCCCGAGTATTCTTTGGCAATGACCTGAAATCGGGAGATCGATCCATACGTCTCTTCGATTTCGCAACTCATCCTATGCATCCCATTCGTTCCCGAAAATCGATGCTCTGATCCCCAGGCACGGTGTCGCAAAACGGCTGATCCTCCAGATCAACTTCAGCAGCATCGAAGAGCAGGATGTGGATGCGCTCTCACATCCGCGTAAAGGATACTAGAGAAATGAAGACCGCATTATTAGGGCTTGTGCTCCTCCTGTCTGCTTGCAGCCAAACCCCACGTCAGCAAGCGCAAGCTAACCAGCCGCTCAAGACTTACCAGCTAACGGGTGAAATTCTCAGCATGGACGCTGCAACCCAGGTACTTACGATCAAGCATCAGGAAATCAAGGGCTACATGGAGGCAATGACCATGGGTTTCCCTGTCAAAGAAAAAGCCGAGTTTGAGAAACTCAAACCCGGCCAGAAAATTACTGCAGATGTGAATGTGCAAGGCGACGACTTTTGGTTGTCGAAGATCGTCCTGCAACCTTAAGCAGGCTTGCGGGTCAACTCGATTTCGAGAGTGATCGCAATTTCGTCACCAACTACAAACCCGCCTGTTTCAATGGTCTTGTTCCAAAGCAGCCCAAATTCTTTACGGCTGATCCTGGTGGTAGCAACGGCGCTGCGGACGAAATTGCCCTTTGGGGTTTGAGTTTCGCCGCGAACTTCACTTAATGTCAGCGTCAACGATTTGGTAACGCCATGCATCGAAAGGTTGCCCTCCACTTTCATCACGCCATCAGCCTTATAAAGCCTGGTCGACTTGAAGCTCATGTTTGGAAACTTGGCGACGTCAAAGAAGTCAGCGCTCTTCAGATGGATGTCACGCTTCAGCAATTTGGTGTCAACAGTCCCCACATCGATTGTCGCTTCGATGCTCGACTTGCCAGGTTCCTGCTCGTTGAAGCTGACAACGCCACGTACTTTTGAGAAGCGTCCCACCACATCATTCACCATCAGGTGCTTCACGTGGAAAATCGCAGCAGACCGATCCGGGTCAATCTGGTAACTTTGCGCCGCAAGGACAATCGCACTCGCAAATAAAAATGAGAGCCGTTTCAACATAAAGACTTCCTGATAGTTAATGTATCGTTGATTGGGGTCTTAACCCTTGCTGTAGTAAAAACGTTCGTGCACAATCAGTCCGTCCTTCCAGCGGCGCACTGCCGTCTGGCTGAGCTTGGCACGGTAACCGTTCTTAAAGGTGAGATCCATTTCCCACTCCGAGAATGAAGTATCCTCTCCCGCTGCGCTTGATAGTACGGAGGCCGAATGGAGTTCTGCAATTGAACTGAAGAATTCAATTTCTCGTGCCCGATTGAGCGCTTTGCCGACAAACGGCGCGTCCGAATTTTCCTGCATCACTACATCTTCTGCGTAAAGCTCATCGAAAGCTTCAAGGGCTTTGCCGGCGAGAACGGCATCATCCAGTTTCTTGTTAAGTTCGGCTGTATTGGCCATGATAATTTCCTTTGAATGTGTATAGGACTATTGACTAGTCAACTATTAGAGTCAAAACATCAGCTTGCGTCGCGAATTTTTTCGAGATTCTTTAACAACAACTTCATTTCCGCTCTAGTGAGCAGTGAAAACGCTTGCTTCGCGGATTTCTCCACTTCCGGATCGAGCAGTGCCAACAGTTCCAGAGCCGCTTTGGTGATGAAGCAGTAAACCTGCCGCCGATCCGCCTTTGCCCGCTCTCGCTTCACGAGGCCCTTGCTTTCCAGCCGGTCCACCAGTCGTGTAATTCCCGGCGTTTGTTCAATCAGCCGATCAGCGACAGCAAGCGTACACAAACCATCCCTACCCGCTCCACGCAGAATGCGCAGCACATTGTATTGCTGCTCAGTCAAGTCGTGTACTTCGAAGATCCCTGTCTTCATGCGCCGCAAATGATCTGCAGTCTTCAAAAAGGCAACCGCTACTTCCTGTTCGAGGCTTGAAAACGGCTTGGTCTGTTTGATCTCAGTGAGGATTCTGGAGGCACCCATGGCAACAAGCTACCGGACAATAGTTGACGTGTCAACTAAAAAATACCCGCCGCACTCACGTGACAGTGAGGACGGCGGGTAGAGTAGTCGAGCTTTGCTTGCTGGACAAATTCTCCTAGTTCGGGAGCACCACCGAATCGATGACATGAATGACGCCATTCGACTGCATGACATTCGCGATCGTCACGGTCGACATGCCGCCTTTTTCGTCGGTCAGCATCAGTTTTTCGCCAGACATCGTCGCCGTGAGTGTTCCACCTGCAACTGTCTTCAGCTCCGCCTTGCCACTTCCCATCTTGATGGCCTTTTTGATCGCCATCGCATCCATCTTGCCAGCAACGACGTGATAAGTAAGCACTTTCACGAGCGTGCTCTTGTTCTCCGGCTTGAGCAGTGTGTCAACTGTTCCGGAGGGGAGTTTTGCAAAGGCCGAGTTTACTGGAGCAAAGACCGTGAAAGGTCCTGCACTCTGCAGTGTTTCTACCAGACCTGCAGCCTTTACCGCCGCAACGAGCGTGGTGTGGTCTGCAGATTTCATTGCATTTTCAACAATATTTTTGGCCTCGTACATTTTTTGACCGCCAACCATCGGATTTTTCGCCGTCGCGGCCCCGAAAGTCAGAAGCAGAGTAGTAGTGATCGTAAGCAGTTGTTTTTTCATTTGTATTTCCTGTGTTCCTATCGAACTGGTGTTCACTGGAAATTACGCGACTCCCTGCTTTTTGGATTTGACAACAGAAAAAAACTGGAAAACAGCACCGCTGGCACATCAGTCCATCGAATCGTAGTATAGTCTATAGAGAACTATAGATTATGCTAGCTGGACATCTGGATCATTTAGAGGCCGAATCCATTCACATTCTCAGGGAGGTGGCGGCAAGCTTTGCCCACCCGGTTATCCTTTATTCCGTCGGTAAAGATTCAAGCGTCCTCGTACACCTCGCCCGCAAGGCCTTTTTTCCCGGCAAGATCCCTTTTCCTCTCGTACACATCGACACCACCTACGAATATCCGGAACTGATCACTTTCCGCGACTGGTTCGTCAAAGAGATCGGTGCCAACCTCATTGTCCATGTCAACGAAGAAGCCGTCGCTGCCGGCACGAATCCGTATTCGCTGGGCACCGCCAAATGCTGCGGCCTCCTGCGCACCCGCGCCCTTGTCGAAGGCCTGCGGAAACTCGGTGCAGATGCCGCAATCGGCGGCGCAAGACGCGATGAAGAACGATCTCGAGCCAAAGAGCGCGTCTTCTCCTTCCGCAATCAGTTTGGACACTGGGATCCTAAAGACCAACGCCCTGAGCTCTGGAATCTCTACAATCCCAAGGTGGACCCAGGCGAAAGCATGCGTGTCTTCCCCCTCTCCAACTGGACCGAATACGATGTCTGGAAGTACATCGAACGCGAGAAAATTCCGCTGATCCCCCTCTACTTTGCGGCCCCGCGCGAGGTCTACGTGCGTGGCAACACACTCATCCCTGTCCAGGCCAATGTCCGGGCACTCCCCGGTGAGCAGGCCCAAATCCGCAACTGCCGCATGCGCTCTCTCGGCTGCACTCCCTGTTCGGGTGCTATTGAAAGCGATGCCGACACCGTCGAAAAAATCATTGAAGAACTCTTTAGTTTCCGGCGCAGCGAACGCGAGAATCGCGTCATCGATTACGATCAGGATGGCTCGATGGAAATGAAAAAAAGGGAAGGGTATTTCTAAGTGCAGACGACATTGCGATTCTCCACCGCCGGTAGTGTGGACGACGGGAAAAGTACCCTCATCGGACGCCTGCTCTTTGACACCAAAGGTGCTTACGATGACCAGATCGAAGCGGTCAAGAAGAGCAAGGTAAACCGCAGCGGTCGTGAAATCGATCTTTCCCTGCTCACCGACGGGCTCAAAGCAGAGCGCGAGCAAGGCATCACAATCGATGTGGCCTATCGTTTTTTTGCGACCGAAAAACGCCGCTTCCGCATCGCTGACACGCCCGGTCACGAGCAGTACACCCGCAACATGGCCACCGGCGCCTCCACCTCCGACGCCGCAATCATTCTTGTAGATGCAATCAAAGGCGTCAGCCGTCAAACGCTCCGTCACGCCACCATTTCTCACCTGCTTGGAATCGAACACCTGATCTTCGCCATCAACAAAATGGACGCGATGGATTGGAGCGAAGCTGTCTATTTGACGATTAAGGGGGAACTCGAGGCACATGCCAATCGCTGGCCGGGAGCCAAATTCCACTACCTTCCCGTAAGCGCCCTCGACGGTGATAATGTTGCCTCGCGCAGCGAAAGAGTTACCTGGTATCAGGGTCCAAGCCTGCTCGATCTACTGGAAAATCTGGAAGTCAGCCCCGCCTCTGCACCCTTTCGCTTTCCGGTTCAATACGTGGTTCGCCCCGGCGACGGTTTCCGTGGCTTTGCCGGTCGCGTGGCCAGCGGAGTTGTAAAGCCCGGTGATGCGATTGTCGTGCTCCCCAGCGGTCGGCGCACTACCGTCAAAGAAATCGTCAGTTTCGACGGCAACCTTCCCGAAGCGATCGAAGGCCAAAGCATCACTCTCGTGCTAAGCGAAGAAGTCGACGTGAGCCGTGGCGATATCATCGCGCTCGAAACCGCTCGTCCCGAACTCAGCCGCCACTTTGAAGCCGACTTGGTCTGGATGGCGGAAGACCCGCTTGATCTGAAGGCAACTTATATCCTGCGTTCGGCAACACGGGAATTGGGGGCAAAAATTTCCAGCATCACCTGGGCTCTCGACCCCGAAACAGGCCAGCACAATAAAGCCAAGAACGCTCATCTCAACGACATTCTCCGCGTCAGCGTCGAGACCACACAGCCTCTCGCTTTCGATACCTATTCGAAATGCCGTGAGACCGGTTCATTCATTCTCGTCCACCCGCGAACCAATCGTACGATTGCCGCCGGCATGATCTTTCGTGGAGCTCAAAAGCGGACGAGCAACGCCACCGCTTTGGCTTTCGAATTTGGTCCGGTTACCACCGCTGAGCGTATTGCACGTTACGGCCATTTTTCTGCCGTCGTTACAAGCAGGCATCCCGAGATCCTCGAACGGATTCTGTTTGAGCATGGCGCTCTAGTCATTCGATGTTCAGGCCCGGTTCCAAAAGAATTGGAACAGTCCGGCGCGATTGTCATTACTGATCACGGGCTCGAAGTCCCTGAAGAAGGCGCTCTCGAATTTCTCGAAGCCGCTGGTGTGTTGTTGCGAAGAAACGATTTTCTTTCTGGAGAAGGTATATGAGCGAAGTATTGGCCAATATCGATCAGGCTTTGACAGGCCCGGCCTGCTACACCTGCAGCTTTCAACTTGAGGACGTTGTTCTCCTCGATCTGCTGCGCCAGAGAGTCCCCAACATCCCGGTGCTCTTCCTCGAAACCGGCTATCACTTCGCCGCGACCTACGCCTATCGCGACCGCCTCGTGAGGGAATGGAATCTGAATCTGCGAAATCTCGAAGCCGTCAAAAGTGTTGCAGCTCAAGAAGCAGAGTTTGGCAAACTCAACGTAACAGCGCCGGCCCAGTGCTGCCAATTGCGCAAAGTCGAGCCCCTCTTTGCTGCTCTAGAAGACTATGAGGTCTGGTTCACTGGTTTGCGGCGCGAACAGTCGCCCACCCGTGCCAAGCTTGAAGTCTTCGAAACTTCCACGCTCAAGAGCGGCAAGACCATCGCCAAAGTCAGCCCTCTTGCTCACTGGACCTGGAAGCAGGTCTGGCAGTACGCCCGCGAAAATAACATACCGATTCTCGAGCTCTACGATCAGGGCTACACGAGCATCGGTTGCGAACCTTGCACCGCCCTCCCCTCGTCAGACGACAATCTCCGCAGTGGTCGTTGGGGTGGAAAGAAACTCGAGTGCGGTATTCATACATTTGCGACCGTGGAGACTGCCTAGCTAACCGCAAATGGAAACGCTGCTGGGGTTTTGCATTGCCATGGTGGTCGGCCTCACGGGTGCAGGCGGTGGTCCACTCGCGGTGCCGCTTCTTGTTCTCGTTCTTGGCCGCTCGGCCTCGGAAAGCGTCGGCACCTCACTCGCCTTTGTCTTCGTCACCAAGCTCTTTGCATCGCCGCTGTACATCTTCCGAAAGAGTGTAGATTGGAAAGTGCTCGGCCTCATGATTGCCGGCGGCCTTCCCGGTGTCTTGCTCGGAAGCTGGATCCTGCTCCACCTCAGCAAACAGCAGATCGAGCCAGTCTTGTTGCCCCTGGTAGGTATCACCATTGCTTCTCTTGCTTTTGTTCGGCTCTTTCGTGCAAAGCACAAGCCCAGACCGGTAGTCGAGCGGCGATGGTTCATTCCCTTCGCGACACTTCCCATTGGTGCTGAAGTTGGTTTTTCCTCAGCCGGTGCCGGCGCGCTCGGTGGCCTGCTTTTGATGTACCAGACCACCCTCGCTCCAGCTACCATCGTCGGCACCGATCTGCTCTTCGGAATGACTCTCAGCTTTGTCGGCAGCGGCATCCACGTTATCTTCGGCCACGTCGATCAGTCTCTGGTTTTCAAGATGCTGCTCGGCGGAATCCCCGGAGCCATGTTTGGCTCATGGCTCGGCACCAAGGTGCCCGGCCAGACTCTGCAAGTCGCGATGAGCATCGTCTTCGGTTACCTCGGCCTCCACATGAGCTGGAAGGGCCTTGCGCCTCTGTTGGGCCACTAAAAAAACTTTCTGGCTGTCCCATAACTTCCTCAAGGTCCTCAAGCAATGGTCGGGTATGAAGTACTCACTGGGTCTCCTGCTGCTCTCTTCCACTCTGCTCGCTCAGGACTGGCGATTTTCCCTTCTTCTCCCAAATGGTGAAGCCCCGCTGCCACGTATTGACGGCACAATTGCCTATGATGCCGATGCCGCCAGCCTCTATCTTTTTGGCGGGCAGGCCAGAGACACCCTAAACGACCTCTGGCGCTATTCCATCCCATCCAAAACCTGGCTTCGTCTGGAACCCACAGGTACTCTGCCGCTTCCTCGCCTTGGACATACGCTTCTCTTCGACGAGCAGCGAAAGCGTCTCCTCCTCTTCGGCGGCCAGGGTGGTGGCTTCTTCAGCGACGTCTGGGCTTTCGATCTCAAGACGCAACGTTGGACCCTGCTCGCACCGGAGAACACTGGCCCAAGCCGCCGCTATGGCCACTCCGCCATCCTCGACACAGAGACCAACCGCATGATTATCTCGCATGGCTTCACTGATTCTGGCCGCTTCGATGATACCTGGGCTTTTGATCTCAGCTCCAATCGATGGCTCAACATTACTCCTTCCGGCACCAGGCCTCTGCGCCGCTGCCTGCACCACGCCGTACTCGACCCGGCTTCCCGTCAAATGTATCTCTATGGCGGCTGTGCCAGTGGCTTTGGCCCCTGCCCACTCGGTGACCTTTGGTCCTTCGATCTGCGTTCGAATAGCTGGACCGAAATTACCGGCGCTGTCAAACCTCTACCTCGGCAGCATTACGGTATCTCGTTCGACTCGCGACGCAAGCAACTCATTCTTTTCGGTGGTGGTGGCGGCCAAAGTGTGCTCGGCGACACCTGGCTTTTCAGTTCCGCTTCACGCACCTGGTCTGAGCTCAGAAATTCCATCGACGCACCATCAGCCCGTCTCCGGCACCAGGGAGTTTACGCACCTGAAAGCGGCGTTTCTTACTTCTTTGGCGGCAGCACTTCCGGCGGCAGCACTGCAGAGTTGTGGGAACTCCGTAGTGGTCTAGCTCAGCTCCCACGGCTTGCCCAGAATGGCTTTGCCAACGCCTTCAGCGGCATCGGTCAGGCGATTGCCCCCGGTGAGATCATTTCCCTCTTCGGAAGCAGCCTCGGCCCCGATGAGGGCCAGAGCGCCACCTTAGAAAATGGACAGCTCCCTCGCACTCTCGGCGCTTCGAGCGTCACCATCGGCGGAATCGCCGCACCCCTCTTTTACTCCCAAACCGGCCAACTCAATATCCAGGTCCCCCTCGATCTCTCCCTTCCCAGTGCCGTGATCACGCTAATACGAAATGGAGAACGCAGTAATGACCTGATTGCTCCGGTAGTCGCTGCCCATCCAGGTCTCTTCCCCGCGGCCTGGAATCAGGACGGATCCATGAATTCCACATCCAACCCCGCCACACCGGGCACCATCACCGTGCTCTACGCTACCGGGCAGGGCCTCAATTCGCCGCAGGTACAAACTTCGCTACTGATCGCAAATCAGCCAGCTGAGTTGCTCTATGCAGCGCCGATCGCTGGAACAGTCGGGCTGATCCAGATCAACGCTCGCATTCCGGCCGGGCTCGCGACAGGCCCCGCTCCCATCCTGCTCCGCATCGGCACGGCGGAGAGCCAACCCGGCACTGTGATCCATCTGCGCTAATCACCCGAAACAAACGCCGTCATCAGCCATTTGCCACCACGCTTTTCAAAAATCGCGCGATAGTCGATCGGGCTCCGAACTACAGCTGTCTGTACCCATCCGCTGCGTCCCTTCAGCGTCTGAACCCTGATCCAACCTGCAGGCGCTTTCGGATTCTCATCGCCCCGTTTCAAGATGTCCCATTGCAGTGTTTCGACAATCGCCGACTGGGTCTTCGGCTGAGCGTAAATTTTTGCATCAGCCACTACCACCGCCACGTGGTCAAACGAATCGTATTCTTCGGGAAAACCCGCATAAACATACGGGGCCGCATACTCACGCGAGTTGGGCATCCGCGCACAACCAAGCTTTACAGCCTCGCCAAGCTTCCCCCATAACTCGCTCTCTTTGCCCTGGTCCAGTTTCCAATAGATTCCGAATTCCTTCTTGCCGCCGCCATCCCCAAAACTGCTCCGGATCTGAGGCGACACCATCGCCATCAGAGAAACCACATCGCGCTCCGCAATCGCTTTTAATAGCTGGGTCTGGAATGCGAGAAAGCTCGCGTCCCTCGCCGCTTCATCGAGCGGCGGCAACTTGCCTTTTGCCTGCGAAAAAAGCACAAACCCGGCAAGGAAAAACAAGAAGATAAGACGGAACGAGGATTGCATAAATCAGGCCGGCATCGCTTCAATCGGTCTCGCCTCGACCGCTGCCACAACACGCTTGCCAGTCAGCTTCGCCATGTAAGTGTAAACCACGGGCGTCAGGTACAGGGTCACCAGTTGCGAAAACAAAAGACCACCCACCACTACCAGTCCGAGCGGTTGTCTTGCTTCGCCGCCAGCACCATAACCAACTGCAATCGGTACCGCACCAAGCAGTGCGCACATCGTCGTCATCATGATCGGGCGAAAGCGAACCAGGCATCCCTGATAGATCGCCTCGTCTGGACTCATCCCTTCACGCTCGGCATCCAGCGCAAAATCGATCTGCATGATCGCATTCTTTTTCACAATGCCAATGAGCATGATCAATCCCACAAAGGCATATATGCTCAAATCCATCTTGAAGAGATACAAAGTCAGCAGCGCGCCAAATCCTGCACTCGGCAATCCCGACAGAATCGTAATTGGATGAATGAAGCTTTCATACAAAATTCCCAACACGATATAGACCACCGCCAGTGCAACTGCGAGCAACACCCAGAGGTTCCCGAGCGACCCATGAAATGCCTCAGCTGCTCCCTGGAAACTCGCACTCACTGTATCCGGCAACACTCGCTTGGCCGTGTCGGCAACTTCGTCGAGCGCCGTCCCGAGAGATGCTCCCGGTCGAATTCCAAATGACACCGTCACCGCGCCTAACTGACCATAATGGCTGATCGCGAGTGGCCCGCTATCCAGTTCCACCTTCGCCAGTGCATCCAGCGGAATCAGATTGGTGCTGTTCGCTTTGAAATAAAGCATCGATAGCAGTTTCGGATCCGACTGATATTCGGGCATCAACTCCAGCAACACCTTGTACTCATTCACCGGCGAGTAAATCGTCGATGCCCAACGCGGACCATAAGCATCAAAGAGCGCATTCTCGATCTGCGACACATTCACCTGCATGCTCGCAGCCTTGTCTCGATCCACTTCGATTTTCACCTGCGGCGATTTGATCATCAAGTCGCTTGTCACATCGGACAGCGAATGCAATTTGCTCAGTTCCGTCGTGAGTTCAGCAGCAGTCTCATAGAGAGCCGGTTTGTCGGGCGAGTAAAGCGTGTACTGGTAAAGACTCTTCGAAACGAGCCCGCCTATCCGCACTACCGGCGGATTCTGCGGATACACTTTCATTCCAGGGAACTGCGAAATCTGCGGGCGAATCCTCTCGATGATCTGATTCACCAGTTCTGTCCGGTGCTCGCGTGGCTTCAGGTGTACTACGATCTGCCCGTAGTTGTTACCTCCGAGAGCTGCCGACGCAGATCCACCCACGTTCGACACCAGCGATTCGATCATCGGGTCCTGTCGCAGAAACTCTGCAATCTGATTCTGATACTCCACCATCTTCGTGAACGAAGTACCCTCTTGCGCCTCAGTGATCACCGTCATCTGATCCGTATCCTGATCCGGGATAAAGCCCTTAGGCACGGTTACAAACAGCCAGCCCGTAGCAATCAGAATCAGCAGCGAAGCAAATATCGTCGAGAGTCGATGCCGCAACACCCATTTCAGACTTCGGTCGTAAGAGCCGAGCCAGGCCTCAAACCAGCGCTCCGTCACTTGATAAAACTTCGAATGCGCCCCGTGATGCGGCTTCAGAAAACGACTCGCCAGCATCGGTGTCAGCGTGACCGACACCACACCAGAAATCAGAATCGCCACGCAAATCGTTACCGAGAATTCCTTGAACAGCCGCCCCAGCACTCCTCCCATGAAGAGAATTGGAATGAACACAGCAGCGAGCGAAATGGTCATCGACACAATCGTGAAACTGATTTCCCTCGATCCTTCAAGAGCCGCTTGCATCGCCCCCTTGCCCATTTCCATATGGCGCACAATGTTCTCAAGCATGACGATTGCATCGTCCACCACAAAGCCAATCGCCAAAATCAACGCCATCATCGAAAGGTTATCGAGTGAGTATCCACACAGATACATCACCGCAAAAGTACCGATGATCGAGAAGGGCAGTGCCAGACTCGGGATCAGCGTCGCCGAAAAATTTCGCAAAAACAGATAGATCACACCCACAATCAGAACGAGCGTCAGAAACATCGTGAACTGCACGTCCTTATACGATTCCCGAATCGTATCCGAGCGGTCGTAGAAAACTTTCATCTCAACCGATGGCGGCAGTTCCGCCTTGAAGAGCGGCATCAGTTTCTTGATTCCGTCCGTCACCGCAATTGTGTTCGTACCTGGCTGCCGCTGAATGCCCAGCACGATGGAACGTCTGCATCCTCCGTCATCACAAAACCATGAGGCGGTGCGATCATCTTCAACACCGTCGATCACTCGCCCCAGTTCTTCCAGTCGTACCGGAGATCCCCGGCGGTAGCTTACGATTACAGATTTGAACGCCTCAGCGTTCATCAACTGTCCACTTGCCTGCAGTGTAAAGGCTCGCTGCGGTCCATTGATCGTCCCGGTTGGGAGATTCACGTTCCACGTGCGCAATGCCGTTTCTACTTCATTGATGCCAACCCCGCGTGCCGCCATCGCATAGGGGTCCATTTGCGCGTGCACTGCATAGCGCTGCGATCCGAGAATCGCCACCTGCGCTACTCCGGATACTTGCGAGATACGTTGTGCAACGCGTGTCTCTGCAAATTCATTCAAGGCATAGAGCGGCATTGAAGTAGACGAAAGTGCAAGGTAAAGGATCGGCTGATCTGCAGGATTCACCTTCGTGAATGTCGGTGGCGTAGGCATGCCAGGCGGCAGCATTCGCGAAGACTGCGTGATCGCCGCCTGCACATCCACCGCTGCGCCATCGAGGCTGCGCTCGAGGTCAAACTCAAGGGTCACCTGCGTCGAGCCAAGTGTGTTGATACTCGTCATCGAGGTCAGGCCTGCAATTGTCGAGAACTGAGCCTCAAGCGGTGTTGCAACCGCCGAGGCCATCGTCTCCGGACTCGCTCCAGGCAACTGTGCCGTCACCAGAAGCGTCGGCAAATCAACATTCGGCAGATCGCTGACCGGCAGATTTTTGTAAGAAATCACGCCAAACAGGCCAATCGCAACCATCAATAGCGTCGTCGCGATCGGACGCTCAATAAAGACTTTCGAAACGTTCATGAGTGGGCTTCACCAAGGGAGGGCTGGGCGATGGGAGCTTCCGACTTGGGCTGCTTCTTCCAGAGGGCCTGCAATTTGTCGAGATAAACGTAAACAACGGGAGTCAGATAAAGCGTAATGGCTTGTGAGAACATCAAGCCGCCAACCACCACAAGACCTAACGGCTTGCGTGCTTCGCCACCCGCGCCGTAGCCGACTGCAATTGGAATTGCCCCCAGCAACGCCGCAGCTGTTGTCATCATGATCGGACGGAAGCGCGTCACACACCCCTCAAAAATCGCCTCAGATGCGTTCATCCCCATCGTGCGTTGCGCTTGCAGCGCGAAATCGATCTGCATGATCGCATTTTTCTTCACCAGCCCGATCAAAAGGACAAGACCGACAAAGGCGTAGATGTTCAACTCCACACCCATGATCATGAGTGTGAACAGAGCACCAAAGGCAGCAGACGGCAGGCCCGATAGAATTGTGAGCGGATGGATGAAGCTCTCATAGAGAATTCCGAGCGTGATGTAAACCACCAGGATCGCGATGATCAAAAGCGTCGTCATGTTCGCCAGCGAGTCCTGAAACACTTTGGCTGTTCCCGCGAAGTTCAGGTTGATGTTGGACGGCAATTTCTCCTTCGCAAGTTCAGTGATCTCCTCCACTGCTTCTCCCAGTGCAATGCCAGGCTTGAGATTGAAAGACACCGTGACACTCGGCAACTGCCCTGAGTGATTGATCGATTGTGGGCCGACATCCTCAACCTGGTGCGTTACCGCATCCAGCGGAATCAGTCTTCCATCGCCTGACTTGATGTAAAGCTTCGAGATCATGTCAGCAAAGGACTGATAGCGCGGTGTTACTTCGAGCATCACGCGGTACTGATTGTTCGGCGCATAAATCGTGCTCGCAAAACTCGTTCCATATCCGTTGTAGATGGATTGTTCAATCATCTGCACGTCGAGATTGTAAGTGGCCGCCTTATCGCGATCAATTTCAATGCGGACACGCGGGCTGCGCACCTGAATGTCGCTATTGATATCGAGCACACTGGGCAGCTTCGCCACCTCGCGTTCGAATTTCTGGCCTTCCCGATAAAGTTGAGCGGCATCAGGAGATTGCAACGTTACCTGGTAGCTGGAACTCGATCCCCGTCCACCAATGCGAATTGCCGGCGGTAGTGTTGGCACTGCTCGCACCCCGGGGATAGATCCCAGTTTTGGCCGCAGGCGATTGGCAACGTCGGCCGCCGAGGCTTTCCGCTGCTTCAATGGCTTGAGTGCTACGAAGAGTCGCCCTGTGTTCCCTCCACCGCCTCCACCGCCCATCATGCCGCCGCCAACGCTCGACATGAAGCTGTCGATATCCGGGTCCGTCGCCACGATCTGATTGATACGTTCCTGATAATTCCGCATTGCCAGATAGCTCGTGCCTTGGGCCATCTCGGTATTTACATAAATCTGATCGGTATCGACTTCTGGAATAAAGCCTTTCGGTACACGCTCAAACAGCCACATCGTCGAGAAGAACATGGCTACAAATACAACCACCATTACGAAGTGATGCCGAACCACCCACCCCAGACTGATCCCGTACATGCGCGTCGCAAATACAAGCGGTGCCTCAATGATGCGGGCAAAAAGATTTGGTTTTACCGTGGAATGGGCTCGTAAGATACGACTCGCCAGCATGGGCGTCAGCGAGACGGACACAAAGCCCGAGATCAGTACTGCCGTCGTGATCGTCACCGCAAACTCGCGGAACAAGCGTCCCAGCACGCCACCCATGAACAGGATTGGAATGAATACGGCTGCCAGCGAAATCGTCATCGAGATAATCGTGAACCAGATTTCCCTCGATCCGCGCAGTGCTGCTTCCATCGGCGATTCCCCTCGCTCAATGTGCCGGACAATGTTCTCCAGCATCACGATCGCATCGTCAACTACAAATCCCACCGACAGAATGATTGCCATCATCGTCAGGCTGTTGAGCGAAAAGTTCAGCACATACATCACCGCAAAAGTCCCAACCAGTGAAATCGGCAATGCGAGTGTTGGAATCAGTGTCGCGCTACCTTTCCGCAAGAACAAGAAGATCACCATGATCACAAGCGCAAGCGTCATCAGCAGAGTCACCTGAATGTCGGCAAACGCCTCGCGAATGTTTTTTGATCGATCACTGCGGACTTCCAGCTTCACTGAGGGCGGTAGTTGCTTCTGAATCGTCGGTAATACTTTCTTTACCGCGTCGTTCACCTCGATGATGTTGCTGCCCGGCTGGCGCATCACCATCAGGTTGATCCCTTGCACAAACTTCTTTTCTGAGTAGTTCCACGCCATGGTGCGTTCGTCTTCGCTCCCATCACGAACCACTCCCAGATCCCCGAGCCTTACCGGGGCATTGTTTTTCCAGGCAACCACGAGGCTTTCATAGTCTTCTGTCGTCGGCAGTCTCCCATTGGTCTGAATGGAATAAGCCTGATTCGGCCCCCACAGCGTACCCGTTGGTGTATTCGAATTCCAGTTTCGAATTGCTGTTGCTACTTCATTGATTCCGATCCCGCGCGATGCGAGTTTTTCCGGATCCACCTGCACGTGCACAGCGAACTTCTGCGAACCCATCACGCTAACCTGCGCAACTCCTTTGATGGAAGAAATTCTCTGTCCAATCACCTGTTGCGCATACTCATCCAGCCTCCACCTCGGCATCGAGGTGCTCGTGACTGCAAGAAAAAGAATTGGGCCGTCAGACGGGTTCTGTTTGCGAAACGAAGGTGGCGAAGGCATCCCCGGCGGCAGCAATGGCATCGCCGCGCTGATCGCAGTCTGCACGTCTACTGCTGCACCGTCGATATCGCGCGAAAGGTCAAACTGCATCGTCACACTCGTTGAACCTAGCGAGTTCGTCGATGTCATCGAATCTACGCCCGCAATCGAAGTGAACTGCCTCTCAAGCGGGGTCGCAACCGCAGAAGCCATCGTTGTCGGATCCGCCCCAGGGAGCGATGCAGAAACACTCAACGTCGGGAAATCAACATTCGGCAAATCGCTTACCGGCAGATAGAAGTATGAAACCACACCAAATAGGGCAATCCCCAACATCAGCAGGATGGTCGCTACAGGACGTCGAATGAAGATGGCTGAAAAATTCATGGCTTGCTACTCAGGCCTCTTCCGGCGGCCCTCGCCGCCTTTAGCATCTCCGCCCTTCTCGCCGCCCTTCATCTCGCCTTCTCCACCCTTGCCTTCTCCACCCTTCATCTCGCCGCCATTCGCATTCCCGCCTTTTCGGCCTCCACCGGCCCCGGGAGCTCGCGGATTCACCTTCAGCCCAGGCGCAATCCTCAGTTGTCCTTCAGTCACAACCGTTTCTCCCGCCGCCAGACCCTTGGTGATGGATAGATCCGTTCCGCTCCGTACCCCAATCACAACTGGCCGGTTCTCAACGCTACGGTCTTCTTTCACCACATAAATGAACGACCCATCCTGCCCTGTCTGCACCGCCTGATTCGGCACCACCACCGCCCCTTCGATCATCCCAAGGCGCATCCGGACCCGGACAAATTGCCCTGGCCACATCTTGCGTTCCGCATTCGGAAACGTAGCTCGCAGCCGCAGTGTGCCAGTCGTCGCATCCACAGTACTTTCGATAAAAGCCAACACTCCAACGCTAGGTGGCTCAGTCGAATCCTGCGAAGTCGCAAACACAGCCAATCGCTCTTTGCCAAAACGGCTGGAAATTTTTTGAAATTGCGACTCGGGCACCGCAAAACTCACATTCACCGGCTGGATCTGATTGATCGTTACCAGTTCACTGGTGTTTGCTGAAACGATGTTGCCCGGTTTGATCAGCAGCGTGCCGGTGCGACCCGAAATCGGCGCTTTGATTGTCGTAAAGCCAACCTGCACCTTGAGGTTGTCAATCGTCGCCTTGTTCGCTGCTATGTCTGCTCTGGAGCTCTCAATTCCTGCGCGGTCTGCATCCGTCAGTTCCTTCTGTGCCAATGCCTGCGCCGCAGCTTGTGCCCCTTGCTCCTTCGATGCGATGCCTTCTTTCATCAGCATCTCGTTGCGTTGCGACACGGAGCGTAAATAGTCCGCCTGCGCCATGTCCTTCGCCAGATTTGCCGTCGCCATTCGCAATTGCGCCTCGCTACGCGACAGATTCGCCACCGCCTGATCCAGTTGCGCAGTCAAAGTTCTCCGGTCAATCTCAAACAACGGATCCCCTGCCTTGACAAACTCGCCTTCCTTGAAAAACGCCGCTTTCAGCTCCCCGCTCACTTGCGGCTTGATACTCACGGTAGAGCTGGCTTCGACATTGCCGATTACATCGAGATCAATCGGCATGTCTTTTGTGGTCGATTTCACTACCACTACAGGAATTTCACCGCCCTTCTTGCCTCCCTTTCCGCCAGGACCAGGCGCCGTTGCCGCCTGCGGATTGCACGACGAAAGTAGTAGTAGGGAGCCTGCCGCGCAGGCCATCAGAAGAGAAAACAGATTTTGCATTGAGGTTTGGGACGAATGCCCTAAAATAGCAGGACTTTGATTCCCAAGCAAAAGTTACCCAAAGCAAAGCATCTCTGTCAGGAACAGGGGCAAAGCATTAGTGCCCCTGCCTCTGACGCTCAACCACCTAGTTCATCTTCACTTCCGTGTTGTTCCTCACAAGGTTGCTCGCATTTGGGTTGCTGGATGCACTCGCTCGGAAGATAAACGTATTTCCCTCCGCCACGTTGAACTCGGAGCTGTCTCCGAAGGCCAATGACTGACGGTATCCACGAATCAGGTTCCGCGTAATCAGGTCGCCCTTCGGGCCATTACTGTCGGTGTCGCTTGGGTTGTAGCAGATGCCGAGCGGCGAATTCGTTGCCGATGCTGTCAGCGTATTTCCTTCAATCCGGTTTCCGAAGGTCGCACCGCCGCGAATGAAAATACCCAGTGCCGTATTCAGAATCTGATTGTTGACAATCATCGAATTCGAAGTTCCAACCAACATGATTCCCGCTTCGGGAGGTGCGCCAGACAGTCCACGAATGCGCAGGTTCTCAATCCGTACATTACTCGAGTTCATCGCCACCACACCCATCAGCGCCGAATCGATACTGCCATTCTTCACAACCACGTTTCTGGCACCTACAATGCGAACGCCAACTCCTGTCGCATTCCCCGCGCCCGTAATTGCAAAGCCATCCAGGTCGAGCGTAATGTTGTTGCCGGTAATAATGATTCCCGCTCCCGTAGAACTGGCTACAGCCTGTCCCATCGTCAGAACATAGGTGCCCGGCTCAGTGAGCAGAGTAGGGCCATAGAAGCCGATCTGCCGGACACTTGGGGGCTGGGCAATCAGAGAAAGCGCACCGATGCCAAGTGCAATCACAGTGTTTACAATGTTGTTTCGCATGTCAAATCCTTTGAACTGTTTTAATCAGGAAGCGCTTCCTCTCAATCAGTCGTGACTTATCGTTCGATCCCCCTCAAAATATAAGAATGTTCTTTTGGGTGTTCTTGCTTGCTTGTTCCTCAGCTCAAGGCCAGTGGTTCGCCGGCGGCACAGTGGGCATCGCTACCCTCACGGGTGATGGCAGCACGGTGGTCGATTCGAGCCGTACCAGCATCGCGCTTTACAAGCCTCAGAACGGCTTTGCATTCCAGCTCTTTGCGGGCCGTCACATCCGCGAATACTTCAGCGTCCAGGCCAACTTTGGTTCCAATCGCAATGCTGTTACCTTTACCGGTCTCAATATTGCCGCAGGCAAAGAAGATAGCTTTGAACAATCTCGAACGCTGCAACAAAATTCCGGCGGCATCGATGGCATGATTTACTTCCAGCCTCGCTCTTCAAGATTCCGGCCTTACGTCAGTGGTGGGGCAGGCCTAATCCGGCTCGACAGCAGCGCCAGAACCCTACTGATTCGCAAAGGCAACCCATCTCTGTCGGCAGAAAGCTTTGCAGCAACCAAGCCCTATTGGCGTACCGCAGTCGGACTCGATGTACAACTCCGCGGCAAATGGCGCTTTCGTTACAGCTTTTGGGAAACCGTTTCTTCCAATCCGCTCAGTTCCCAGTTGCGGCCGCAAGGCAAAGCGCTCTTCCTGAATTTCCTGAATCAGTTCGGCCTTGTCCGCGAGTTTTAATTCTTAACGGTTTTGAAACTCGCAATAAGGACAATTTGCCCAGTAAATCGGTGCGTTCTCGATCTTCTCCCCTGCAACCCGTGCATGGCACATAGAGCAGTATTGGAAATTTTGTAAGCTAGCCCCGGTTGGCAAAATTTCTACCAGCTTCTCAAACACACAAAGTCCCCGGCCCGCAGCTTCCGTGTCCTTCAATCCCAACAGCGGAGCCTCTGCCTGTTGCGCCTCGATCAGGCGCGAGTATACCCTCGACTTCAGGCAGGAAGGAGCCAGCTTCTCTTCCTCCTCACTCCACTCCGATAGTTGCTCAAACCACATTTCGTCGTTCACTGTCCTGCCTCCTTTCTCTGCCATTGCTCTTTGAACTGCTGCCGTGCCCTTGCCAGCAATCGTTCCACCGCCTTCGATGTTCGCCCAATCTCGGCCCCGATCTCTTCGGCACTGCGCCTCTCCCAATAACGCCAAAGCAACGCCGTCCGGTAATCCTCGGGCAACTGCACCAGAATCGCCGAGATCCGCTCCTGCGCCTGCTTCGTTGCAAGCAACATTTCAAGCGGCTCGTCGTCGGCCTTCAATTCCTCAGCATCCTCGGGGAAGGGAACACTCTTCAGTATTTGCCGGTAGTGATCCTGCACTTTGTGCCGTGCGATCCCCAGCAGCCAAACTCGCAACGGCGAAGCCCCCTGATACTTTTCAAGAGACCTCCAGGCTGTAAGAAATACTTCCTGCACAAGATCTTCTACATTCTCTAGCCTTGGCTGTAGCCGAAATCGAATGTAGCGATAGAGCGGGTCGGAATACAGTTGCACGAACTCCGCCGACGCTTTCCGGTCGCGTCGCAGCACTGCTTTCGCCAACTCCAGGTCGGCATCAACGGCTATGGATGGAAGAAGAATCAAGCTGATCTATTCAAGGAGTCGCATATATCTCTCAAATCCCCCGTTTCTCCTCAACCGAGAAAACTCAGCGGTCTCCCGTCTGCAATCTTGAGCGGTCGCCCGATATTTGAAACATACTCTTTTTCAAAGTCCACACCCAGTTTCTTGAAAATCGTTGCCATCAAATCCGGTACTTCGACAGGATGCTCTTTTACATACATACCGTCCTTGTCAGAGGCCCCCACGATCTGCCCCTGCGGCACTCCAGCCCCTGCCAGCACAAGCGAAAAACAGTTTGGCCAGTGGTCTCGGCCATTGTTCACATTGATCTCTGCCGTGCGTCCAAATTCTCCAGTCACGATCACTAGCGTCGTCTGCAGCATCCCCCGCTGTTCGAGGTCGCTCAACAATGCAGAAAACGAGCGGTCCAGCTCAGGCATGAATTCATTCGCATATGCCGGAAACAAGGTACTGTGATGGTCCCAGGCATTGTCCCCCTTCCCTACACTTACAAATCGTACGCCTGCTTCCACCAACCGCCTTGCCAGCAACGCTCCCTGGCCCATCGCCGTCCTCCCGTACTGCTCTCGCAATGCTTCCGGCTCTTCAGAAATCTGAAAAGCCTTCTTCGCCCGCGGCGACTTCATCAAATCAAATGCCGACTGGTAATACCCATCGAGCGTCTCAAACGTGTCGGTTGTGTCGTACTTGCGAATCCTCTCATCTACCAGATGCAGCAGACTATTGCGGCCTTCCATCCGCGCCCAATCCACTCCCATCGGCAAATCCATGTCCCGCACAGAATACTTCGCAACACTCGGATCTCCAGCTGAAAACGGGTTGTACTTCGGCCCCAGGAATCCTGCCCTCGCGTTATTTCCTCGGGGCTGCGGAACAATTACATAGGGCGGCAACTCATTTCGCGAACCCAGTTCCTTCGCAAGTACACTTCCAACGCTTGGCACCAGCAGTGTTGGCAACGCATCGTGTCCGCTCAACATCAGCGTTTGCGCGGTTCCGTGCGCCGATTGTTTGTGCGTCATCGACCGGATCAACGTCAGCTTGTGCATCAGCTTCGCCGTCCTTGGAAGATGTTCTGAAACATGCAGCCCCGGAATCGAAGTCGGAATCGCTCCAAACGTCGTCCGGTACTTGCGGTCCGATTCTGGCTTCATATCAAAAGTGTCGAGATGGCTCAACCCTCCCGCCAGCCAAAGGTGAATGATCGAGATGTCTTTACCCGATGGCTTCGCCGATTGCGCCCGCAGCTGCTCCACCATGCCCCAGTCCAGCGAGCCAAACGTAGCGATAGAGCCGATTCTCAAAAAGCCGCGACGGTCAAAACTGTTCATCATTCGCTCCTAATGCTGGTACATGAATTCTTTAGAATTGAAAATCGCCCATAGCAGATCTTGAAACACCGCTTTGCGCTCGCTGTTTCCGATTCGCTCGCGAATCGCCCGGCGTTCTGCTTCCAACGGCTGCCTCACCAGTGCTGCAAGATACACGTGCTCCACCAGCGCATCGTCACCCATTTCCCACGGCAGTTTCGATTTCGATACCTTGTTCTGAATTGTCGATCCCGAGATCAGATGCATCGTCTGCGCCATGTCTGGTTGCGTATCCCGCTCGCAAATGATGTCGCGGCTCAATCTTCCAAAACTGGACAACATGTACCCGCCACCTCCTCCATAGACTTGCATCGCCCGCGTCTCTGGCGGATAGCCGGCAAACTTCTCTTCCACCTGTGCGGCCTGGCTCATCGTATCCACTAAGATTTCGGCCATCAGCCGCCGCACCGGAAAATGCGAAAGGTTTCTCCGGTCCGCACGATTGCTGTCGTTCGGCTCGGCACTCAGTTGATAAGTACGCGAGTTCAATATCGTCCGCTCCAGATGTCGAAGGTCATAATGATGCGCAATCAAATCGGCCGCCAGCGCATCAAGCAGCTCCGGATGGGTCGGTGGATTCGTCACCCGAAAATCATCCACTTCTTCCACAAACCCCCGCCCAAAATAATGCTTCCAAACCCGGTTCACAATCGTCTTGGCAAAAAATGGATTCTTTGCCGATACCATCCAGTCCACCAGATTTTCCCGAATGTCTCCATCCTGTGAATCGGCAATCGTCGCCCCATCCAGAAACTTCGGGTTCACCTTCTTCTTGGTCTTTGGATGCTCAACGCTCCCCTCTTCCATGTACTGCGTCGCATTTTCGTCGTTCTCGTAAACTTCCTTGATTCCGACCCTTGCAAAAAACGCCGCAAACCCATAGAAGTCGTCTTGTGTCCAGCGCTCCCACGGATGGTTGTGGCACTTGGCGCACTCCATTCTCACTCCAAGAAAAAGCTGACTGATGTTGGTTGCGTGGTCCGGCGCGTTCGAGTCAAAGCTGATGTTGTAAAAGCTGGTTGGCGACTGTCTCACTCCTCCCATCGAGGAATTGGCAAAGCTGTGCGAACCCTGACTCAAAATCATTTCCCGCACCATCCGGTCATAAGGCTTGTTCGCCTGAAAAGAATCCCGCAAGTACCCGTAAACAATCTTCGCGCCCTTATTTCCGGCCTCGCGCGTGCCTGCTCTGGTTAATTCACTAAACTTCAACGCCCACACTTCGGCATGTTCTCGACGCGCCAGCAATTGCTCGATCAGTTCCGCCCGCTTGCGTGGATTCTTCGAATCAAGATAAACACGCGATACTTCCGGCGTCGGCAGCAACCCAGTGGTATCCAGATACAAACGCCGCAGAAACTCCGCTTCACCCGCTGCCTCTGATGGCCGGATGTTCAGCTTTCGAAGCTTCTCGAAGATGCGCTCGTCCACATAGTTGTTGCTCTGGATCGTCGGGTAATCCTTTGCCGTAATTGCACCCGCAATCAGAATGCGCGAGGCAACTGCAAATCCCATCGTCCTCACCATCACGGCCGTCTCCCCGGCCTGCAACGCTTGCACCTGTCCCTTCGCATTAACCTGCACTGTGTCCGGGTCGTTTGCCGCATACTGCGCCAGATGAGTCACATCCCGCAGCGTTCCGTCAGAATACTTCGCAATGGCAACCAGTTGCTGTGTAGCCCCAACTCCCACCAGCAATCGCTGTTCCGGATAAACCGTCAGCGACGCAATGCGGGGCGTGGTCCCCGAATCATACGGTGCCCCTTGCTCAATCCAGTCCAGCAAGACCCGGTACTGGAGCGAATCCGGCGCAAAACGAAACCCGCCTCCGTGCGGCGTCTGCGCTGTCGCCTTGCCCAGCAACATACTCTTTGCCGCCTCTTTCCGGTCAATTCTCTTCGCTGTCAGGTTTGTCACTGCCTCGTAATCGAGCAGGGGATCATTGCCAAAAAGCGAAAGCTTGAATCCACGCTGCCCACGAATCGACCCGTGACAATTCGAACCCGCGCAACCACTCATCGTAAAGATCGGACTCACATCATTGATGAAACTGATCCCCGGCTTGCGAGCTGCAGCCTTGACGAGAATCGGCACACTCAACCCCTTTCCTCCGCAAACCAGCCTCAAAACCGGGGCCTGCTTGACTGTCACAACGTTCGGCACATTGCAGGTTCCTGTCACGTCACGTTCATACCCATCCGCGTTGCGATCCGTCACCGTGATCACCTGCTTTGCGTCCTGACCGTAAAGTTCGATGCGCGCCGGATAAACACTGAGCGCCCCCGCGAGCGGCACCGCAACAAACAAAATGAGTAACTTCACATCGCGCTCCTTCGCACCCGGATCGGATGCGATTTTCCGATGACTGCGCCATGAATTCGCCCCACAAGGACAAATTCCCCCGGTGCATTTTCTGCCGCCTTCAGCTTCAAATCTGCCCTCGTACTTGCTGCTGCTACTTCCTTCAGATCCACACTAAGTCCGCCAGCCGCTGCCTCCAGAGAAAGCTCAAGCGGATCTTTTCCCTCATCGAGGCGCGTCACGATTGCCGTAAACTGCGCCATCCCTGCCTTGTCCAAACTGAGCGTCTGTGGCACGCCCAGCACCACGCCTGGTGCATCCGCAATTGTCGCCCGCAAGGCATCTTCCTCTGCGGTGCCGATAAAGCGGACTCGATTCCGAAAATACCGTGTCTTTCCGCTTCGCTCAACGGTCTCACCTCCCATCTCGCCTCGTCCCTGAAAGCGTATCGCCGCAAGATTTAGCGGTGCATCTGCGCTCACCACAAAATTCAGTTCCACATTGCTCCCATCAAGGTAATGCGTTTCTCCGCAGGTCCCCGTATAAGGCGTGTTTTTCGGTTCTGCAATTACCGGCTTCACACTCACGCCAAGAGGAAGATTCTCTGCCCATACTGCTACCGGCGTATTCCAACCTTCCAGCCGTCTTACCCTTACCAGCACTGCATTGCTCCGCCCCCGATAAAACGTATCTTCCGTTCCCACTACTTGAATCGAAAAATCTGGCTTCGCCTCCTTGATCGTCAGGCGATACAGAAAACTCGGGTCCCCACGAAACTGCGCATCCCGCAATGCAGCAATATAGCGTCCGGCCTTCGGCAGCGTATAGACCAGGTGCGGGTCAAGGTTAGCAGGCTCCTTACCCGTGTTCGTTGTTGGGTCATCCTGATAAGCCAGTCTCTTGCCCGTCTCGTCGTACAACAACACCATCGGGTCAGTTAGATATCCCAATTGCATCCCCGTCACATCGAGCACCACTGTTGTTGCTTTCTCTACCCGAAACACAAAATAATCCGTCGCCTTCGGGCGGTCCAAAATCCCGTTGGCCACAATGGGCAATTCCACTGGCTTCGGGTCTTTTTTGTTCCGTGCCGTCGCATCTGAAACATCGATCTCCGAATATCGGGACACAACAAAAGGCACAGGCATCGTCGCCCCTGCCACATGCAATCTGTACTCACCTTCCGCCACCGTTTCGGGGATCGCAATCCTTACCCGCGCTTGCTCAATTCCGGTCGATATCACTTCCCCTCTCGCCAATCCATCTCCGAGCCACACTTCTTTCACTCCCCCCAGGTTTACTCCGTGCAAAGTCACCTCTGCCGTTTTGCCCCGTGTTCCACCAGCCGGCATCGCCAAATCCACATGAGGCATCTCGCCAGCCACCAGCCGGTAGTCCGACGTTTCAGACCCTGCTTCGCTCGATCCATATACCCGCAGGAAATAAGTGCCACCCGAAGGAACTCGAAATTTCAAATGCGGATCCTTAAACCCGTAGTAGTCGTCAGACTCCGCTAACTCCACACCCTTCGTATCGAGCACGCTCAATACCGCATCGGTATTCGCCCCATTCCGCGTCGCCAACACATCAAAGGTGAGCTGTTGCCCAAGCTTCCCTTCAAAGCGGAAATAGTCATAATCCGCCGCTTTCAGTATCCCGTTCACCAGAGCAGGAAAGACCAGCTCCTCGGCCTGCGCCCGCGTATCATTGGGCTCCTTCTCGCTCCGCTCGACAAACGAGTTCACATCAAAGTAGCCAATCGCTGAACCATGCGCGCAAAGCAGGCGAAAGTCGTGCCGCCCCTTTTCGGCGTCGTCGGCCAGCTCTATCCGCACTGTTACCCGATAAGCATCCGATTTCAAAATCTCCGCCTTCAATTTCGGGGAGCTAAAAACCAGCTGTTTTGCGTCCTGCAGATTCCTGCCGCTCAAACTGATGGTGACCGCAGTACCTCGCTGTCCACCATGCGGGAATGTCCCCTGAATCAGGGGCCAAATGGGAGGAATTTTCGTCTGGGCAGGGATCGCGAGGCAAAGCCCCAACCACAGCAGCAGTGCTCTAAGCATGAATAAATCTTATCTGATTCAACAAACAATCGCGCAGCTGCATGTTCTGCCTGCATGTTCTGCCTACATGTTCTGCCTACATGTTCTGCCTACAAGTTCTGCCTACATCAACTGCCGCACCGTACGCAACAGCATCTCGCTGTCCACCGGTTTCGGCAAATACCCCTGCATCCCTTGGGACAGGCAAAGCAATCGGTACTCATCCCCCACATTCGCGGTCAACGCCAGCACCGGCGTTTTTTCGTACCCCGTGATGTCCCGCAGTCGCGTTGTCGTTTCAATGCCGTCCATCCCGGGCATCTGTAAATCCATCACCACCAGATCGAAACGCCGTTCTTCGGCCAATCGCAATGCTTCGGCTCCGCTTGTTGCCAGAGTAATCTTGTACCCGCCACGCTTCAGATAGGCTTCAGCCACTTTGCGTGCCGCCTCGTTGTCATCGACAACCAGCACTTGCTTTTCACTCGGAACTGCAAAGCTCGACTCCAGATTCGAATACCCAAACGGAATCGTGAATGAAAACACACTGCCCTTCTGCGGCGTACTTTCAACCTTCAACTCGCCACCCAGCATCTTCGCCAATCCTTGCGCCAGCGTCAGCCCCAATCCAAGCCCCGAATAGCGCCGCGCCAATCCACCTTCCAGTTGTTCAAATGATTCGAAGATGCGCTGCAATTGCTCTCCATCCATCCCGATCCCGCTATCGCGCAATTCGACCCGGATCAGAAACTGGCTCGCATCGCTCGCGTGCGCCTCAAATCCGACAACCAACTCTACCTGCCCTTGATCCGTAAACTTCACCGCATTTGAAAGCAGATGCTGCAGCAGTTTCCGAAACCGCAATTCATCCCCTCGCGCAGCTTCCGGCACATCATCCGACAGCCGCAGGTAAAATGCAATCCCTTTTTGCCTCGCCTTTACCAGCCACTGCGCCGCTAGAGATTCAATCGCTTCCTGCAACAGAAAGTCGGTTGTTTCGATCCGTGAATCCCCGGCAACCAACGCCGTAAATTCCAGAGTCGAACTCAACACAGCATACAGTTCTTCTGCGCACGCTTTCGTCAAATGCACGTATTCCCGCTGCTCACTGCTCAGGTTCGACTGTTCGAGTAAACTCGTCATGCCAAGAATCCCGCTCAGCGGGGTCCTCACCTCGTGGTTCAACGCCGCGAGGAATTGACGTTTCAGCCGGTCTAGTTCAAGCCGTTCAGCCATTCCTTATTGATATCGGCGGAAGACCTTAGTTCCTTTAGCCAAACTGAGCAATGTCGGATTTTGTTACTTGGGCCCTAGCAGGCCCTCAACCCCAGCAACCAGCGTGCAAGTCAACACATGCAACATCCAACCGTAATGAATCCAGTGTCTTGTGAAGCGTATGACGAGGCGGACATCTTGTAGTGCCATGGGACTCTTCAATTGTCTCTAAGGTCTTCAGCTTAGGGAATAGCTTAGGGTACTGCCTGAGCCCCTACTCAGTACTAGTAGATGGATTTCGCGCCTTCCGGCTGCGTCTTCCACCGCCGGTGCAGCCACAACCACTGCGCCGGATCTCGACGGATCACTCCTTCAAAATGCTTCGCAAGTCGCGCCGTATCCTCTACTACATCCCCAGTCATTGCAAACACCGGGTCAAATCGCAATACATGTTTCCCCTTCTTTGCATCCCAAAGCGCATACCCGGGAATCACCGCCGCGCCCGTCCTGTGCGCCAGCTTCGCAAAGGTCGTCCCTGTGCACGCCGGCATCCCAAAAAAATCGACAAATGCCCCGTTTTCCGGCAGCGTATTCTGGTCAATCAAAATTCCCACCGGCTCATTCGCTGCCAGTGCCTTCAAAATCCCGCGCAGAAAATCCTGTTTGTCGAGGATCCGGTTCCCGGACCCTGTCCTGTATCTCTTCACCAAAGCATCGAGTACGGGGTTGTCGAGCGGCCTCACCACCACATTCATCGGCTCGGTCATTAGCGCATGGGCAAAGGCACTCAACTCCCAATTCCCCAAGTGTCCCGTCGCAAATAGCACACCCTTGCCGCCAGCTTTCGCCTCAAGGTAATGCTCAAACCCCTCATACTCAATCCACTCTCTAATATTCTCCGCATTCCGCGTAGGGAATCGCGAAAAGTAGTACAGCATCCGCCCCACTGATTCATACACTCCGTCCGTTGTAGCTGCGGCATCCACCTCCGGCAATGCCCGCGAAAGATTCCTCTCCGCACACTGCCGCATCCGGCTCGCTATCCGGTCCAGCATCTTCGCCACACTCAAAGAGAATCCGAGCGGAGTTTGCGCTGCCACGCCCAGCAGCCCACGCACCAGCCCAGCCTCCAGGTGATTTCGAAAATCGGATCTCGCCTTGCTCACGCCTCTCGCTCGATCCACCCTCCGCCAACAACCACTTCGCCCTGATAAAACACGGCCGCCTGCCCGGGCGTCACCGCCCTCTGCGGTACATCAAATTCAATCTCCGCCTCACTCCTGTCAGTCTTCGGATAGATCGTCGCCAGCGCGGGCTGGTGCCGGTTCCGGATTCGCACTTCTGCCCGAATCGACTTCCCCGGGGGCGCAATTGAAATCCAGTTGATCTGCGCCACTGAAAATCGCTTCCGCAACAAATGTTCGCCCGATCCCACCTGTACTTCCCGCGTTGCAGGATTGGTCTGGATCACATACAACGGCTCCCCCACGCTCACATTCAACCCTCGGCGTTGACCCACCGTAAAATTGTGTACCCCGCCATGCTCGCCCAGCTTCTTGCCTTCGCGATCCACAATGTCCCCACGCGTCACATCCGTCTCGATCCCCTGCTCCTTGGAATACGCTTCGATGAAAGCTGCATAGTCGCCATTCGGCACAAAGCAGATCTCCTGGCTGTCCGGCTTCTCTGCCACCGGCAACCCCAGCTCCTGCGCCAGCACTCGCACCTCGGTCTTCACCATCCCGCCCAGCGGAAACAAAGTTCTCGCCAGCTGATCCTGCTTCAGTCCCCAGAGGAAATAAGTCTGGTCCTTTGTTGTATCGGTAGATCGCAACAACTGCCACCGCCCGCTCACAGCATCCTGCCGGATTTGCGCATAGTGGCCGGTTGCAACCTTCTCCGCTCCAATCCCGTCCGCCATTTCCAGAAACTGATCGAACTTGATGAAGTTGTTGCACAGCGTACACGGGATCGGCGTCTTGCCAGCAATGTAATCCGCCACAAACGGCTTCACTACATGCTCTTCAAAACGATCCTCGAAATTCACCACGTAATACGGTATGCCCAGCTTCTGCGCCACGTAGCGAGCATCATAAACATCGTCGATCGAACAGCATCGTCCCGCTGCACCTTCGTTCGCAATCTCGGGCAAACGCCGCTGGTTCCAAAGCTGCATCGTCAGACCAACGATGGGCTTGCCCTGACGTTGCAACAGCCCCGCCACAACAGAAGAATCCACCCCGCCAGACATGGCGACGGCAATCGGAGGAGTTTCAGACATAAGCAGGAGACAACTTTCTCAATCGCGACACAGACTCTGCAACAGCACGCACCAAGGCATCTACCTCGTCCGCCGTATTGTTCATTCCAAGCGAAAAGCGTATCGAAGACCGGGCATCGGGGCTACTCAATCCCAGCGCCAGCAAAACATGCGATGGCTCAACCGATCCACTCGAACAAGCCGCACCGCTCGACACACCAAAACCCTTCATATCGAGCGCAATCACCAGCGGCTCCCCTTCAATTCCAGGAAATCTCAAGTTCGTTACATTCGGTGCACGGCGCTCGTGATCGCCGTTGATGTGCACATCCGGCACCTCTGCAAGGATTCCCGCCTCCAGCCGATCCCGTAATTCGCAACTCATCAATGCAACGCGATTACACGCAATTCCAAACCCCACTGCCGCCGGTACATTCTCGGTCCCCGGCCTGCGATCCCGCTCATGATGCCCGCCAAATGTCCGCTTCCGCAACGGCGTTCCCTTGCGAACATAGAGCGCCCCAATCCCCTTCGGGCCATTCAGTTTGTGAGCGCTCAGGCTCATTAGATCCACCCCCAGCTTCGCGACGTCAATCGCCATCCTGCCCGGTGCCTGCACCGCATCGCAGTGCAGATAAACTCCTGCACATTTCGCAATCACCGCCACTTCCGCAATCGGCTGCACAGTGCCAATCTCGTTGTTGATCGCCATCAGGCTGATAGCCCGCGTCCTCGGGCGCAATGCCCGCGCAATATCACCTGGATCCACCACCCCGCCTCCGCTTACGGGAACAACGGTCACATCGTGCCCCATCGCTTCCAGCTCCTGCACCACATTCAATACCGCCGGATGCTCAATCGAACTTGTGATGAAGTGCGCTTTCTTCCCTGCGTCTACCAGTCCCAACAATGCGAGGTTATTCGATTCTGTGCCCCCACCCGTAAACACGATCTCATCCGGTCGAGATCCCACAAGCTCAGCCACCTGCCGCCGTGCACTCTCAAGGTGTTGACGCGCCTCCTGCCCATACCAATGAATGCTCGAAGCATTCCCGAACACACGCCCATACACCGCCATCATCGCCTCGAGAACCTCGGGCGCTAGCGGACTTGTGGCGTTGTGATCAAAGTAAGCATGCACACTACTATTCTAGGCGGGGTTCACCTTGCGCACCACTGTTGAATCTCTCAGGCCCAGGCTCTGGTAAATCTGTCGCGTCGCATCCGACTTGTTCAGCGTATAAAGATGAATCCCGCGTACCCCGTTGTCCAGCAGATCGCGACACTGTTCCGTAGCCCAGTGGATGCCTACATTGCGCACTGCCGCAGGGTCATCCTGGCAGCGATGCAACGCCTTCATCAGGCGGGCAGGGTAGCGTGCTCCCAGTGCCAATTCCGCCATCCGCTTCATTCCTGGCAGCGAAGTCACGGGCATGATTCCCGCGATGATCGGCACCTTGATTCCGGCATGTTCACACCGCTCGCGGAAATCATAAAAATCTCGATTGTCAAAAAAGAGCTGCGTGCAAACATAGTCAGCCCCCTCAGCCACTTTCTTGCGCAAGTGGTCCAGTTCATTCAGGCGATTGGGAGTCGAAGGATGTCCTTCTGGAAAACCAGCAACTCCAATGCCAAATCCCCGCGGGTCCGGATGAATGCCGCTCTCGTTGAACTTGCGGATAAAACGAACCAGATCGCTCGCATACTGAAATGCATCGTTCGCCTTAACGTAGTTCGCCAGATCCTTTGGCGGGTCCCCGCCGAGTGCAAGTATGTTCGAAACTCCTGCCGCCGCATACTTCTCGAGGATCGCTTGAATATCTTCTTCCTGATGGCACACACAGGTCAGGTGAGGCGTCGGATCAAGAGCCGTCGTCTGCTTCAGCTTGGCCACCAGATTGTGCGTCAATTCCCGCGTCGAGCCGCCCGCACCATAGGTCACAGAAACGAACGAAGGTTGCAGCGTCTCAAGCGACGCGATGTTCTCAAACAACACTTCCGAATCCGCTTCCGTCTTTGGTGGGAAGAATTCGAAGCTCAACGTGGTGTGGTCTTCGGCCAAAATGTCGCGGATATGCATGCTTAAGCTCTATTCTACAGAAAGCAATGATTACTCTACTAACCGACTTCGGCTTCGCCGATCACTTCGTCGCCGTCATGAAAGGTGTAATCCTCACCATCGCGCCACAAACGCCAATCATTGACATCACCCACGAAGTCCCCGCCTTCAGTATTCTCGAAGGCGCTTTCCTCCTCGAACAAAGCTGGCGACACTTCCCCAAAGGCACCATCCACGTCGCCATCGTCGACCCCGGAGTCGGCAGTGAGCGCCGACCACTTCTCATCGAAACAGCAGGTCACTTGTTCATCGGCCCCGACAACGGCATCTTCTCCTTCGCCCTCGCCGACACTTCTGCAAAAGTCCGCCATCTCAATCAATCGAACTATTGGCTCCCGAATCCCTCCAGTACCTTCCATGGCCGCGACATCTTCGCCCCTGTCGCCGCCCACCTGGCCTCTGGTATCAAACCAGCCAGACTCGGCTCTCTAATCAAAGACGCCATGCGCAGCCCCGCAATCACACCAACCCGGCTCTCCCGCCGAAGCTACGTTGGAACAGTCCTCCACCTAGATCGTTTTGGCAACCTGATTACCAACTTCCCAATTGCCCAATTTGAAACCTTGAGAAACCGACCCTTCACGCTCACTGTTGGACTCAACCAGGTAGAGCTCTACGCCAGCACCTACGCCAACTGCCCCCCTGGCGAACTCTGCGTGATCCCCGGCTCCTGCGGGTTTTACGAAGTCTCGATAGCCAACGACAGCGCCGCCAGACACACCGGCCTAATCGCCGGCTCCCCCCTCGAACTCACGCTCGCCTGATCCTGGCGACCGATCCGTTTTTGCAAGCAACCCAACGACAATCTTCTCGGCCTGGACGCAAGCAGCAACACCGCTATTTCTATTCCAAAAAAATGACCCCATTCCAATACGGAGTGCGCAAGTCCCTTTGCGACTGGATAGGTGCGGAAAATCCATGAGAAATGCCGCCAAGCGCAAAGAAAGTGAAATCGAAATGAAAACTCAAAAGTCATCGCGAATGTGTCTAACGGCAAGCCTTCTTGCATGGAAGATTTTGGCTGGACACCACCCGCTCTCGGCGGCAACTATGGACTTTAAGGATTGGACAGTGGCTGGTGTCGGCTCCTCTGCCCAGATCACTAACGTCAGTGCTGCTGGAACAGTCACCGGTTCGCCAATATGTCCGAGCAGAGGCTGTTGGGGCTATCCAACCGGAACCTACGGTGTGGCAACAGCGATCACCCCGCAACAATTCTCTACAGAGTTTAGTGCATTCAAACCCGGCACAGGCTTGGACTTCCTCTTTTCCGTTGGCTACGACTGGGGCACCGGCAGCCAACTGCTTCTTGGCAACATCCACGACTATTTCGAATACAGAATCTCTGCTTGGGATTTCGCTGGAAATGAAATCGATGTCAATACCTGGACTACACCGACTGGTCTTCTCACTGAATATCCACATGGGTCTCCGGGTCAGCTTGGCTACTTCTCGACGAGTTCCACAACCCGCTGTGCTGGCTCATCGTCAATCAATCCGCCTTCTGGACAGCTGACTTGCCCCGGAACCGCCAATACGTCCGACTTCTTCGTGGCTGATGCCGGCACAGCCGGATCAGGGCTTGAGAATTTCGGTCAGGGAGGAGTTTTGGCTCTTGGTGGTTTACAAAATGTCGGGCGAATTGCAGTGTCTATAGTTTCAAACAGTCTTGCTACCAATGGGCAAGGCTCAGACTTTTTCTTCTTCAACGTTGCAACGCCGACGGCCGTGCCCGAGCCTTCTAGCGCCGTCCTTACGATGAGCGCCGCTGCATCGGGAGCCTTCGTCCTTTTAGTTCGACGTCGGAGAGAAAGTCGCATCCGGAGCTGAAAACTACTTCGACGAACTAGGGGCTCCCTGACTCGTAGCGAGCCCCTCTTGAGTTCTCACGGCGTCCTGCTGAGCTCAACCGCGCTGCTTCAGGCCTTACAATTGCGGCTGCGCGCTCACTCCTGACGTCCACTCTGCTCTTCGTGATCAGCCCTATAGATCCGCTGACCCATTCAGTAGTTGCCGTCAGCTTGCTCGCCGCGGCAGCCCTGGCCAGCTATTGCCTGCTCGTAGATTCACTCGCGTCTACCCCGCAGCATCGCTTCACTCAGAGTGCCTCATCACTCTTTCGTCCGCTCGAGTTCCTTCAGTACTTCGATTTCCCGCTGCAACTCCCGCTGATCCCGAATCCGGATGATGAATACGCCCACGTTCCAGGCCACCACTAACAGCAGGAACGGAATCATGTTGTGGAGTGCCTCACTGAAGGCCATTCCACGCTTCTCGATGCCAAGACTCAGGATGACCAGAATGAAGCAGGCAATCGCAAAAATCACCGGGCCGAAAGACCACAAGAGATATCGGGCCGAGAGCCTTCGTCTCCGTTCCAATTCCTTCCGGTAGGACGCGATTCCGGAGCCGAGCGCCAAGACTTCAGGTGGTGCTGCGGGCCAATTTCCGCGATGGAGAAGATATTGTCCCGTCAGACTCCAGACAACGATGAAAGCAATAAGCAAACTGATCAGCCCGCTTGCCCAGGCCAATCCGTAGCCGCAGAGTACGACGAGAAGAATTGATTTCGTGATCTCGCCCAGCAGTTGCTTCCGCGTTTTGATCTGCAGCACCTGCGTCTTTTCCTGAATCTTTTCGAGTGTCATGATGGATGGCTCCGTTGGCTGGTTCTGCCAGATGGATTTCGGGTCGTTCCCTGTTGGCTCACTCCGCATGCGGCCCTCCTTGGTGAAATCGTCGTGCCAGGATGTTCTTGATCCGGTGCACTCTCATGGCTACGTTTCCGGGTGACAGTCCCGTGATTTCTCCGATCGACACAGCGTCCAGGTCTTCAAGATAAGAGATGATCACCTGTCGGTCGAGCGGCTTGAGTTGTTGAATCAACACGGATAGTCGTGAGAGGTTTTCACGCTGGTCGGCAGCAGACTGTCCGTGGTGCTTGTCAGGCAGAGTTTCCAGTTCTTCAAGACTCACTAGCTTCGAAAATATCTTGCGCTCTCGAAGAACGTGCGAGGCAGCAACATGGTGAGCCACCGGATATACCCAGGTCCGCACGGAGCAGCGGCCATCATAAATCTGAAAACTCCGCCAAAGCTGAAAGTGAATTTCCTGACTCAGGTCGCGACGCTTTTCTGGATCGGATTCGTAAGCCCGCGCAAGCCGTTCAAGCGACGTACCGAATTCCCGCACTGCATCCTGATACAAGTCGACTTGGCTCGCCGCTCCACTCGAAATGGCTTCTTTTCCTTCCACACTCTAGGTAGTCGCTTCTTATCCCGGTTTCTAACACCCTCACACGAAAAAAGAAGGTTCAGTATCCTGCTCAGTCCCAGGCATCAGTTCCCGCTAACATAAAACTTACTCCAACATGCCCGAACTCCCAGAAGTCGATGCCGTCGTCCGCCGTCTCCGCGAAGCCGCCTCCAGCTCCACCATCCACTCAGTCACAATCGAGCGGCCCGGCAACATCGCTCCCCAAAATCCCTCCACCTTCCGCGCACTTCACGGTGCAAAACTACTCAACGTCCGCCGTCGCGCCAAGTACATCTTCATCGAGTTCTCAAACCAGCTCCATGTCCAGGTCCATCTCCGCATGACCGGCAACCTCTACGTCCTCCCCGACTACCGTTTTCGCCCCCACAACACCCGCATCTGGTTCCGTCTCAAAGACAATCGCGTTCTCATCTATGAAGACTCCCGCGCACTCGGCCGCATGCACCTCGTTACCCGCGAAGACATCGCCGCAACTGAAGCCGCCCTTGGTCCAGAACCCCTCGATGCCGCCTTCACGCCCGCTCTCCTCCAGACCATCCTCCACTCCGTCAAATCCCCCATCAAGCCCGTCATCATGGATCAGCGCCGCATCGCCGGCATCGGCAACATTTACGCTAGCGAAGCGCTCTGGCATTCCCGCATCGATCCCCGCCTGTCCGCACGCGACATTCCAAAACGAAAAATCACCGCACTACACACAGCGATCCAAAAGGTTCTCGGCAACGCAGTCGTTTCTGCCTACGCTGAATACGCCCAACCCGGCACCACTCCGGAAAGCGAAAGTTTCGGTGTCGCCGTCTATGGCCGCAAGGACGAACCATGCCTCAAATGCAAAAAATCAATCCTCAGAATTGTCCAGGGCGGGCGCAGCACTTTCTTCTGTCCCAACTGCCAACGCCCCTGACATCCCTCTTCGCTGCTAGAATTCAAATTCTCCCTCGTGATAACAGATCTCATTGAAGTTAATGCCGAAACTCCCGATCCGGCAGTCATCCGTCGCGCCGCCGACCTGATCCGGCAGGGCGGGGTAGTCGCAATCCCCACAGACTCGCTCTACATGCTTGTAGCGGATCCCTTCAACCTCGCTGCTGTTGGCAAAGTCTTCGCTGCCAAAGGTCGCGAGACCGCCCGCAGTCTTCCCCTGCTTGTCGATGACCTCATGATGGTCGAAGACCTCACCGGCGAAGTCACCGTGCGCTTCCAACTCCTCGCCCGTCGCTTCTGGCCCGGCCCCCTCACCATCATCGTTCCCGCCTCGTCAAAAGTGCCTCTCAAACTCACAGGCAACACCGGCCGCCTCGCCCTCCGCCAAAGTAAATCCGCCGTCGGCAATGCCCTCATCGACTTCCTCTCCATGCCACTCATTGCCACCAGCGCAAATGTGAGTGGAGTGCCGACCTGCGCTTCCGGCATCGAAGTATTTGGCACTATGGACGGTCGTCTCAATCTCGTGCTCGATGGTGGCCACTGTGTGGGTCAAGGTGCCACCACCATCGACATCACTGAGCCCTATTGGCGCATCATCAAGCAGGGAGCAATTGAGGAGCGCGAAATAGGAGAAGTCCTGAAAGAAAACTAAATGCAATATACTCGACTCGGCTCAACCGGCCTCAAGGTTTCACGCATCTGTCTTGGCGCAATGACTTATGGCGCAAAAGCTTGGCGTCAATGGGTTCTCGAAGAAGCCGATAGCATCCCCCTCATCGCCAAAGCCTGGGAACTCGGCATCAATTTCTTCGATACTGCCGACATGTACTCCCTCGGCGTCAGTGAAGAAATTCTCGGCAAGGCGATCCGCGAAATCGGAATCCCTCGTGATCGCATCGTTGTCGCCTCCAAACTCTTCAACCCCATGGGGCCCGATCCCAACCAGCGCGGACTCTCCCGCAAGCACCTCCGCCATGCCCTCGAAGGCAGTCTCCGCCGCCTAGGTATGGATTACGTCGACATCTACCAGATCCATCGTTTTGACCCCGAAACCAGCGTCGAAGAAGTCATGGGCGGCCTGAACGACGTTGTCCAACAAGGGAAAGCGCTGTACCTCGGCGCCTCCTCCATGTACGCCTGGCAACTCGCAAAAATGCAATTCGCTGCCGAGCGCGCCGGCGGTGCAAAGTTTGTACTCATGCAGAATCATTACAATCTTGCCTATCGCGAAGAAGAGCGTGAGATGATCCCCTACTGCGTCGATCAGGGTCTCGGCATCATTCCCTGGAGTCCTCTCGGTCGCGGACTCCTCACCGGCAGCATCAAGCGCGATTCTAAAGATTCCCTTCGCGCACAAACTGACGACTACGCAGTCAAGCTTTACTCCCGTGAGTCCGACTTCCAGATCGCCGACCGTGTCGCCGCCGTCGCCGAAGCCCGCGGAAGTTCCCGAGCTACAGTTGCTCTCGCCTGGCTCCTCTCAAAGAGCGCCATCACCGCTCCCATCATCGGTGCCAGCAAAATCAAACACCTCGAAGACGCCGTTGCCGCCCTCGATATCCATCTCGAAAAACGAGAGATCGAACAACTCGAAGAACTCTACGAACCTCATCCCGTCCTTGGACACACCTGATGGACGCTTTCCTGCCGCTGCTCACGCATTACGGCTACCCGCTTCTCGGTCTGATCGTATTTCTTGAAGCGATTGGGCTCCCGGTCCCTGCAGCGCCCGCATTGCTCGCCGTCGGCGCAGCCGCAGCCAAAGGTCGGCTAGACCCTCTTACCTGTCTCTCGATTGCTCTATCCAGCATGCTCGCTGCCGACATTATACTTTTCCTGCTCGGCCGCTGGACTGGCTGGTGGCTCCTCGGTCTCCTCTGTCGCGTCTCTGTAAACCCCGAAGCCTGTATTTATGCCAGTGCCGCTCAATTCCACAAACGTGGACGAACAGCGCTGCTCTTTACCAAATTTTTGCCCGGCATTAATACTATGGCTGCTCCTATGGCTGGCAGCATGAACATGAACCCCTTCGTATTTTTTCGCTACGACTTCGGTGGCGCGCTCATCTACATCCTCTTCTACGGCATTCTCGGCTTCTCCTTCAGCGAGGCGATCGGTGCCATTACCGAATGGGTCGGTACGCTGGGCCGCGCAATTGCTGTCCTTGCCGGCATTGCTTTCGCCATCTATTTGGGTTTCCGAATGTGGAGCGCCTGGCGCATCAGAAAGGCAGGCCACATCCCGCGCGTCTCCATCGATGAACTAGCCGCCCGCCTCAACGACGACATCCTCATCGCCGACGTCCGAAGTCACGGCTACTACGACGCCAACGCCGAACGCATCCTCGGTTCCGTTCGCATCGAACCCAATCGTCTCCCCGAAGCTCTCGCCGATCTCCCGCGCGAACGCGACGTCTACCTTTATTGCAGTTGCCAGAATGAAGCCACCAGCCAGCGCGTCGCCGAGTTACTCACCGAAGCAGGCTACAAACCCAAAGTTGTTGTCGGCGGTCTCTCCGCCTGGAAAAAAGCCGGCCACCCCCTCGAACGAGTCCCCGCCGAAGACGTCGTCCACCTCCCCCGCTTCGTCTAGCTTCCTGTAGACGCCCAACCTCGCAAAAGAATCCTCTTGGGACGCAGCCCCGTGGTGCTCTATCAATTCTGATTTTCGATGGTCAGAAATGGAATCCAAAGCAATGTCGCTGACTTCGCAATATCATTGCGGTAGACACCCTAATGCTGAACAAAATCGAATTGCGCAATTTTGGCCCACTCTCTGCGGTGGCCTGGTCTCCCCTAGGAAAGATCAATCTCATTATTGGCGGCAATGGAAGCGGTAAGACCTTCCTTCTCAAGGCCATGTATAGTGCTCTACGTGCGCTTGAAGAGTTCAAGCGTGGAGATGACCCTCGGTCGCTTCCAGAAATCATGTTTGAAAAACTTTATTGGACTTTTCAGCCTGAAAAAATCGGTGATTTGGTGACCAAGGGCGCAGATTCGCCCCTGGCTTGCAATATGTCTGTTGATGATCAAGAATTCAGTTACAGTTTTGGGAAATCAACTGAGAGACAAATTTCCTCGCTTGAAAACAAAATTCCTCCACGAGCCAGCAATTCAATCTTTCTACCTGCAAAAGAAGTGCTCTCCCTGCATCAGATTATTTTGAAGTCCCGGGAAACAGACCAGACATTTGGATTCGATGACACCTACCTGGATTTGGCAAGAGCTCTGCGGCAGGCGACAACGAAAGGTAAGAATTTTGCTGAATTCGCGCAATCGCGAGGGCTTCTTGAGGGCATCCTTGGCGGCGTTGTTGAGTACGACGATTCTTCCGGTCGGTGGCAATTCGTAGTCGGAAAAAATCGATTCCCTATCGGCGTGACAGCCGAAGGTGTGAAGAAAATCGCGATCCTGGATACCTTGCTCGGCAATCGTTACCTGGACACTCATTCCGTAATATTTATCGATGAACCCGAATCCGCGCTCCATCCTCACGCCATCTCGCAATTGCTCGACATCGTTCATATGTTGGCTGATCGTGGCATTCAATTTTTTCTTGCCAGTCATTCTTATTTTGTAGTCAAGAAATTGGCCCTGATCGCCCAAGAGAATCACTTCTCAATTCCAGTCTTGTCTAATGTCAACGGCCAATGGCAGTCAGGTGATCTTCAAAATGGTATGCCAGACAACCCGATTATCGACGAGTCAATACGCCTTTATAAAGAAGAAGTTGGCTTGGCCTTGAAATGATTCCAGCAAATCCCGAGTTGACAATCATCGAATCAGAAATGGCATTCGGCCCCTTCGAGGAGGGGCATTGCTTCCATATCGAGAAAAGCGCCGCCTACCTCTCGATACAGGAGGGCGTACAAATCGCCGAGTTCTGTTTGCTGCGCAAAACGGGCGAGAATCCGCCTGTAGCAACTGTCTGGATCGTAGAAGCGAAGTCGAGTACGCCTCGACCAGAAACTGAGCCCGGTTTTGATGAATTCATTTCCGAGATCCGAGTAAAGCTGTTGAACACATTCTCGCTTTGTTTGGCCCTTTGCCTCCACAGACATCTTGACGCCCCAAATGAACTGCCCATGCTCTTCAGACAGCTAAACCTTTCTACGGTGGACTTCCGTTTTGTGTTGGTCATTAACGGACATCGGGAGGCATGGTTGGTGCCCTTGGAAGAAGCCTTATCAAAAGCATTGCATGCAACTCTAAGAACTTGGAACGTTCGGCCGCCTGCTGTGGTTGTTCTCAATGATGCACTTGCACGAGAGTATGGCCTGATTGCCGCAGCCATATGAATTCATTGCCAACTGCGCAATTCGCAGCTCCCTCTTTTCAATGCTCTCAACTTGGTCTGGCGATTGCAGCGAAGGGCATTCGGCAATTTCCATCCACAAAGATCCAACTCCATCGCTTCTGATTATTTGCGCGAGTCGCAGCTAAATCACCGCAAAATCTTGGCCCGTACCTCACCCATCTCTCAAAAGGTATGAACTTGGAATACGAATCTTCTAGTCCACAAAGATTTCGCGCAGAGTTTCCACCGAAGGCTTCAGCGCCCATCGTTTTACAACCCACTTCGACACTCTGCAAAATCGACCGATCCATTCCCAAATCAAATCAAAAGCGATTTCATTAAGAAATCTTCCCTCTCAAGCGTAACCAATTCTTCTCCCAAACCATCTGGCCTTCAGTACGGGGACATTCAATCGTTTTCGCTAGTAATCAGGAGAAGTCATGAAAGTCCAAAATATCCCGAGCGTATTAGTTTTATTACTAACTTCGATCCTGCTCGGAACAGAATTCGCGGCAGCTATGGATCTGGCGGTGACCACCTCGGCCCCCTCCCCAGCTCTTGTTGGAACCATCATCACTTTTGCTGCCACAGCTTCAGAGGCACCCTCCGGCAACCAGTGGTTTCGCTTTCGTGTGCGAAGGCAAGGCGAAGATTACCAACTGATTCGCGACTATAGCCCGGCCAGTACCCTCGAATGGACAGAAAGCTCAAAAGAAGGTAGTTACGAGATGGAAGTATCGGCACGCAATCTCGATACCGGTGAGATATCTACTTCGGAAACCAGCTTCGACTTTGCTCCCATAGTCACGGGCAGCGCAGCAGTCGTCACCCCTACCAGCAACTCCCTCGTCTTCCTCTACAGCGCTCCGCCTTGCGAAGAAGGCCAACGCATGCGAGTCGCGTTTAAGGGGCCGAATGGCATTGCTCAGCGGACGCCTTACCAGGATTGCGACGGGCTGAGCATGAATTTCTACCTCGCCGGAATTCGGGCACTTACAGAGATCACTGCGCAGCACACCCTCGATACGGGCTCATCCTTCGAATCCAGTCCAGAACTCACTTTCACTAGTGGCGCACTCCCGGACAACCTTTACTCAGAAAAAATCCTGTTCCCTCCTCCCGCCCAGTCAACTTATCCACTCTTGATTGGAAGCCCGCTGGGAACACCACCACTCGCCAATGATCTCGAAGGCAATATCCTCTGGTACGGTCCCAGCGATCTCGCTCTTCTCACTCGTACTGAAGCCGGAGGCTTCCTCTGGGGCTTGGTGGAGGCCTACAACGGCGTCCCCTCTCAGCAGCTGCTCCGCCAGTTTGACCTCACCGGTATGACCATTCTCGAAACCAATGCTGCGCGAGTCAACGAGCAACTCAAAGCGATGGGCAAACGCCAGATCACCGCTTTCCATCACGAAGTCCGCCCCCTCACCAACGGACGCATTGCAACCCTCGGTTATGTCGAACAGATCCTCACCGACGTCCAGGCCCCCGGCCCCGTTGACGTCCTAGGCGATATGATCATCGTTCTCGATCGGGATCTGAACGTAGTCTGGGCTTGGGACACTTTCGATAATCTGGACGTCACTCGCCTGGCCGTCTTGCATGAGACCTGCCCCCAGGTGTGTCCAGCACCCTCCCTCGCCCCCACCGCCATGGATTGGACTCACGGCAATGCGCTCCAGCAGACTCCCGATGGCAATTTACTTTACTCCTCACGCCACCAGGATTGGTTGATCAAGATTGCCTATGACTTTGCCGAAGGCGATGGCCACATCATTTGGCGCCTGGGCCGGGGTGGCGATTTCACAATCCACTCCTCCGACGCCTATCCCTGGTTCTCCCATCAGCATGATGGTAATTTTGATCTTTCCAATCCAACCCGGCTGATCGTCTTCGACAACGGCAACACTCGCATTACCGAAATGGGCACCGGCAATAGCCGTGGCCAGGTTTTCCAGATCGACGAGAAAAATCGTGTAGTAACCCCAGTGCTGAACGCCGATTTGGGTGTCTACTCTTTGGCCGTTGGTTCCGCACAGACTTTGCGCGGCGGCAACTTCCACTTCGATGCTGGTTTTGTTATGAACCAGGGCGCGCTCGTATCCTACTCCATGGAACTCGACAAGACGGGCAACATCCGGTACACCGCTCACGCCAATACGATTCTTTACCGCACCTTTCGCCAGGCAGATATGTATACTCCGAACTGAACAAATTGAAACGCCGCAATTTCATCAAGAAGTCTACTGCTGCCGCCTTCGCGCCGCTTTCAACTCGGCTTAAAGCCAGTTCGCGTCCTCCCAACATCGTGCACATCGTTGCTGATGATCTCGGCTATGGTGATTTGGGTTGCTACGGCTCTCGCATCAGAACTCCAAATTTGAACCAGATGGCTCGCGAAGGGGTTCGTTTCCGCCAATTCTACTCAGCCAACGCAGTTTGCTCCCCATCACGTGCTCCAATTCTTACGGGTCGATACGGAGTCCGCACCGGCGTCCACACGGTACTGTTTCCAAATGATCTTCACGGCTTGGCAGAAACAGAAACTACCATCGCTCAGCTCTTGAAACCCGCAGGTTACAAAACCGCCTGCATCGGCAAATGGCATCTTGGCCGCCCCAATCAGTATTTGCCCACCAGCAAAGGTTTCGATTCTTACTACGGCATCCCTTACAGTAACGATATGGCCCCCTCGGTTCTGATGCGCTACATCGGGGTGATCGAGTCGCCGGTTGAACTAGCCAGCTTGACCCGGCGCTACACAGAGGAAGCCGTCAAGTTCATCAACCAGTCCAAAGAGTCTCCCTTCTTTCTTTACCTCCCTTACAACGCCCCACATATTCCCCTCGATGTTTCCCCCGATTTCGTCGGCAAGTCCAATATGGGCCTCTATGGCGACGTGGTTCAGGAACTGGACTGGGGCGTTCGCGAAGTCCTCAATGCATTGAAGGCCAACGAGCTGGATCAGGATACTTTGGTGATTTTCACCAGCGACAATGGACCTTGGTTTCAGGGAAGTGCCGGACGCTTGCGCGGGCGCAAAGGCGACACCTTTGAAGGTGGAATGCGCGAACCCTTCATCGCCAGATTCCCTGGTAGAATTCCTTCCGGCCAGGTCGTGAATTCCTTTGCAACGACTCTCGACCTTTTGCCTACCATTGCCAACATGGTCCAACTGCCCCTTCCAGCCAATCCTCTGGACGGTGTCGATATTGGAAGAGTTCTCACCAGCGAACTGAGTTCGGTGCCCCGGCCCCTTTTCCTGTACTTCAATGCCTGGGATCTCCAGTGCTCCCGCATGGGTCGCTGGAAGCTGCATATGGCCCGTGCCAACACTCCCGCTTACACTCCAGAGCCCAAAGTGGGTTACTTGAATCTGCGTCTCCTCAACCCCGAACTTTACGATATCGACGCAGATCCCGAAGAGGCCGAAGACACCGCTGCTCAGAATCCAGCGATCGTCGCCGACATTATGAGCCAGGTTTCAAGACTGCTCCCTAGCTTGCCTTCTCAGGTCCAGACAGCTTGGCACTCGACTCAAACCCGCCCTGTCAACCCCAATGAGCCAGGGGCCTGGCCCACTCCAATCCTCTGAATGGCTGCCCTAACCCAATTGACCTTGATTGTGCACTTAGCTAACATGCCATAGTGCGGTTACTCATTGCTTTCTCATTTTTCCTTTCCCTCCTCCCGGCGCAGTACTACGTCGTTTCCACTGTCGCAGGCAACGGGCGATTGCAAAGCAATGCTTCCGGCACCACCGCGATCAACGCAAGACTGATCTCTCCACGCGGCATCGCCACAGATGCAGCCGGCAACATTTATTTCGGCGACACTTACTACAGTCAGGTTTTTCAAGTCACTCCGGCTGGAGTGCTCAACGTCATCGCCGGTACCGGCCGCCAAGGCTCCAGCGGCGACGGTGGCCCTGCCACCGCTGCCCTCATCGATACGCCTTCCGCTCTCGCTCTAGACTCTTCCTCCAACCTCTACATCGCCGACTCAGCAAATGGGAACATCCGTCGTGTCACCCCGGCCGGCATTATCTCGACCTTTGCCACCATAGCCGGCCCAACAGGTTTGGCATTCGATTCCGCAGGTCTGCTCTACGTCAGTCAGGCTTCCCTGCACACCGTAAGTCGCATCGCTGCGGACGGCACAATTTCTGTCTATGCCGGCACAACATCCGGTTTTTCCGGTGACAGCGGTCCCGCCAATACTGCGCGCCTCTTCAGCCCCAGTGGATTGAAGTTCGACTCCAAGGGCAACCTCTTCATTGCCGATACACAAAATCATCGTATCCGCCGAGTCACTCCCGCTGGTGTCATATCGACGGTTGCAGGCGATGGCAACGGTCGCTTCAACGGCGACAATGTTCAGGCCACGCTCGCCTCCATTGCTTCCCCGGCAGATATTGCTTTCGATGCTGCCGACAACCTTCATATCTCCGATACAAATAACGGTCGAATCCGCCTCGTCAATGCGCAAGGCGTAATATCAACGCTCGCCGGAGGAGGCACTTCCTACGCGAACGGCACTGCCTCTCAGGCGATCCTTCCTGGCCTTTCCAATCTGGTCTTCGACAAAAATGGCGACCTTCTCTCGGTCATAGCAGCAGCAAAGCAGATTCGCCGCCTCTCCAAACAAGTCTTCACAACGATAGCCGGTGTCCTTCCCTCCTCCACTGCGGGTGACAACGTACCTGCGCTGACGACTTCGCTGCTCAATCCGTTCGCCCTTGCTTTTGACCTGCAGGGAAATCTGCTCCTCTCCGATCAGACTGACAATCGCGTCCGGCGCATCTCTCCTGTCGGCCTCATTACCAATGCCGCAGGGAACGGCTTGTTCGGAATCGATGGCGATAACGGCCCCGCGATTCGGCGCAAGTGGGCGCCCCTACCGGACTCGCTTATGATCGCGCAGGCAACCTTTTCATCAGTTCCGGAGCCGGCGCAACCATTCGAAAGGTTGCCCCCTCTGGCCTGATTTCCCGACTTGCCGGCGGTGCTGGAGGCTTTGCTGGTGACGGCGGTCCTGCCACTGCAGCATTGCTCCTTGGTCCCGTCGGTGTCGCCACCGATGCCGCCGGGAACTTATTTATCGCCGACTCGAACAACCATCGGATACGCCGCATCGACGCGGTCACCCAGATCATCTCCACTTTTGCTGGCACTGGAATTCCCGGCTTCTCCGGCGATGACGGCCCTGCTGGTCAGTCCCAACTCAATACTCCGCGATATCTCGCCTTCGACCCCGCAGGCAATCTCCACATCAACGATAACGGCAATCATCGCATTCGCCGCATCTCTGCCGGCGGCATCATTTCTACGGTCGCTGGAACTGGCGCAACAGGCGCCAACGGTGACGGCGGCCCCGCAACCTCCGCGAATATCGGCGCTCCTTCGGGAATCGCTTTCGACAAGCAGGCAAACCTCTACATCGCCACCTCCAACCGCATCCGCAAAGTCGATGCCGCAACTCGCAACATCACCACCATTGCAGGCAACGGTCAGGCCGGTTTCTCCGGTGAAGGGATCCTTGCTACCAATGCTGCCCTCGACGGTCCCCAAGGCCTTGCCGTCGATTCCGATTCTTCCATCTATTTTGTGGACAATCGCAATTTCCTCGTTCGCAAACTCACTCCCTCCCGCATCGTTGCCGAAGGGGTCACCAATGGAGCAACTCTCAATGTCGGCCCTGTCGCTCCAGGCGAGATTATCAGCATCTTCGGCTTTGATCTCGGTCCTCCTTCCGGGGCCGGTCTTGAACTTGATTCCTCCGGCAAAGTCTCAACTCAGCTTGCCGGCACGCAGGTTCTCTTCGATGGCGTTGCAGCGCCACTCCTCTTTGTCAGAGCCGATCAGATCAACGTGGTTGTCCCCTACGCTGTCACCACCTCCACGCGCCTCCAGGTCATCTACCAGGGTCGCCCCACCAACACCGTCACTCTCCCGGTCGTTGCTTCGTCCCCCGGCCTGTTCGCAGTCACCAATCAGGACGGCAGCGTGAACTCCGCATCGAATCCTGCCACCCCAGCTTCTGTATTAATCCTCTACGGCACTGGCGAAGGCCAAACTGCCCCGAGTGGCGTCGACGGCAGTGTCGCAAACAGCATCTTCCCCAAACCACTCCTCGACGTCGCTGTGCAAATCGGCGGCCGCTCGGCTACTGTTCTTTACGCTGGTGCTGCCCCGGGCTTCGTCGCTGGCGTTTTCCAAATCAACGTTGCCATCCCGGCGGGCCTCAGCGGCTCGCTCCCGCTACTAGTCAAGATCGGCGATGCCACTACTCCAACAGGCAGAAACATAAACGTCCGCTAGCCCTCTTCAGGGCCAGCGGACATTTAAATCTGCCAACGCAATCTTCGCTAACTAGCCGGCCAGACCCGCCAGCACTCCGCGCATATACGCAAAGCTCTTCGCCATTCCGGCCACCGGGTTGTCTGCATTGATCTCATACTCCAGATTCACGTAACCGTTGTACTTCATCTTCTTCAGCAACTTGAAGATCGCGACAATCGGCAGCACACCATCCCCCACTTCACACTGGCTGTCCTTGCCCGTCGCATTCTTAAGGTCCTTCACGTGCATGTCCAGCAACCGTGGTCCCGCCATTTCCAGCGCCTCCAGAATCGGTTGACCCGACCGCGATTGATGCCCAATATCGACACACACGCCAATCCTCGGATCCATGTTCTTCATCAGTTTCAGTGCATCAGCCGCGCCAGGAAAATTCTTGTCTTCGGGCCCATGATTGTGCACCGCGATTTTGATGTCGTATTCTTTAACAAACTTCTCAAGCATCGGCAATGTCCTGGCGTTCGGCGCAGACACCATCAACGGGATTCCCGCATGCTTCGAATACTCAAAGTAAGAGCGAATGTCAGCATCGTCTTCTTTCGAAAACGTAACCGTGCCTCCTCCCACAATCTTCAGTCCCGCAGCTTCAAACTGCTTGCGTCCCTTCTCCAGCTCTTCTGGCTTTAAATTGTAAGGAAGATGAAATTCTTTGATGTTGACATTGGTCACATTTAGCTGTTTGATCGACTTGATTGCCAGATTGCGGCCGAATTCGCGAAGCGAATAACTGGCCACCCCCAGCTTGATTTCGTGAGATGCTGCGCTTGGTGCCTGGGCAGCAGCCAGCGGAGCAGATGCAACAACGCCTGCCGTTGCCGACTGTGCAAGAAAATTTCGTCGATTGGTCATGTCGTCATTCTATGACAATCCAAAATGAAGACGGGCCCTCAAGCGAAATCTCCGCTCGCGAGCCCGCCTCTTCCCCCGCAGGAAGGTCTATGCGGCTTGATACCCCTGCAGATTCACAAAGGTGTTCGTCCCAGTTGTGATCATCTGCACGTTCAAAGCCGTTGCCGCTGTTCCACGTAGTGGAGTCGGCAACACAATCACCGCCGGTTGCGCCATGGATGCCGGAGCCTGTCCCCGCCAGATAACGGTAGCTCCGTCCTGCACCTGGATCGCGCTCGCTGTCGCCGACGTGTTCTGATACTGCAACGCCGTTACGTAGTTGCGCACGCCAGCAGCACCTGCCGCCTTTGCCGCTCCAGCGGTCGCCGTCGTCAACGTAGTTGTAAACTGCCAGTCGGTTTCCGGCAGTCCATATGGCTTCACCAGCAACTGCATGCCGCTTGTGCCGGTCAGCGCCATGGCGTCACTCGCTGCAAGCGTCGTGTCCACTGCCGTCCGCACCAGGCCGCCGGTCTGCACCGGACTCCCGTTCGCCGCAGCACTATCTGCCGCAAGTCCGCCCACGCCAACGGAGCCCGAGGAACCGCCAGTCAGAACATTCGCTCCACCCCACTGAGCGCTATTCACTGCCTGGTTTCCGTTCAGTATTCCCGTGATTACCGGATTCGGATCCATCGCGATGACATAGGGTGCAATTCGAATACTTGCTGAACCTGAAGTCCACGCCGTTGCTCGCACTGAAATATGCGTCGCTCCAGGGCAATACACTTTATAAGCAATGCTGGTGTTAGTCAGAGAGCCAGTCGCCGCCAGAACCGTGCTGCCATTGATCGCAACTGCATTCACGGCAATGTAAGTTGTGCCGCTGTCGTAGCTGGCTTCAAAGCTCAGATTCACAGCCGCGTAAGTGCCGCTGAGGTAGATGCAAGCCCCGTTAAACTTCGTCAGAGCCGCCGCCAAACGTTGTCCGTTCGCGATTATGCTGCCACTCACAATGCTGCTGCTCGGCTCTGCGATACTGAGGGCCGACTGATCGGTCGCCATCGTCACAGAGAGGCTATTCGCCATGGTCTGTGCGCCACTGGCTGCCACAGTTACGCCCAGATTAGGCTGGTCCGTTGCAATGCTGACCGATTGCGAATTCGCCCGCGTCTGAGCGCCAGTCGGTGCAATCGCAACTCCCAGACTGGGCTGATCGGTCGCAATCGTCACAGCCAGGCTATTCGCCTTCGTCTGCGCGCCAGTCGCCGCAACTGCCACCGGCAAAGCCGGGTGATCACTCGCCAGCGTCATCGATTGTGATGCCGCCCGCAACTGTGTCCCACTAGCCACAAAACTAACGGGCACAGCCGGCTGATCCGTCGCAATAGTTACCGCAAGGCTATTCGCCGTCGCTTTCGCGCCAGTCGCTGCAACTACCACCGGCAAAGCCGGGTGATCACTCGCCAGCGTCATCGATTGCGACGCCGCCCGCAACTGTGTCCCACTAGCCGAAAAACTAACGGGCACGGCCGGCTGATCCGTCGCAATAGTTACCGCAAGGCTATTCGCCGTCGCTTTCGCGCCTGTCGCGACAACTACCACCGGCAACGCAGGATGATCACTCGCCAGCGTCATCGATTGCGATGCCGCCCGCAACTGTGTCCCACTAGCCGAAAAACTAACGGGCACAGCCGGCTGATCTGACGCGAGAGTAACGGAAAGACTCGTCGCCATCGGCTTTACGCCGCTGCCTGACATCGCCACAGGCATTGCCGTGGCGTCGCTCGCAAAGGTTACAGACATACTGCCAGCCGACGGCTTCGGGCCGTCGGGGATGAGTTTTACAGGTCTTGTTAAAGCCATTTCTCCTCCGTAATCACACAAATCAATTGGGCATCCTGTGCCTGTGTCTGATTTGCACGCACACGCAAGAATCCGCGTGTAGGCAATCCCTTAATATCTTCATCCAGCGCAATCGATCTCGAAGGTGCCACGGCAATGCTGATTTGCTCTCCAAGCGAGTCAAAATGAGGTAAAAAAACTCCATCTGTTGGTCGTAAAAGCTCGAATGTTAATGACTGTCCACTAAAGGAATCTGGCATCAGAATTCCAATAAAAGTTCCACCATCGAGTTGAAATCCTTCACTCAAAAGGCTTCCGGATGGAATGGTAATAGTCATATGGCGATTGATGGCCATAGTGTTCTCCTGGCGGGGGCGTTCGTGCCGGCAAAGCAAGCCAGCGCTGTTGGACGACATCGGCCTGCCGCCTGGAGAAGAGAATTCTCCTAGAAGAAATAATAGAATAAAGTAGAAAGAAATACAAGATATTTATCCAATTTAATCAACTAAATAATTGTAAAGTGATTCTGTTGGATGCGATATTATGCTGAGCCGTCCGTGATTCTATCTTCAATTGCGGACATTCCCGCACAAGCGGCAGATTCTTCATTTCAATTGGGTCCTGCGCTGAACCTCAAGGCTCAGTCCCCCCACCTCTCGCTTCCACAGCCATCGCTAACCCCCGCAGCTCTATAAAGCAATGCTCGGCCACCGCACCGCCGGCACCGTTTCCAGAAATTGCAGCTTAAAATCGTGAACCTTCGTCTAGTAAGAGCTCATCCCCTGCAGCATCCGTGTCCACCGGCGATTGCAAAAAGCAAACAGACAACAGCCGTGATCAAAAATCATCGCTAGCCACGAACAATAGATTCCGCTTCTGCTCCTGGACCAGCGCCAGCATCGGCACGCCGGGTATCTAGTGCCTAGTTGCATAAGTTAATGAGCGTATTCCTTAGCTGACTTCCTTTTACTTCCCGCTTGCGCCATTTGAATGGCTTGGGATGTTCGTTGGTGCGGTTGATGAATGCCTCGATCGCTGAACGGAGGCTGTCTTTGC
>JANXLY010000331.1 GCA_025354885.1 Acidobacteriota bacterium | reverse complement strand
GCCGGGCCGATGCAAGGACACCTTTTCCACAATCCGTCGCGGCGACGGCTGTGGAAAACCCCTATCTCAACTTTTCTCCTTTGGAGCAACTATAAGGTTTAAGGAAGTAGTTACGCGCGGCGAAGAAGGACCAATCGAGTTTGAGTTCAAGTTCCGTGAATCAAGCGATGGCCCATTGGTTACCTATTCTTTGAAGATTGGCCAAGAGGCCGGAGCGCCAGCAGTCCAACGCGAAATCTTGCAGTATCGGCGCGGCCAACATGGGCAACCTTGGCGCTTTCTTGACTTCACAAATGGTAAGGGACAGGCGGTGACCAACGAAGAAGACTACGGCAAGCCGGACGCAGAAATGCGTCGTGACAATCAGGCACTCGAGAGCCCGGACATTCTTGCCATCAAAGGTTTGGGGCAGTTTCAAAAATTCAGACAAATCAGCGCGTTCCGTCGTTTGATCGAAGACTGGCATGTGTCGGATTTCCACATCAGCGAAGCTAGAGTTACGCAAGAGGCAGGGTTTGCGGAGCATTTGACTGTTATCGGCGACAACATCGCCTTGGTCGCGCAATACATGTTCGAACAGCACCCTTTGTTATTCAACAATGTCCTCGAAAAAATGAGGGAGCGCGTGCCAGGCGTGAGCCACGTAGATGCCATCAACACTCCCGACGGCCGCATAGTCCTGCGGTTTCAAGATGGGAGCTTCAAGGACCCGTTCGTTGCCCGATACGTTTCAGATGGAACAATTAAGATGTTCGCCTACCTGCTTTTGCTTCATGATCCAAAGCCCCATCCTTTACTCTGTATCGAAGAACCGGAGAACCAACTTCACCCTGCGCTCTTGGCACCGCTTGCAGATGAATTTCGAGATTATGCTCGACGTGGAGGGCAAGTTTTTGTCTCCACACATTCCCCCGATTTCCTAAACGCAATAAAACTGGAGGAGATTTTTTGGCTTCAGAAGCGCGATGGCGTGACTATTATCAATCGTGCGATGGAAGACGAGACGATCAGGAACCTCGTCGAGGAAGGTGATTTGCCGGGCTCGCTTTGGAAGCAAGAAATATTTGGCACGCTCAAGTAGAACACAATGGTGATTTTTCTTCTTGAAGAGCCGTCCATGAAAATGTTCCTGGAAGTGTTGTTCTCCAGGCTATTCCCTGATGCACGCTACCAACTGGTTCCACACGAAGGGATCTCAGACCTCGAAAGATCGATACCAAGAAAGGTACGTGGCATGCACACCATTGCCAGTGCTTTTGTGATCTTGCGGGATCAACATTCAGTCGCTGATTGCGTTGCCTTGAAAGCCAAAATTGCAGCTTTGGGAAGTGGAACCTCACGCGAGGTTGTGGCTCGAGTCGTCTGTCGCGAACTCGAAAGCTGGATTCTGGGCGATCTTGTTTCGCTCGAGAGCGCGCTTCAAGTAGTTGGAATCGCGAAAGTGAACGCCAGGAAAAAATTCCGCAGCCCAGATCAATTGGTAAATGCCGCAGAAGAATTGGCGAAACTCTGCCCCGGCTATTCCAAAACGCATGGAGCAAAAGCCGTCGCAACACATTTCGATCCTGCCAGGTGCACTTCAAGGAGCTTTCAAGTATTTTTCAAGACAGTTCGCCGCCTTTTCAGTGAAGCAGAATAACCAGGCTACTTCAGTCTGCTCTCCGCCGCCAGACTCACGCTCTCCACTTCCTTGAGCGCCCCTCGCAAATGCTTCTCCAGCGCAACCACAGCCGCATCCGCATTCCGCTTCTGGCAAGCCTTGAGGATTTGCCGTTGCTCCCGCAAACTGTCGGGCCCATAGCTCTCTGGCGACAGATACAGGTAGTAGAAACGGTTCACGCTCCCACGCAAATTGTCGATCAGATTCAGAGTTCTCGTTTGCCGGCAGGGAGCATAGAGCGCAGCGTGAAATGCCTGGTCAATCCGCGACCAGTCTGCACGGTTCGCAATACTCTCAAGCTGTGCCAGCAGGCTAGCGCATAACTCCAACTCCGCCTTGCTGAAATTTGGAACGGCCAGACGCACCGCATAGGTTTCGAGCAAAATCCGCAGCCCGAACACTTCGCGTAATTCCTCGACACCCGGGTTCGATACAAAAGCCCCACGATTCGGATACAGATCCACCAACCCCTCACCCTGCAACTGACGCAACGCATCCCGCACAGGAATACGGCTGATGCCAAATTTCAAAGCCAGTTCTTCCTGCTGCAATTGCTGCCCTGGCCGCAATTCATTTCGGTAAATAGCATCGCGGATGTACTCGGCAACTACTTCAGGAGCAGTCCTGTACATTAGCCGTGTCACAGCGGTTCTTTCAGACATTGCTTCTATCATAATTCTTTGGATATTGTATACATGTATACAATCTGATAATCTGAGTTATGGCAAATCGCGGAGCTTTCGTCTCGCTTTCGATCGCACTCATCCTCTGGTCCCTCACCTTTCCGCTTGTTCGCGCGATGCTGGGCGAAGTTCCCCTCGAAGTAATTCTGACTCTCCGCTTCACCCTGGCGGCACTCATCCTCATTGGCTGCTGGCTCTGGAAGGGCAAAGAACTCCCTCGCGGTCGCGACTTCTGGCTCACAGCACTCAGCGGTTTCTGTTGCGTTACCGGTTATCAGTTGCTCTCAACGCACGGCGTAAAGACCGTGAGTTCCGGCCCAGCCAGTGTGCTGGTCGACACGATGCCGATCTTTGCCACCCTGCTCTCTGTAGTGATTCTCAAGCATCGTCCCAAGTGGCGCACCTGGACTGGTCTCGGCATTGCACTTTCTGGCGCAGCGCTCATCGCCCTTGGCGAATCGGACGGCCCTCTCGAATGGAATCTTGGCGTCGGGCTCCTGCTCCTGGCTGCTCTCATCTTCAGCTTCGGAACCATCGCTCAAAAGCCGCTCATGAAGCGCTACGACTCGCTTGGAATCACCGCCATCAGCTTCGCTTCAGGAGCACTGGCCATGATCCCGTTCGCACCGAATCTCGTTGCCTCTACACAACAAATCGCCGCACGGCATCTGTTTACGATTGCCTTTCTTGCCGCTGGCCCAGGGGCACTCGCCTATACGCTCTGGGGTCATGCGCTCAGCAGATTGACCGTGGCCAAAGCCTCCGCATCGCTGCTATTGATTGGCCCTTTAACTTTTCTGGTCGCCTGGGTCTTCTTCAACGAAATTCCTGCCGCGATCAGCATTCTTGGGGCGACGATTGCCTGTGGCGGGGTATGGCTCGTGCACTCAGATCAGCACAGCTAGGCTACAACGCCTTAACCCCCGATTGCATACATGGGACGAGGAGGTGGCACGAATTGTGTGCTTCCGATTTCATGGCCAATCCACTTGCGCATCAGGTTTTCGCGAATCGCCGCCGCCACGCCTTCGTCATCCCCAGCACGCAGCCACGGCCGCACATCCATCTCTTCAACCGCAAACAGGCAGTAGCGCAACCGGCCATCCGCTGTCAGCCGGATCCGGTTGCAATTCAGGCAAAACGGCTTGCTGACGCTGGCGATAAAGCCAATCCGTCCCCCACCATCGCGGTAGCGAAACTCTGTCGCCGGCGCACGTTCATCCTGATCTGGAACCACGTCCAGCTCACCAAACTCCTCTTGAATCCGCTCGAGCATCTGGTCCATGGTCAACACCTGTGTCTTGTCCCAAAGCCCCTGATGATCCAGCGGCATGAACTCGATAAAGCGGACTTCAATCCCGCGCTCGCGCCCAAAGCGCGCCATCGGAATGATGTCTTCTTCGGTAAGACCCTTGATGGCAACCGCATTCAGCTTGATCGGACCAAAACCCAACTCTTGAGCGATGTCGATGCTCTTCAGCACACGCGCCAATTCATCGCGCCGCGTGATCTTCATAAATCGTTCGCGATCGAGCGTATCGAGGTGGATATTCAGACGCCGCAAACCGGCATCGTACAGATCGCGAGCCTGAGCACCAAGCAGCAGCGCATTGGTAGTCAGGGCAATATCCTCGACACCTTCAATTTCAACCAGCATGCGGATCAGCTTGTGCAGGTCCTTGCGTGCCAGCGGCTCGCCACCCGTAATGCGCAGCTTGCGAACCCCCAGGCTGACGGCAACTCTAGTAAAACGCGCCATCTCCTCAAAGCTGAGAATCTCCTGCTTGGGAGCATATTGGCCGCCTTCTTCAGGCATGCAGTAAAAACAACGGATATTGCAGCGATCCGTAACGCTGATCCGCAGGTTATCGTGCAGCCGGCCAAATCGATCCACCAGTGGTGCCTGCACGTGTTCCCTTTCTTACAGAGCCAGCATGCGCTCAATCGGCAGTCTTGCGCGATCCATCAGAGCGATCGGCAGTTCGACACGAGGCTCGAGACTATCGAGACAATCGCGCAGTTTCTCAAGTGTGTTCATACGCATGTACGGGCACTCGCTGCAGTTGCAATTCTCGTTCGGCACAAAGTAAAACTTCTTGCCGGGCGCTCCCTTTTCGAGCGAATGCCGCACACCGCTTTCGGTCATGATGATCCACTCAGGGGCTTCACTGTTTACGCAGTGCTTGATAATTGCCGACGTGGATCCGATGTAATCCGCCATGGCCAAAACTTCAGCCGGGCATTCGGGATGCGCAGCCACAAGCGCTGTGGGGTGTTCAATCCGCGACGCAGTCAGCTTGCGTGCGGCAAAGGTCGCATGTACGATACACGCTCCCTGCCAGATCTTCATATTCTTCCGGCCAGTCTGCTGCTTTACATAATTTCCCAGGTTGATATCGGGGCAAAACAGAATCGGCTTGTCGGCAGGGATGGAATTAACCACTTGCACTGCATTCGTGGAAGTGCAAATGATGTCGCTTTCAGCCTTTACCGCTGCCGAAGTATTGATGTAGCTGACCACCATGTGATCGGGGTAGCGCTGCTTAAACGCCCGGACCTGATCGGCCGGGCAACTGTCCACCAGACTGCATCCTGCGTTCTTGTCAGGCACAATAACAATTCGATCTGGGTTGAGCAGCTTCGCGGTTTCGGCCATGAAATAGACGCCACAAAACGCGATCACTTCACCTTCAAATTGTTTGGCCTTCCGCGCCAGTTCCAGACTGTCACCGATGACATCGGCCAGTTCCTGAATTTCCGATTCCTGATAGTGATGCGCCAGAATAATTGCTTTGCGCTCGCGCTTGAGGGCAAGGATCTCTTCGGCAATTGAGGTATGTATAGATACTGCGGGCATGGGAGGGTGATGAGCTGCAAATTGCAGGTCTCCCCTCAGTGTATCGTAACCCCCTGCAAGTGGACCGGGGTGAAACGCCTAACCGCCAAGGCCTTTGCGACGCGGAGGATTGACGTCCATCGAAAGCAACTTTGGCACGCTTCCCCCCGAACCATTCTTCACTTTCGGCGAGGCCAAAGGCATCGATTTCTTGCTCCCGCTCAATTGAGGAGCGTTAACAAAGGATTCGCTGTTCGAACTTCCAGCGCTGAACACACTGCAAGCCTTGGCCAGTTTCTGAATGTCTCCACCATCCTCAACTACCATTTCGTGCTCAACCCAATTGCTCAAGGGAATATTGCGGAAGAACAAGCGCTCCTGCAGAATCATAGACTTGCGGTTCAAGAAGAGGCTCTTGCTCTCTCTTGAGTATTGGCGTTCTTCCACCCGGAAGTCAGCAAGAAAATCATCAAGTGCCTGACGGCGTGCTGATTCTTCGGTCGCCCGAATCGTCTCTTCCATCGTTCGTGCATGCGTGGCAATCACGGCACGCGCCTCTGCCATAGATTCACGTTCTCTGGCGATCGCCACCTCAAGCTTCGACTGCATGATGAAGAAGGCCAGTAGCGCCGATCCGGCGGCAACAAAAAGCGGCAAAAACAACCAAAGCATTGCGTCCATCGATGATAATCCTCAAGGAGAACATCGGTTCAATGCGCGATTACTTTATAGTCCATCCACCTTAGAGCCGGCTAAGAGTTTCCCTGCAAGTCCGAGCCGGAAGGAGAATAAGGCTTTTAAGGTCCGGCTAAGCCAAAAACTAAGGCCCGCTACGAAGCCAAAGTTTTTCGAATAGTAGGTCCCAAGACCTGTCATTCGGTCCGCTTCCGCCATATCATCATCGATCATTTCCTGCCGAGCCCGTTCACGACGCAACTCCAAATCCCCCAATACCAGGATCCGCTTGCCGGCCTCGCTCAGTTTATGAAAGAGTTCCAGGTCACCAAAGTATTGCCCATATCCATCCGGCAGAAAGTTCATACTCACCAGTGCCACCTTCGGCAGCAGAACCAACTGGTCAAACGGGTACTGTGCGGCAGACGCTTCTACCCGCCGCAACTCCGTCTCACCAGCCTTGGGCAAAGCGTAAAACTCGCCAGCAGGGCAAACAGCACCAATTGTGGAATCCGCTTCAATCGCACCCAGCATGCGCTGCACCGTGTCTGTTTCGATCAGGCAACCATTCGGCACAAGCATCAGGTATTCGCTCTTCGCTGTCCGCGTCGCGATGTTGACCGCCCGCGTCCAACCAAAATTACGAGGCAAACGCATCACAGTGATTCCTTCAAACTCATCGTCAATGCGGGCGCTGCCATCCTGGCTGCCGCAATCGACGACGATCACTTCACTCAATTCCGGCTCGCTCCGCGCTGCAATGGCAGCGAGCGAGGGCCTTAAGAGCTGAATCTGATGTTGCGAAACGATGACGATTGAAACGCGCGAACTTCGAAGTTCCGTAGTTTCCTGTGCGGGTGATTCCATCCAGCTTCAAGAATAGCGCGGGCTATCGTTTCAACAACACTCCACGAGGGTCTAGGCTCACTTTCAGCGGCATAGCTCCGCTAGGAATCTCCACCACATCCTCCGGCGAGTCGCTACGGATCCACCGCATCAGTTTCTGTCCGCGCGGCAATAGAATCTCTACGGGTACATCCAATGCAAAGTCGTCAGTTACCTTCGTGCGTTTGATCCGGACTTCCACCACTGCACGCGGCGCCAACCCCGTTACCGAGCTGGTCATTTCAAGATGAGGAATCCCTGTACCGTAAACCCAGGTCTCAAAAAAATTGCTGAGATCCCGGTCTGCCGCACCTTTTGGCATCTTTGCCGCTGCAGCCCTCCTCAGGTCTTCGGTGCTCATTGGCTTATCGGAAAATTCACGCGACAATTCTCCCAGAACTTGCAGAAACGCAACATCTCCAAGCCGACTCCGCAGCATGTGCAAAACCCAGGTACCTTTGCCGTAGGTGATCGAATGCCAGGCAGCCGGATCCGCGTAACGGAGTCTCATTCCAAACACGAGTGGCCCCAGCGAATCCGCAGCCTTGCCTTCTTTGTTTTCTAAAATCAATCGACGCCTGTACTCTTCAAGAACTGGCTCAATCGCCTTGGCACCCTTTCGTTTTTCGAGATAAAGCAGGGCAGAATAATTCGACATTGCCTCAGACAGCCACTCATCGCGATAGTTGTCAAAAGTGACTTGATTCCCCCACCACTGATGCGCCAATTCGTGCGCCTGCATGATCTCGCGAAAATTACGCCCCTGCCATTCTGCCCGTTCCGCAGCAGGGAGATTCCGGTCTTCCAGATAAGCAAGCGTTGACAAATACAAAAATCCTGGAAACCCTTGCCCAAAAGCTCCAGGAATCGGCGCAGCCACCACTCTCGATAAAGGCGGGGGGCCAAAGATCGAGCTGAAGAATTCAAGCGCTCCCGCTAGCTCCTCGGCCATCGACGGCATGCGTGACAGCGGGTCTGCCGGCACAGCAACACTTGCCATTGGCACGGGCACTTCCATCCGCCGCCTCGGCGGTACAGGCGATGGCGGCACCATGACAGGCGCTGGGCGATTCACCAGCGCGCTCTCAATGGTTTTGTTCGCGTAGACTTCCACCTCAAAACCACCACGACTGATTTTGCTCGATTCAAACGAACCCAGATTGAAGCCAAAAAGCCGCACCGGCCGATCCACCCGGCAATTCGTAACTTTACGATCCCCCTTCGCAGTCTCAGTTCGGACACCAGGACAAACCAGCATCAAGTTCTTGGGATGCTCAAAGCTCGCCTGAAAAGGAGCAGCCTGAAACATCATTTGCGGAAACCAGCTTGCCCGTGTTGCCAGATACAACACTCCATTGCCCGACCGAAAAAACAAATCTCCCTCTTCTACAACCTCAAGCACTCCCGCCTCACCCGCCTTGAGCGGAATAGTAGGGCGCAGCAATAACCCCTCTGAATCTCCATTGCGCAACAGGTTCGCCCGCAACGCATCACGCTGGTAGATTTCGACGGCCTCGCCATTCCATCGCGCACTCTTAACCCGCAAACGCGGCGACAAATCCATCGGCAGAACATTCAAACCATCCTGATTGCTCCGTAGCCGCATTCTGACGGTCGCCCTAAATCGCAAATCATCTCCAATTTCGGCCTGTACTTCAAAACTCTCAATCTTGACCGGCGGAATCGGCATGGGCCGCAGCTCAGAACGTTTGGGCTCAAAGTGAGACCAGAAGTTATATCGGCTTCTTCCGTCCACATGCTCCAACTGTCCGGCAAACAGTTCCTCCCTGCCGCGTGGATCGAAATAAATATCAAAATTACCAAGCAAGAGGCCCGAGAAGGCGGCAAAGAAAAATCCTTTCCCAGGTCCTCCACCGTTGCTCAAATCCTCGAGGAAGCGAGGCTCCAGACTATCGCTCAGATTCCGAATCACACCGTTCCAAGTCTCGGCAACAAGCACGCCTCGCTCCGGGCTCGGTCGAGCTGTCGGACTCTTTCTCAACTCCTCGATCCAGCGCTCAGCCGTTCCATCCGTAAACAAAAAAGCAGCGGATCGAAAATGCTCGTCGAGATTGGGGCTTCCGGTAAACGATGCGAGTGATTTTCGCTCCATGCGATTGGGCGGAATCATGAGAATTTCCGCGTCCTCAAGCTCCTCGCTGGCAATAAACACAGCACCCGTTCGCACCCCATTCACCGGCTTGCGAAACATCAACACGCCCTCGGTCAGGTAAATCCGAACCTCATTGCGTCGATAGGTAAAGTCTCGAACTCGGAAGCACGCCTCGGGATCGAGTTGTGCCTGCTTCAGGGCAACGCTGAGCTCTTCCAGCTTGCCAGCCGACTCGGCAGCGAACGCGACTGGGAGCAAAATACTGAATAGAGTCAGAAACCAATTCACGACTCCAGTTTATCCGTCTGCGATTTCACCGTCGGCTTCTGCTCCCTTCTCCTCTCCTGTTTGCTGGCTCAGCGAAGCATCGATCACAACTTCACCAGCGGCGTCAATCACCATGCGTCCGCATCCAAGAGGCGTCGTAAGATCAATCGAAATCGCTTCTGGCCCGCCGGATTGGGGGAGGATATGACTCAACTGGTAGGTAAGACTCAAGCCAGAATGCAAATACCGATTCAGCTTTTCTATCGCCGCCCCAAGCTCGATCACGTGCTTGCATTCAATCAGGATTCCCTTTCGCGCCAGGCAAAGTTGTCTCCATGAGAGGAGTGATTCAGTGTCCATAGCTTTGCAGGTTAGGACTTGAACGGCAACGCCCTGGCGCTCAAACAGTTCGTTCCAGTGTTCCGGCACACGAAAGGCTGGGTCCAGATCTGGGTCTAGAATCAAAACCAGTTGCTTCTCGATCGCATCTTCAGGAAAGACTCGCAACGCCCTCTCTACCCCTTCAACAAGACTGCTGGCTGCACCCTTTACCGACCTCAACTGTTCTATTTTCAGCGTCTCGTTTGATGCCGAGAACCGCACCTCAACCGCTGCTTCTTCAATTGAGGACTTGTGCAATAAATATTTTTGAATAGCCCATTGATCTTGGGGTTCTTTCGTCTCAATCCCCTGCTCGATCACGCTCACGAGTTCTGAGGCAATACTCTGGCCCATTCCAGTCCTTTGTGGAAGCAGCAGCACAGCGTGCAGCGCGGCCGCCTTGCCGTTCGCAGTGAAGTTGAATTGATCCACTCGCAAAGGCCCATCGTGCAACACAAAGTGCGTCGCAAGCAGCTCATCAGAACAAAGCGCCCGCCCATCGCTCGCACTTACAAGAAATGCGATTCGCAATCGCCCCTTCTCGGATCTCTCGAAACGGACAAGCTCCACCCTCAAGGCTGGCTTCAAAAGCAATCCCTGTCTCCGCTGCTTGATCTTGCGGGCTGCCTGCAGCAGCGCAAATTTTACCCGCCCGGTGCGCACGGCAAGATCTGCTTGCACAATTTGACTGAATCGGAAATCCGCCGTACGTCCAATCAGCCAAATCGCAGAAAGTTGACGGGCAATAATCGTGTCGCGGGCCAGCTTCAGAATTCCACGGACGCATGCAATGTCTCCTGCCAGATACAGCCCGTAAAGGCCGTTCGAAGCGACTCGATGATGTTCATCTCTGCTCGCCTCGCGCAACATCTGGAGCGATTCCACATCACGTCGTCCCCACAGAGATTCAACTGCGTTGGCTCGAACCCTGGGATCGACATCTTTCAGTAGCGCAGTCTGTTTGGGCAGTTGCCTGGCAAGCCGACCCGATAATAGTGCAGCCTTCAAACGCAATCGCTCGTCCGGGTGCTCACTAAATCTGGCAAGAATTCCACCCAGTCGTTTCGGATGGACTGCCTGCGCAAGGATCTCCAGCAACCGCTCAAAATCCCGGTTCGCAATCGCCCCTCCAGCCCGGTCCACTTCTGTCTTTAGCCCAGAGATCAAGTGCGTCTCATAACCCGCATCATTCCTGCTCGAAAGCCGCAACAATCGGGCAGATTCATCCAGGCTCAGTAGGTCTGCAGTGAAGAGCATCTGCTTCAGGTTCGAAGAATCCGCTCGACAAAGCCGCAGAATCAGCTGCGTAAAGCTGTTGCTCTCCCCACGCTCCAGTAATTCGATCGACTGTCTCAGGAAGCCGGCATGATCCGTTGCCTTCCAGCTCAATAACTGCTCGTGCGCGAGCCTCGGGTTTTCGGTAAAGAGCTGTTCGACTACCGCAATGGAGTTGTTGCTTTCCGTCACTCTGTCCATATCGACGAGGACTGAAAGAGTTTGAATCAAGCCTGGCTAAATTATCGAAACAGGGAAAATATCCCTTTTTTCCTCGGCACAGAAGATCCCCTCATTTCGGCTCCGCACAACACCGCGCCCGGATTCTCGCGAAACAGCAACTCAGCCGTAATCCCGCCCCAGCGCTTATGTACATGCGCAAACGCCGCATCCATCACCGGCGGCCTCCGCTTCAGATCATGTCCGTCACTCGCCACAAAATGCACCACGCCTTCGTCCATCAAGGTCTCCGCAAACTTCAGTGCCTTCGTCCCAAACTGCCCCAAAAGGCTCTGCCCGGTCACCTGGATCGAACAGCCCATCCCCACCCATTCCTTCAGTTCATTGAGCCGTTGCTGCAAAAGCGAATTCCGCTCCGGATGTGTAATCACCGGCCGCATCCCGGCCGAAAGCAAATCATTGAAGATCTGAGATGTCGTCTTGAAGATCAGCAAGTCGGAAAATTCAACCAGCAGGTACGGTCCCCCCGCAATCGTATACTTCCGCGGATTCCGGATTGCGTCTTCGATGTTTTCGTATTGGAGGTGAAAGTCACAACCAAGATGCACTCGCACTCCGCTGTCGTTTCGCTCTTCCAGCATCGCTTTGCGCTCGGCAATCAATGCCGGATCAAAGCTATATTCGAGATTCGCATGCGGGCTCGCAACAATATCGGTAGTTCCATGCTTGCCCGCCATTCGCAGCATCTCAAGGCTGACTTCTATGTCAGGAGAACCATCATCGAGACCAAACAATACATGACTGTGAATGTCGATCACTGCAAGCCCATTTCTCTAGACGGCGTTTCGCTCCACCGCTAAATGAACATCTCTTCGTCTTGCGTTGCATGCACCACAGACGGGCGTCGGCTCTTGAACAGGAAGCCGAAACCGCTCTTGATTCCACTCACCAAAGCACTCACCTCACGCAACGGCTTCAACAGGCCTTCTTGCGTTGTGTTGACCATCCCCTGCACCCTGTCTACCGTGTCTCCCACAAGTAATTCCACTCGATCCATCTGCGCGGTTGCCCGCTCACTCGCATCCGTCACCACCGAATCAATCTTACTCAACTGCATCTGCGTTGAATCGAGAATCAGGTTCGTCTTCTTCGTAATCTCGAGCATCTGCTTACGCCCGTCATCGAGCGTAAGTTTGGCGGACTCCATCGTCAGCTCAGCCTTGCCAAGCAAAGGACGCCACTCTTCGTGAATTTCGCGTATTTTCCGGTACATGCCGAACATAGCCACAAATTGCCCCAATTGCGACAATGCGCAAAGGGCCACGAAGACGATCAATACTGTCAGCAACGTTGAGTCCGCCATTCCTGTTTCTCTTCCGGTTTATCGGCTACAAAGCCGAAAAACTCTATACCTCTTCCGACTCTGGTGGGTAGCTACCATGCGCTTCCCGATAAGCCTGTCGGCCGGCTTCCACTGCAGCAGCAACCTGCTCCCGTTGCCGGTTCACAGCTTCGCGACCACGATCAATGAAGTCGGTAGCAGATTCGCGCGCTTCACTGCTCTTGCGTTTTACGTAGTCGCGGCTTTCATCGGCGCGGCCCTTCAAAGCTGCACGCGTCTCTTCGCCGGACTTAGGGGCAAACAACAGTCCTACCGCCAAGCCCACTCCGATGCCCAGGAAAAAATAGGGCAGGTTATTTCTGTCTTCCATTACTTGTTGCCTCCTTAGGGGGAACTACTGCCTTCAGTGTACATGCTAAGCTCCAATCGTGTCATTCGGGAAACCACCCAAGCGCGTGGATCGAAGTGCATTGCAACACTACGCTGCAATGCTGCTTGCTCAACGCGCAATGTCTAGCGGAGAGCTCCGGCAGAAGCTGCGGCTCAAAGCTCTCGATGCCGCTGACATCGACCCTGTTATCGAACAACTTACCGAGTACGGCGCCCTCAACGACCCCCGTTACGCCGAAGCTTACGCCAGTGCACGCAAAGAAAATCAGGGCTTCGGACAGGCTCGCGTTTTTCGCGATCTCAACAAAAAACGCATCCCCACCGCTATGGCAAAAGAGGCGATTGCCACCACTTTCGCCGGCACAGACGAAGTGGCGATGATCGAAGACTTCCTCGCCCGCAAGTTCCGTGGCAAGAATCTTCCGGAATTCCTTAAAGAGACAAAGAACCTCGCCTCTGCATTTCGACGTCTCCGTACCGCCGGTTATTCCTCCAGCAACTCTCTCAAAGTTTTGCGCCGCTATTCCGAACAGGCCAACCACATCGATGAAGATTCCCTCGAAGCCGACCCCGACTAAATCCTCAAAATCCCAAAACAAACAGCCTTCGACGCTACCATAGGTCTGGATGACAAAACGCCTTACGGCACATGCCAAAGCCGCCGGTTGAGCGTCTAAATTAGCGCCAGGGGTCCTGGCGCAAGCGCTCGCCACGCTTCCGCGTGTCGAAAATTCCAATGTATTGCTCGGGTTTGAAACGTCGGACGATGCCGGCATCTACAAGCTCTCGGAGGATTGCGCCCTCGTACAGACTCTCGACTTCTTCACCCCCATCGTCGACGACCCTTTTGAATTCGGTGCTATCGCCGCCGCCAACTCCCTCAGCGACGTCTATGCCATGGGCGGCAAACCGATCACTGCCCTCTCGATCCTTTGCTACCCGGCCAAGGACGATATCGAAACTCTGAGCGCCATCCTCGCCGGAGGTTTCGCGAAGATGCAGGAAGCCGAATGCGCCATCCTCGGAGGCCATTCTGTCGCCGACGACGCCGTCAAATTTGGCTACTCCGTCACCGGGCTTGTCCACCCCACCCGTTTCCGTGCCAACGCCCACGCCCGTCCCGGGGATTGTCTCGTACTCACCAAAGCTCTCGGCACCGGCGTCGTCGCCACCGCCCTCAAGCGCGGTTTGGCAAATCCGAATCAAGTCGCTGCCGCCACTAAATCCATGTTGACCCTCAACCGTTTTGCCGCCGAAGCTATGAACTCCTTCGATGTCCACGGCTGCACCGACATCACCGGCTTCGGCTTCCTCGGACACGCCCGCGAAATGGCTCTCGCCTCTGGGCTTACCCTCGAAATCGATTCCAGCCTCATCCCCGCCTTGCCAGGAGCCCTTTCCGCAATTGCCGCCGGCGCGATCCCCGGCGGTCTCAACAACAATCGCGACTACGCCTCTGTCGATGTCCACGCGGAAGCTTCTGTCCCTGCCGACATGCTCACCCTGCTCTATGACCCTCAAACCAGCGGTGGCCTCCTGATCACTCTCCCCGTCGAAGATGCCCGACGCCTTGTACAATCGATTCCGGCCACCATCATCGGCCAGGCAATCCCGAGAAAGGACAAAGCCCTCTGGGTACTCTAAGCTACAACCCCATCATCGTCGCCCTCGATGTCGAAACCGGCGCACAGGCGCTCCACCTCGTAGATCAGCTCGATACCAGTGTCGAGTTCTACAAGGTCGGCATGGAACTTTACGCTGCCGAAGGAACCGCGATCATCAAGGATCTGCTGGCCCGAAAGAAACGTGTCTTCCTCGATCTTAAATTCCACGACATTCCAGAAACCGTCAAGCGCGCTGTCAGCCGTGCCGCAGATCTCGGCGTGCACCTGCTTACAGTACATGCCTATCCACAGGTCATGGCCGCCGCTGTCGCCGGCAAAGCAGATTCCCCGCTCCAACTTCTCGGTGTCACGGTGCTTACCAGCATCAGCGAATCGGATCTCCCCGATCTTGGCTATCCGCCCGACACAACGATTGGCCAGTTAGTGCGACAGCGAGTGAAACAGGGCATCGCGCTAGGCATCGATGGCTTCGTCTGCTCGCCTCTCGAGGCAAGCGCAGTCCGCAACCTCACCGGCCCTGGAAAAATCCTCGTCACCCCAGGCGTGCGCTCTGCCGGAAAAGATGCCGGCGATCAAAAACGCATCGCTACCCCTGCTCAGGCAATCACCGACGGTGCCACCTATCTAGTCATCGGACGGCAGATCACTCGTGCTGCTGACCCTAAGGCAGAAGCCCTCGCGATCCTTTCTGAGATTTCCACAGCCTAAACTATTCAATTCATTAATTTTTCTATAACAGCCCGTTTGGGACCAGAAGCTTCAGAACGGTTGCAGAACGGTGTTAATTCTGCTAAACCAGTAAGAATCGAGGTGGAAACCTCCGCTTCGAACACAGGGGAAAGGAATTTCAAAACAATATGATGAGGTCACTCGTCTCAACAATGCTCGCGCTTAGTCTGGGCATACCCGCTTACAGCCAATCGCTCACGTCTCTCAATGGAAAAATTGTAGATCCCACAGGGGCTGTCGTCCCGGGTTCCACAATCGTTCTTACCAACACAGACAACAATGCCCGCCGCGAGCAGCAGTCGGATTCTGATGGCGCATTCCTCTTCTCCGCCGTCCAGCCCGGAAACTACAAGCTCCTCGCAAAGAAAGCCGGCTTCTCTGACATTTCAGTGCAGCGCATCGTGCTTCTCGTGAGCAACCCCTCCACGCTCAATCTCACTTTCGAAACAGTCGGCGCTGTCGCCCAGACCATCGAAGTATCGGCCGAGGGTATCCAACTCAACACCTCAGACGCCACAGTGGGCAATGCTGTTGGCACGAGGCCGATCACACAACTCCCGTTTGAGGGTCGCCGCGCAGACCGAATTCTCTCCCTCCAGCCTGGTATTTCCAGCATCGGAGATTCCGATACAGTCAACGGCGGCTCGAACACTGCTACTGATCGTGGCGGCGTCGTCAACGGCGGCAAGAGCGACCAGTCCAACCTCACCCTCGACGGTGTCGACATCAACAACCAGCAGACCCGCGAACCTTTCAATGGCGCTCTCCGAGTCACCCTCGATTCTGTTCAGGAATTCCGCGTCACAACCTCCAATGCGAACGCCGATTCTTCTCGCGGATCCGGAGCGCAAATTACTCTGATCACCCGCTCGGGCACCAACCAGCTCCATGGCGCAGCCTACTGGTTTGTGCGTAACAAAGCGTTTAACGCAAATACGTTTTTCAACAACCTCACTACTGATGCGTCTGGCAAGGCTCTGTCCACTCCCAAGCTCAATCGCAACACCTACGGTGGTCGCCTCGGGGGCGCTGTGATCAAAAACAAGTTGTTCTACTTTGGTAACTTTGAAGGCCAACAGGATCGCCTCGAGCAGTCTGTCATACGAACGGTCCCTCGCGAAAACATGCGCAACGGCATCGTGGAATACCTCAACGTGGGTAACACCCGTGTAGCGGTTCCGGGTGCCGAATTGGTCGCCAAGATCGCTGGCGCAGGATCGCTCAATCAGGCCGCTCTAAACGTCCTCAAAGCATTCCCTCTTCCGAACGACTTCACAACGGGCGATGGCCTCAACACGGCCGGTTTCCGCTTCAACAGCCCTGTAGCGCGTCGCTATAAAACCTGGGTCGGCAAAATCGACTATGTGGTCAATGACAGGAACCGCATCTTCGCCCGCGGCCAGTTGCAGAACGACAATGAAGGCAGTGCCCCGCAGTTTCCGGGTCTGGCCCCAAATGCGGTTGACCTCAACAATTCCAAAGGCATTGCCATCGGTTGGGATTCCACCGTCAACAAATCTCTGATTTCCTCCACTCGCTTTGGCTTCACCCGTCAGGGCCTGGAGACCTCGGGAATCGGCCAGTATGCGATTACCACTTTTCGCGGTCTGGACAATCCGGTCGGCCTGACCCGCTCCTTCCGACGCTTCTCCCCCACCTACAACCTTACGCAGGACTTCACTTGGACCAAAGCAAAGCACACCATTCAGTTCGGTGGCAGCTACCGCACCTTCCAGAACGACCGCGCCAACTACGCCAACAGCTTCTTTAGCTCGACAATCAATTCATCTTGGATGACAGGTTCGGGCGCAGTGCTCAGCGCCCCTTGGGCGGACGCCGCTCTTGGCACGAACCGCATCAATGCGGGCTCGCGTACTTCCTTCAATGACGCCGCTGCCGCCATACTCGGCCTCGTCACACAGGTCACCAGCCGCTACAACTACACACCTAACGCCGATGGCTCGGTCAATGCCCAGGCCCCAGGCACTCCGGTGTTGCGCAACTTCAAGGGTGAAGAATACGAAATGTACATTTCCGACACCTGGAAGGCTACCCGTAATCTCACCATTACAGCTGGTTTGCGCTACATGATGTGGCCTGCAATCTACGAAAAGAATGGCGTGCAGACCAGCACGAACATCCGTCTCAGTGAATGGTTCGAAACCCGCATAGCCAACGCTGGCAACGGGCTGGCAGGTGGCACAAACTTGCCACCAATCTCTTACCAGTTGGCCAACAAGGGCGGACGACCGCTCTATGACAACTTGAACAACTGGTCGCCTCGCCTCGCCATGGCCTATGCCCCCGACGCCAAGTCTGGCCTCTCCAAGTTCCTCTTCGGCGGCCCAGGCAAGAGCGTGGTCCGCGCCGGCTTCGGAATTTATTACGACGTGCTGGGCTCTAGCCTCGTCCGCGAATTCGACGCTTCCGCTCTCGGCCTTTCCACTTCGCTCAACAATTCTTCGGGTCGCGAAACTGTTGCTGGCGCTCCACGCTACACCGGCATCTTCGCCTACCCTGCGCAATTGGTCAGTCCCCCGCCTCCTGCCGCTTTCCCCGTCACACAGCCGAACAACTTTGCCATCACCAATTCGCTCGACGACAAGCTCCGCGCACCTTACACGATGCGCTACAATCTGTCGTTTTCCCGTGAGTTTTCCGGCGGCTGGAATGTTAATGTCGGCTATGTCGCAAGCCAGGGCAAGCGCACCATCACAAGCGAAGATCTTGCAACCCCGCTGAACATTCGTGATCCGCAATCCGGCACGGATTACTACACAGCGGCTACGGCCCTCACAAAGCTGATCCGCAGCAATACCCCCGTTTCGCAGGTTCCTCGTATTCCATATTGGGAGAACATGACGCCGGGCTTTGCTGGCAGCGGCCTTACGGCCACTCAGGGCGCATATAACCTCTTTGCGGATAACTATCCGGACGCTACGGCCGCTGTCGAGAGCTTTGATCGATTCAGCGATCCCTCGGCATCCAAGCTCGGACCCTTTGCTTACTACAGCAGACAATTCTCCTACCTACGCACCCTGCGCTCGGTCGGCTTCTCCACCTACAACTCAATGCAGGTATCGGTGCAGAAGCGCTTCGCGAGCGGAGATCAAGTCGGCTTCAACTGGACCTGGTCCCATTCGATCGACCTCGGTTCCACCTCCGAAGACAACGCCACGGCAACACGTGGCATCAGCATCAACCCTTACAACCGCTATCAGATGCGCGGCTCCTCAGACTTTGACCAGCGCCACAACTACAACGCCAACTGGATCTACGGAATCCCCGTCGGCAAGGGCAAGAAGTTCATGTCCAATGCCGGCGGGATCGCCAACACTGTCCTTGGCGGCTGGCAGTTGGGTGGTATCTGGCGTCAGACAACCGGCCTGCCGGTTTCTGTCGGCCACAACCGCACATGGCCCACCAACTACAACATCACCGGTTGGGCGACCCAAACCAACAACTTCGCTGATGGCACCAACAAGAATGCCCCAGCGCCTCCCGGAGGTCGCTCAGGTCCAAACATCTTCGTGGATCCTGTTACTGCCCTCAAGGCGTTCGGATTCACCGACCCCGGTCAAATTGGTGACCGCAACACGGTTCGCGGCGATGGTTTGTTCAACATCGACATGAACCTCGCCAAGTCCTTCAGCATCCGCGAAGGTCACGCCATCCAACTCCGTTGGGAAGTGTTCAACATCACCAACTCGGTTCGGTTTGACCCGCTCAACATCAATCTCGCGCTGTCCAATCCTTCGTCCTTCGGCCGCTATGCCGGCACCCTGGGTGGACCTCGTGTTATGCAATTTGCCCTGCGCTACGATTTCTAATCGCAAGGCTCAATCCACTGCTTGTCGCAAAGGGCGGGTCTTCGGACCCGCCTTTTCTTTAGTGCAAATGCAGATAGCGATGCAGCAACACGATTTGACCGCAATGATAAGTGTTATGGCTCGCAATCCCGAGCAGCATGTGTGCAATGTCGTACGCCCTGCCCGGAACCTGCTCCGTCAACCGCTTATCCTCAAGCGTAGCCGCAACTTGCGTCAATCGTTCCCCCGAATCGCGAAATCGCTGCACTTCGATCTGCCAATTTTTCTCTGAGATCTCAACAATTTCATGCCAGCCCACCCGATCAGACTCTTCTGAATTCGGCATCCGCTTCCCTGCAATCGCCTCGATCCCAACTTCCTGCCAGCAGCGCATATGCTGCACCAGCTCCCAAATGGAATGATTCGCAATCGGCGTAGTCGCACCCGCCTTCGCTGCCTCCAGCCCTTCTAGCACTTCCAAAACAGCAGGGCCATGCCAGCCTTCGTGAAAGACAGATCGGCGGATTTGACCGGCAATGCGAATCGATTGACGCATGGGTTAGAGGAGGGACTTAGGGAATCCTATCAGGACTGAGTCGATATTACTCACACGATTTTTTCGTCATCGCATGCCGATACCGAAACATGGCCCGCAATTGCAACTTTACAAACGGAGCACCAACGAAATTCACAATAGGCCCACCGGGCAGTCGAAACGTAATCGCATCCGTCAAAAGCGTCCCCTGATTGTGTTGCGTGAATCGATGCTCATGATGCCAATACGCAAACGGCCCCTTCTCTTGTTCATCAATAAAAAGAGTCGGAGCCTTGCAAACCGTGTGAACTGCATGCCATTCCGCTTGAATCGGACCGAGAATCGGCACGCGAATCACGAGCCGCGCGCCTGCCGCGATCCCGCCCGTATGCGAGACTACCTCGATCCCCTGCGAGGGTGGCGTCAGCTTTTCGAGAGCGTCTGGAGCTTCATGAAAAGCCCAAACGCTCTCGATCGGCGCGTGGATATAAGACGAAACTGTAAATTCTGGCACTGTTCTTAAGAAGCTTCGATAGACTATGTAGTTTCGATGTTGCTCGAACTCAAATCGGTTCAGAAGCGTTTTGGCGGTGTCACGGCGCTACGAGACGGCAATCTCTCAGTCAATGCGGGAGAGGTCCATCTGTTGATGGGCGAAAACGGCGCAGGCAAAAGCACCCTCATGAAGATCGTCGCCGGCATGCAGGGCCTGGACGGTGGAGAAATGCTGTTTCAGGGCAAGCCGGTCAATTTCGCTAACCCTAAAGAAGCCGCCGCTGTCGGCATCGCCATGGTCCATCAGGAAAGCCTGCTCGCCCCTCATCTCACTGTGGGCGAAAACATCTTTCTTGGTCGAGAAGACATAGGAAGCTTCGGCATAGTCAACAGGGCCGCCATGATGGATCGAGCCGCAAAACTGATTGAAGCCCACGGCTTCCCCCTCAAGGCCGATTGGCGCGTCAGCCGCCTCAGCCCAGCCGGTCGCCAGCTCGTCGAGATCTGCCGCGCCATAGCTAACGGAAGCTCCTTGCTGATCTTCGACGAACCAACCTCCAGCCTCAGCGAGAGCGAAACCAAAGAAGTATTCACCATCGTTCGCAGGCTGAAGGAAAAAGGCGCAGGTGTCATTTACATTACTCACCGTCTCGAAGAACTCCGCACCGTCGGCGACCGCGTCACAGTGTTGCGCGATGGCGCAACGGTCCATACCGGCGAGCTCAAAGACCTCAGCCGCGCCCAGTTGATCCAGCACATGGTAGGCCGCGACCTCGGCGCTCTCTACTCGCGCACCGCCCTACCACCGGGCCACACACTGCTCAGCGTCAAGAATCTCAATCGTGGCAAAGTGCTACAAAACATCAGCCTCAGCGTCCATGCGGGCGAGATCGTCGGCCTGGCCGGCCTGATGGGCGCAGGCCGCACAGAACTCTGCCGCGCCATCTTCGGCATCGATGCTGTAGACAGCGGCGAAATCAGCGTCAGCGGCAAGCCCCTCAAATTCGCTTCCCCCCGCGATGCCGTCATCGCCGGCATCGCCCTGATTCCCGAAGATCGCCAAAAGACCGGCCTCGCCACCCAACTCCCCGTCGGCTGGAATCTCACCCTCGCCAGCATCGGCGCACACTCCAGATTCGGCATCCTCCAGGCCGCAAAACTCAGTGACACAGAAAAGAAATACATTGATCGACTGCGCATCAAAACCACCGGGCCTGCCCAGAAAAGCGTCCGCCTGAGCGGAGGCAACCAGCAGAAAATCGTCATCGCCAAATGGGTCGCCCAGGGGGCACGCATCTTTCTGTTCGACGAACCCACCCGTGGCATCGACGTCGGCGCAAAAACCGAAGTCTTCGAGGTGATGGATGATCTCGCCCGTCAGGGCGCGGCAATCCTTATGGTGTCCAGCGAATTGACCGAATTGATCCAGGTCGCCGACCGCATCCTCGTCATGCGGCTCGGCAAAATCTCGGGCGAATTGCCCGGCAAAACAACCCAAGAGGAAATCATGGCCCTCGCTGCGTTTGAGGAAGAAGAAGAGGCTAAGCAATGATCCAACGCCTGTTGCCGTTTGCGACATTAATCGTTCTGTTCGTGACCCTGTGTTTCGTACCCAACTTTCTGAGTGAAACCAATCTCTCCAGCGTGATCCGGCAAACCGCTGTCATCAACATCATGGCCCTCGGCATGACCATGGTGATCATCACGGGAGGCATTGACCTCAGCGTCGGCGCGATCCTCGCCATGGGCGGCCTGATGGGCACGATGGCTATGGAGAAGGGCCAACCGATTCTCGTCGGCGTCCTCGTCGGCATCCTCATGGGGGCCTTCTGCGGCTTCGTTAACGGCTACCTCACCACGCGTCTGAAGATCAATTCCTTCATCGTCACCCTCGGCACACTCGGCATCATCCGCGGACTCACCCTCGTGATCTCAAACGGCCTCCCCGTCCACCAGATCCCGCCAGCCTTCAGTTTCCTCGGCGAGGGCACAGTCCTCGGCGTCCCCTTTGTCCTCTGGGTACTCTTCGCCTGCGGACTCCTGGTCCATTTCATCCTCGAACACACCAAACTCGGCCGCTACAGTTTTGCCATCGGCAGCAACCCCGACGCCGCCTTCTACGCCGGCATCCCCGTGTCCTTTCACATGACCTGCGTCTATGCCATCTGCGGTGCTCTCACTGGCCTCGCCGGCATGATCGAGGCAAGCCGGCTGATGACGGGCCAACCCACCGCAGGGCAAGGCTACGAACTGCAGGCCATCGCTGCAGTGGTAATCGGTGGAGGCAGTCTGCGCGGAGGAGAAGGCAGCGTTGTTGGCACTCTCGTCGGTGCATTCATCATGGGCCTTCTCTCGAATGGCAGCGACCTCAAAGGCATCTCTCCCTATTGGCAGCAGGCGATCATCGGAGCCATCATCATCCTCGCCGTCAGCGTCGACGAACTACGCAAACGCCGCGTCGTTTAGGCGATTCTAGAGAAAGGACATTCGCTATGATTGTGGGCCGAACGCCGCTCACAGAACAAGAGCGTGAACTGCGGCTTAGCGCCGTTGAGGAATCTGCCGCGACCAATCGGCTGGAAGGGCTTGAGTCGAGTCCTGAGGCCAATCAAATTTTTGAGCGGTATGCTGACGGCGTGCTCTCACTCGACGAAATGGGTGCCGCGATCGAAGAGCTGCATGAACGAAAGTACGGATCCTTACCTCTACCCAGGGACTAACGTCCTGCGCGATAGCCGAAACTTGCGCAATACTTTAGTGCTTGATGAGTTCGAGGCCTCGGCTACGCAGCACCGCTTGATCGAACTGGCTCTCAAACCCACTGTTGGCACTTTTAACTCTTCCCACCTCCAGGCAATTCATCGCTTTATTTTTTAGGACGTCTACGAATGGGCCGGTCAATTCCGAACCGTGAACATCTCCAAGGGCGGCTATCAATTCGGCTCCTCTCAATTTATAGAAATGGCCCTCGGCTCTATCCTCCAAAAGCTTCCGCGTGAAAGCTTCCTGAAAAACCTGGATCGCGAATCCTTCTCCCAACGCTGCGGCTGATATTACGGCGAAATCAATGCCATTCATCCTTTCCGCGAAGGCAACGGCCGCACCCAGCGCGAATTCCTTCGTCAACTTGCTACCCAGGCCGGTTTTTCCCTCGATTGGTGTCGCGTCAACCGCGAAGCAATGACTGCCGCTTCGCGTGAATGCTTCTCAACTGGCGAAAATCGTAGCATGACCGACATCATTTGTACCTGCACCCCCTAGCCCTCGTGCGCGATCCTAGTAGGGATGGAACTTGCCCAGTGGATCGACCACACTTTATTACGACCGGACGCATCCGATGCCGAAATCGCCCAGCTCTGTGAAGAGGCGCAGCAGTACAAGTTCTACAGCGTCTGTGTAAATCCCTATTGGGTCGCCTACGCCACCGCTGCGCTCGTTGGCTCCGACGTCAAAGTCTGCACCGTCGCCGGCTTCCCCCTCGGCGCTACCCCTGCCGCTGTCAAACGATTCGAAGCCCAACGCGCCATCAACGAGGGCGCAGCCGAAGTCGACATGGTCATCAATGTCGGTGCCCTCAAGAGCGGTCTATACAGTGATGTCGAAACCGACATCCGCACCTGTGCCGAAATCGTTCACCTCGCCGGGGGCAAACTCAAAGTCATCTTCGAAACCGGCCTCCTCAACGACCTTGAAAAAGAAATGGCCTGCCGCATCTGCGTCGAAAGCAACGCCGACTTCGTCAAAACCTCTACCGGCTTCGCCAAAGGCGGTGCAACGGTCGAAGACATCCATCTGATGCGCCGCATCGTAGGCCCCAAAATGGGCGTCAAAGCCAGCGGCGGCGTCCGCACTTATGCCGACGCAGTCAAAATGATCGAAGCAGGCGCAACCCGCATCGGAGCCTCCGCCAGCATCGCAATCGTCACTGGGGCACCTGCCTCCAGCGGGAGCTATTGATGCCCAAAACCGCCGACCGGAATGTTCGCTTTGAAGAACGTGCCGAACTTCTCGACTTCCTGCTCGAAGTCTCCGACACCACCGCCTCCACACTCGATCTCGATCAGGTTCTCGACCACGTCGCCGACGTCATCCACCGCGTCATCGGCTTCGATCTCTTCGCAATTCTTCTCTACAGCGACCGCAACAAAAGCCTCAAAGTACGCCACTCGATCGGTCATCGCGACGAACTCGTTCGCACTCTCAGCATCAAGCTCGGCGAAGGGCTCGCCGGTGCCGCTGCCGAAAGTCGCCAGCCTGTAAACGTTGGCGATGTCCGCTCCGACGAGCGCTACCTCAGCGCCCTCGATGCCGTTCGCAGTGAACTCGCCGTGCCGATGATAGCCCGTGGCCGTCTCGTCGGTGTCATCGACCTCGAAAGCACTCGCCCCAACGCTTACGCCAAGCACGATGTCGCCCTCCTCAGCCTCATCGCCAGCCGCGTCGCTTCCGCAGTCGACAACGCTCGCCTCTACAAACGCGTCGAGCAAAACCACAAAACTCTCAAGGTCCTCACCCAGCTCACCAAAGAGTTTTCTTCCATCCTCGATCTCGACACGCTGCTCGCAAAAATTGCTGGCGGCGTTCGCACCCTCATCCAGTACGATGGCTTTAGTGTGCTGCTGGTAGACGACGGCGAACAGGTCCTCAAGCACCGCTTCAGTCTCCGTTTCGATCAGCGAAAAACCGAAGACATCCCCCTCTCTCGCGGCGTCACCGGTGCCGCCGTACGAGCCCGCCACGCCATCCGCGTTGCCGACACAGGCTCGGACGAACGCTACATCGAGACCTCCACCGGCATCCGTAGCGAAGTCGCCGTGCCCCTCATCGTGAATGATCGGGTCATCGGCGTCATGGATATCGAAAGTGAACGCGTGAACTTTTTTACCGAAGAACACTCGCGCACTCTAGGCCTGCTCGCCCCGCAGGTCGCGGCCAGTATTGAGAACGCCCGCCTTTATGAAGAAGTTGCCTCCAGACAAGCCCGCATGGAGCAGGATTTAATCGCTGCCCGCCGCGTCCAGAGTCTGCTGCTTCCCCAGGAAGCTCCAGAGATCCACGGCCTCGAAATCGGTATGGGCATGCGCCCTGCACGCGAAGTCACCGGCGACATCTACGACATCTTTGAAATTGAAGAAAAAGTCGCCCTCATCGCCTTCGGGGATTCGAGCGGCAAAGGCGCGGCCGCAGCTCTTTATGGCGCAATGGTCTCCGGCCTTCTCCGCAGCCTCGCCTACCGTCGTCTCACCCCAGCCAAGATGATGAAGGTCCTCAACGACCGTCTCTGCGAGCGCCGCGTCGACGGCCAATACGTCACGCTGCTGCTCGTACGCTGGGACGCAGTCGAAAAGAAACTCACCTTCGCCAGTGCCGGCGCTGGTCTGCCCATCATCCTCCGCGACGGTGAGGTTACACGCCTCCACCTCGAAGGCGTGCCCCTCGGTCTGCTCGAAGATCGCGAATACGACGAAGTCGTAACTGAGGCCAAAAAAGACGATCTCATCGGTCTTTTTAGCGACGGATTTGAAGACCAGGCAAACCTCGAAGGCACCCCCTTCGGAGAGACGGAACTAACCCGCGTCTTCAAAAAAGTCCGCAAGCAGCCACCTGCTTCCATCTTCAAAAAAGTCCTCGCCGAGATGGACAAATTCCGCGCTACCGTCCCCATCCATGATGACCAGAGCGCTCTCATCCTGAAAGTGAAATAGCGAATGAATTACGAGTACCGCCAGGGGCGCTTCTGCGTCGAAGCTGTGGATCTGGCAGCCGTCGCCGATCAATGCGGCACCCCCACTTACGTCTATAGCGCTGGCATGATCCGCGAGCGCTATCAGGCCTATGCCAACGCCTTCAAAGGCATCTCCCACCGCATCTGCTATGCCGTCAAGGCCAATTCAAACCTCGCCGTGCTCGCGGTCCTCGCCCGCCAAGGTGCCGGCTTCGATATCGTCAGTGGCGGTGAACTCTACCGTGTCCTCCGCGCCGGCGGCAATGCCGCAAACGTCGTCTTCAGTGGCGTCGGCAAATCGGTCGCTGAAATCGAATACGCTCTCGAACAGGGCGTCCACAGCTTCAATTGCGAAAGCTACGCCGAGATCGAAGTCCTCAATCGCGTCGCTGGCCTGGCCGGCAAAACAGCCAGCATTGCCCTCCGCGTCAACCCTGACGTAAACCCTGTCACTCACGAATACATCTCCACCGGATTGCGCGAAAACAAATTCGGCATCGACATGAGTGTCATCGAGAGCGCCTATGAACACGCCGCCTCACAACCCCATCTCAAAGTCACCGGCGTAAGCTGCCACATCGGCTCGCAGATGCTTGATTCCGCGCCCATGGTCGAAGCGGTCGAACGCCTGATCGCTCTCACTCTCCGCCTCAAAGCCAAAGGTCTGCCTATCGATCACCTCGATCTCGGCGGTGGTCTTGGCGTCAAATACGAACCGCAGGAAGAAACTCCCTCCATCGCTTCCGCAGTTGCCGCAATGCGCAAGCTCGTCGATCAGACCGGCCTCGAAGCGGTCGTCGAGCCCGGCCGCTCCATCGTCGCCGAAGCCGGTGTGCTCCTCACCCGCGTTCTATATCGCAAGAACAACGGCGGCAAGGAATTCGTCATCGTCGATGCCGCCATGAACGACCTCATCCGGCCCTCTCTCTACAAGGCCTTCCACGAGATCACCCCGCTCCTCGAAAAAGACACTCCGCTACAGGAAGTCGACATCGTCGGCCCGGTCTGTGAAAGTGGCGACTGGCTCGCAAAAAAACGCACCCTGCCCACCCTCGAATCTGGCGACCTGCTTGCCGTCAAAACTGCCGGCGCTTACGGCTTCGGCATGGCCTCCAACTACAACTCGCGCGGCCGCGCCGCTGAAGTCCTGGTCGATGGCGACAATTTCAGAGTAGTGAGAGAACGCGAATCCTGGCAAGACCTGATCCGAGGCGAATCCGCCTAAGCCACCTTCACATCGGTAGCTGCAAAATCGTTCCCCTGAAACAAAAGCGGAAGATCCTTCTGCTTCGCCAGCGCATAAGCAAAGCAATCCCCCATATTCAATCGCGCTGGACGTCCGCCATACTGCCTGAAAGCCTCAAAGGCAACACTGGCGTCTTCAGATCCAATCAAAGCTACCTCAACTTGGTGAACCTCCATCAAGTCAAGGGCAACTCGCTCCCCTTCTTCGCCTTTCATCGTTCGCGCCCGAACCATCACTTCCCACCAATTCATTGGGCTGATCCAAACCTGATCACTTTCCCGCAACAAGATCACAGTGATTTCGGAAGTCCGTCGTCGTCATACAAATCCGCATCGGTCAACATCGGCCCGACCGTGGGCAGACTCCAAAACTCTTCAAGCAATTGCCGCACTTTTTTCCGGTTCTCCAGCCGCGCCGCTCCAAGCTTGGCCTTCTCTTCGGCATGCTTCATTCGCACCGCTTCATCCATCATGCAAACGCTTGGCGAAGCAACTTCAGGCTCTTGGGCACTGCCGTCATCGCATCCTCTTTCCCTTCCATCTCCAGGCTCACCCAGCCACTAAATTTCGCCGCTCGCAAGATCCCCGCGATCCGCTTGTAATCCAGATCCAGCGTGTACCAGACACCGCCCCCATGATAAGTTTTCGCCTGCACAATATTGGCGTGAGGTGCCAGTTGCGCAATCCCCTCATAATAATGATCCGGATAATTTCCGGTATCAAGATTGATCCCCAACCACGGCGAATTCACCGTCTTCCAGATCTGCAACAGCGTCGGGATCTTTGTCGTAAGCCCCCAATGATTTTCCAGCGCCAGCTTCACCCCCGCAGCCTCGGCATGCGGCAGAATCTCGCGAATCGAATCCACACACCATCCAATCGCATCCGCTTCTTTGTAGCCCGCAATCGGTGGCTCATCGCCCTTCGCCTTCATCAAATCGTCAAAGCTCTTGATCGTCTTCCAGCGCCCGGAATTCAGGCGCACACAGGGAATTCCCAGCTGCGATGCAAGATCGATGCAGTGCTTCGTATGGTCGACCTGCTGCTTCCGCTCCGCTGCATCCGGCGACACAAAATCCTGATGGATCGACAGCATTGGCATGTCGAGCCCCTTGTCCCAGGCCCTCTGCTTCAACGCATTCAGGTAGCTCTTCTCTTCAGAAGCAAACTGACGATGCAGCAGTTCCACACCGTCAAAGCCCATTAAATAGGCTTGATCTATCACAGTCTCGATCGGAAACTTTACCGGTTGAAAGTGCCAGAACGAGTAGGTCGAAACGGCGATCCGCTGACGCGGTTGAGCCATCAATAGAGGAGCAATCGAAGTTGCGATCACAGTACGGCGCGAGATTGACATATCCTGAGTTTAGATCATGTCGACAAGAAGAGAATTTTTAGAAGTCAGCGCCATCGGCGGCGCAGCGGCCAATTTGGCCCAAGCCCAGAAGGTATCGCCGAATGACAAAATCCGTGTCGGTTGCATCGGCATGGGCAACATGGGTTTTGGTGACGTCAAAACCATCTCCACCGTCCCCGGTGTCGAGTTCGTCGCCGTCGCCGACATCTACGAGGGCCGCCTCACCAATGCCAAAGAACGCTTTGGCAAACAGATTTTCACCACCCGCGACTACCGCGAACTCCTCGCCCGTCCTGACATTGACGCCGTCATCATCGCCACTCCCGACCACTGGCACGCCACTCAGGCCGTCGACGCCATGAAGGCTGGCAAGCACGTCTACTGTCAGAAGCCCATGGTCAAAGATCCCGCCGATGGTCACAAGATCATCGCTGCCGAAAAAGCGACGGGCAAGATTCTCCAGGTCGGCAGCCAGCGCGTCAGCTCCATCCTCTACTCGCGTCTGCGCGAAGTCATCAAAGAAGGCAAGATCGGCGAGATCCGCATGATCGAAGCCTTCTATGATCGCAACAGCGCACTCGGCGCATGGCAATACGTAATCCCCTACGACGCCTCTCCCTCCACAGTCGATTGGGATCGCTTCATCGGTGCTGCTCCCAAGCGCTCCTTCGAACCCATCCGGCTCTTCCGTTGGCGCAACTATCAGGACTACGGCACTGGCATCGCTGGCGACCTTTTCGTACACCTCTTCAGCGGCATCCACTACGTGATGGATTCCAATGGCCCCGAGCGCGTCTTCGCCTCCGGTGGCACCTATTTCTGGAACGATGGCCGCGATGTCCCCGACCTCATGATCGGCCTCTACGATTACGCAAAGACCGACAAGCACGCCGCTCACCAGATCACTCTCCGCGTCAATTTCGAAGCCGGCACCGGCGGCGGTCAGAGCTTCCGCTTTGTTGGAACCGAAGGCTACATCACCCTCGACGTCGGCAATGGCTTCACGGTCAATTCCATCCCTCGCGAAGCCCGTCCCGGCTACGACCTCGAACCATTCCCTCAGGCTGTCCGCGAAAACTTCCTCGCCGAATACAAAAAGAAGTATCCTGACCAGAAACCGAGCGCCGACGCCATGCGCCCGTCCACCAGCTACAGCTACCGTCTCCCTGCCGGATACACCGAGCAATACGCTCACCACGCAAATTTCATTGATGCGATTCGCAACAATCGCCCGGTGATTGAGGACGCAACCTTCGGCCTCCGTGCCGCAGCGCCCGCCCTCCTCAGCAACCTCAGCTACTTCGAAAAGCGTCAGGTCCAGTGGGACCCCATCGCCATGAAGATCAAAACCTAGCTACCTCATCAGCATGAAGTTCACTTCGATCTGCGTCGTCACTTCCACCGGGTTCCCGTTCAACAGAGTCGGCTGATAGCGCCACAGTTTCACAGCGCTTACAGCCGACTCTCTTAGTCTCTTGTCCACAAACTGATTCACCGGTTCCAGCGTCAATACCTCACCCTCCTTGCCGATCACTGCATTCAGCATCACGATCCCCTCCACTCGTTCCGCCTTGCAATCCGCCGGATAGATCGGGGTCACCTTGTTGATCAACTTGGCCGCCTGAACATTGCCTCCAATGCGCACCCGGGTTGGGCTCACTGCAATGGCCTGCCCAGGCGGAGGTGGTGGGGGCGGGGGAGGTGGAAGAATTCCCCCATTCACCATCACAGTCTCTTTCATCCCACCCAGATTCAGCGTAAACACCAGTGGCCCGCTCTGTGCACCGCCCAGCTTGATCATCGTGTTCGCCAAAACGGCAAACCCTTCCTTCTCGACAAAGATCGAGTAGAAGTCTTCGGGCATGTCTGGAAACGAAAACCCGCCTTCCGCATTCGTCCTCACCATTTCCAAACGCTGCGTCATCCCTGGCTTCAGAAAGCGCAAGCTCACCTTCGCCCCTGCAACATTAGACCCGCTAGCGTCCCTTACAACACCTTTCACGCCACCTGCCGTCTGCGCGATCAGCTTCAATCCAGCCACCGGCGCAAGCAGCGCCAGGCTCAGCACAGCAGTCAACGCCAGCGTGCCTCTCGAGACAGGCCGATGCGAAGTCAAAGGATTCAACAACGCCTTCAGGCGCTGTTCAAGAGTAGAGTGATTGGCCATGGAGAGGCCTCCTTCAAGTTGATTCCGAGTCTGTAAATTCCGGGCGATCGCAACCAGATGATCCGCGTAATCCGTGGCCACCACGCCAGAGCTCACTACGCCATCGTCACAGGCTTGTTCACACTCTCGCTGCTGGGCTCGCCCCGCCAGCCACACCAGAGGATTCGGCCAATAAAACGCACACGTCACCTGCGCCACAAGTTGCCACCACAGGTCACGCCGCAATACATGCATCCGTTCATGCGCCAACACCGCCGCCAGTCTCCCGACAGGCCAGCCCTCAGCCTCCAGGGGCAACAACACCCTTGGTGACCAAAGTCCACAAACTACCGGCACTGATAGATCCGGTGATAGAAAACATTCCTCGCGCCACGCGATCCCTCGCCGCCGCAACAACTCCCCTCGCACTTGCCCCACCACCACTCGCATCAGCAACAACACCACACCTGCCAGCCAGATCATCTCAAGAGCGCTCGCCCAGTCAAAGCTACGGCTCACCCCTCCACCATTCGCTGTCACAAAAATTCGGGTCGGCCCCACCGCCACGGCAATCGGTGCAACCTCGATCATCTCCGGCCAAAGCGGCAGCAACAACACAAACACCAGCGCCAGCGTCCACACAGAGTGCCTCAGCGCCGCGCCATGCCTCTGCAATAGCCACGCAATCAATCCGGCACTCCCCAGCAACACCGAACTCTGCAACACAATCGTCCAGATCCGCTCGCTCATTTCCGCGCCTCCTCAATCAGCCGCGCCAGTCGGTCCAGATCCGCTTTCGGCAGCTTCGCCGATTTCGGATCCAGCAGCGCCGCCACGGCATCGGTCGAAGACCCCCCAAAAAATGTTTCCACCAGATGCCGCACCGCAGACTTCCGCGCCCGCTCCGGGCTCACCGTCGGATAGTACACATACCGCAGCTGCTCCGTCTCATGCCGCACATGCCCCTTCTCTTCAAGCGTCCGCAAGTGCGCCCTCACCGCCGAATAGCTCGGCGCATCCGGCAGCGCCGCTTCGATATCCGCCGCACTCGCCTGCCCCTGCCGATGCAGTACATCCATGATTTGCCGCTCACGCCGACTCAGTGTTTCGCTCATACGTTCCTGCTAGTTTTCCAGCACATGCTAGAAATCTAGCACGAGGCGCAACACAATTCAAGACTTATTTTCTAAAGCGTATAGCCAGCGTCCAGCCGCAGCTCAGTCCCCGTAATCCCCGCAGCACCATCCCCAGCCAAAAACAGTATCGCCTCTGCCACCTCATCCGGAAAAGCCATTCGATGCAACGGATGTTTCGACCGGTCCGGCACCTCCGGCAAATCCTTCCACATCGGCGTCACAACCCCCGCCGGACTAATCCAGTTCACCCGCACATTCGCGTCCTTCGCTTCAAGCGCCGCACACTTCGCCAGCATCCCCAGTGCTGCCTTCGAGCTGCAATACGCCGCCGCGCCAGCCGCCGGCTTAATTCCGGAAGCAGATCCAATCAGGATCACGCTCCCTCCTCCAGGATTCTTCCGCATCATCGGCAGCACATGCTTCAACCCCAGAAACGCACCATCGAGATTTACAGCCAACACCCGCCGCCAATCCTCAAAGCTGCATCCTTCAATCAGAGACACACTCGCGATCCCGGCCGAATGAACAAAGATATCCAGCTTGGGAATTTGCAGCAACGCCGTAACCCAGCTACCCTCGTCGGTCACATCAAGATGCACCCCAGCCCCGCTCGCAATATCCGCTCGATAAACATGCGCTCCCTCGCGCTCCAGTAAATCCGCCGTCGCAAGTCCAATCCCCGAGGCCGCCCCAGTCACCAGTGCAGCCTTGTGTGCAAGGCTACCCATTACAGCGGCTTGCCGGGAGCTTCCTTCGCTTCCATGTAGCTCTGGCGCGATTCAAGAATTGCCTTGCGCGCTTCTTTCGGCCCGCCCCAGCCTTCCATCACAGTGCGCTTGCCCTCAAGCTCCTTGTAGATCGTGAAGAAGTGCTCGATCTCTCTCCTCGTATGCGGAAACACCTGATCGATCGTGTGGATCTGTTCAAATCTTGGGTTCCTCACCGGCACTGCAAGAATCTTCTGATCCCGCTCCGAACTGTCGATCATGTTCAGAATCCCCACCGGGCGCACCATCATCAGGCAACCCGTTATGCTCGGATTCTGCACTAGCACCAGGATGTCCAGCGGATCGTGATCCTCAGCCAGCGTCCCTGGTATAAACCCGTAATCTCCGGGATAGTGAACCGACGCATACAGCGATCGATCCAGTCGAAAGAGTCCGAACTCCGCGTCGTACTCATATTTGTTCGCGGATCCCATCGGGATTTCCACGATCATCCGTACTACCTCCGGCGACTCATCGCCGGGCTCAATGTCGTATAAAGACTGGCCAATCATTGCCTTTTCAATGTAGCAAACAAGCACTTCACAAACCGCGAGATCTTTCAATCGCTAACACGAACAAAATGCGAAACTTCCTACCCCCATGGGGGTATAGAAAAAAATTCAATTCTGTTCTTGCAACCCCAGCAATTTCGCCGTAAGATCAATTTGTGTCTGGCGGTGTCCGAAAGTGTACCGTTTTCCCAGAATCAGCAGAAACCGACAATGACAGAGCAACTCCAACCCGGGGCTCCAGTGCCTTTGGCATATTACGACTGCTCTGTCGACGCCAAAGGCCGGCTGAAAATTCCTGCGGATTACGTGAAACACATGAACACTCTGGGTGCACAGTTCTTTTTAACTTCATACGACGAACTCGATATACACATCTATACCCGAGATGCGTTCCTGAAGCAATGCTCTTTGATAGAAGAGCTTGCTCTCAATCCTGAACTGCAGGATGACGCAGAAGACACTCTCTTTCGCATGCGCGATCTCGGCGCGGATGTTTCCCTCGACACAGACGGCCGTTTTCACCTCCCCCCGGTTCTTCGGCAGCGGCTCGGTTTGACCGAGCTGCCTTCGGCCTGTCACATCGGAAAAGATCGCGATCACTTTGTAGTGATGACCGCTCAACGTTACGCCGCAATGCGCGACAAGAGCCGTGTCAAGCCGGCAGATTCCGCCAAGCGGATGCGCCAGCTCGGTTTGCGGTAAAGATTTATGGCGCACTTCCCGGTGATGTCCGAGGAGGTGCTCGAATACCTTGCGCTTCGTAGCGATAGCAGGGTTGCTGACATGACTGCTGGAATGGGGGGCCATTCTAAACAAATTGCTGCCCTCCTCGATTCCGGAGTCCTTGTGATGAACGACAGGGATGGAGAGAGCCTAGCCGTGGCGATCGAAAATACGCTGGAATTTGCAGCGCGCATTCGGCCCACCAAAGGCGTCTTCTCCACATTCCCGGAAAGATTGAAGGAGTTGGGCATCGAGAAGCTGGATGGATTATTCGTGGACTTGGGCGTCAGCATGAAACAGCTGACAGAACCCGAACGCGGATTTTCTTTTCGCCTCGATGGTCCAGTCGACATGAGAATGTCGCGCGACTCCGACCAGGATCTGAACGCGGGGGACGTGGTAAACACGTACTCCGAAAAAGAACTCGCCTCAATACTCTACGAGTACGGCGAAGAATGGAGATCGCGGGCAATAGCCAGAGCAGTGGTCCGGGCCAGACCCATTACGAGTACCAGACAGCTTGCCCAGCTCGCTGGTCAAGGGGTCGGGGCCCGGGACACAAAGATTTCGCCGGCAACTAAAACCTTCATGGCTTTGCGGCTTTTTGTAAACCGCGAGCTCGAAGAATTGAAAGCTTTACTGGAAGCGTTGCCGGGCTTGATGGCACCAGGTGGACGAGTAGTGGCGCTGACTTTTATGAGTTCAGAAGACAGAATCGCCAAGCAGCGTTTTCAGGAATTTCAACGCGCAGGCCAGGCCAAAATCCTGACCAAACACGTTGTCAAACCCAGTGATGAGGAAGTGAGACGCAATCCGGCTTCGCGAAGTGCGAAGTTACGGGCTCTCGAATGGCAGGCAGCTTAGTTGTAAGTGACTTTGGAGAAAATCATGTCAGCATTGGCTCAAGATCAACAGACGGAACACCAGTTCCGCACCCCGCAACCGCAGCGTGTAAGCACCATTTCACGCTCGCGTACTGCCGCAGCTCCACTCCGCAAGTTACCCGCCTTCCCTGGCGAGGCTCTTTACTTTGAGCCAAAACCCATCGACAACTCGATGGTCGTCCGAGCTCAGGACCCGGGCCAGCAGAAGAGCTCCTGGCGCGCCGCCGGAGCGGTGATCTCTGGAGCCCTGATCTTTATAGGCCTCCTCCTGCCCGGCGCTTACCGCATGGTAGCCGGCATGCAGGTCCACGAACTCCGGGGTGAACAGGATCAGCTCCGCCGTGAGATCGCCGAACTGCGAGCCCTCGAGGCTCGCCACACAAATTTGAAAAAGTTGGAAGAAGTAGCTAAGAACCAGGATCTGATAGATCCCGCTCCCAATATGGTGCAGCACTTGACCCCAAAGGGTTCTTACGCCATGAACGGTTTCCCCTCCGGCAAGTAGAAGGCATTCGGCGCTCCTGCGCAAGCAGGGATGGATGAGTGCCTTCTACTTGATTTTTTGACTTACTAAGGAGCAGCACAAAGGAGCAGCATAATGGTATCGCCGATTCACCCAGCCGTCGAAAGAAGAGCACGCTGGCTGCTGCGTCTTCTCATCCTCTGGGGACTCGCCGTTGTCGCAAAACTTTTCTATATCCAGATCGTCCGTCACGACCACTACGCCGATCTCGCCGAGCAGCAACAGACTCGCCTCGTTGAAATCCCCGCCCACCGCGGCACTATCTATGATCGCAATGGCCACATTCTCGCCATCAGCGTTCCCGTCGAAACCGTAATCGTAAACCCGGCTCAACTTCCCAATGTCGAAATCGCAGCCAGCATCCTGTCTGAAATCCTCGGCCTGAACAAAAAGGAACTCCTCGTCACACTGACTCAAAAAGTCGAAGAAAAGCGTGGCTACTACAAAGTTGCGGATCAGCTCACCCAGGATCAGGCCAAAAGCCTCAAGAGCCTCAAGCTGGGCTGGATCCAGTTTGAATCTTCCACCATTCGCGTCTATCCCAACGATCAGTTGGCCGCACACGTTCTTGGCGGCGTCGATTTCGAAAAGCACGGCAACGGCGGAATCGAACAAGGTCACGATGACGAACTCTCCGGCCGCCCCGGTTTCGCCAGCATGGTTACAGACGTGCGCCAACATGGCTTCGAAAGCCATATCGAAGTCGAGCCCATCCCTGGCAACGACGTCACGCTCACCATCGACTATCGCGTTCAATACGAACTTGAAAAACTGCTCGCCGAAGCAGTCGTCGATAACAGTTGCTGGACGGGCCGTGCCCTCGTCATGGATCCTCACACCGGCGAAATTCTCGCCATGGCAAGCTACCCAACTTACAACCCGAACGATCGCGTAGTCAGCATGGAAGCCCGTCAGAATCTTACCGTCCAAAGCCCCATTGAACCAGGCTCAGTCTTTAAGGTCTTCACCATCGCCGGCGCCATCCAGGACGGCAAAGTAAAACCGACAACCAGCTACCACTGTGGTAATGGCAAGTTAAACCTCTTCGGTCGCATCATCCACGACCACGATTCCTATGGTTACCTCACCGTGGAAGACATTCTTGCCCACTCAAGCAATATCGGTGCCATCCATGTCGCTCAGGAATTGGGCGAGAAGAAATTCTTCGACTACATCAAGCTCTTTGGCTTCGGTTCACGTACCGGCCTTCCGCTTCCCGGAGAATCTTCAGGCCGCGTCCTACGCCTCTCGAAATGGACCAAAAGCTCAATCGGGTCCGTCGCTATGGGTCACGAACTCATGGTCACCACCGCTCAACTGGGCCAGGCTGTAAGCGTCATCGCCAATGGTGGCAAGCTCACCCGACCAAAGCTCGTTCGTCGCATCAGTCCTGCCAACTCGGACAACTATCAACTGCGCCCCACCAGCTACCAGCCGGTAATTGAGGAATCCCGCCAGGTCCTCTCCCCGGATACCGTTGTCCAGATGCGCAAGATGATGGAACACGTCGTTCTGGCAGGCACTGGCACTAGCGCAAAAATCAGGGGCTTCTCCGTCGGTGGCAAAACTGGCTCCGCTCAGATCTACGACCCAAAAACCAAACAGTATCTGCACAAATACCACGCCTCATTCATGGGCTTCACCCCGGTAAACGACCCAAAGTTGGTAACAGTCATCACTCTAAACGGCTCCACAAAATATGGAGGTGCTGTTTCCGCACCGGTTTTCAGCAAGGTTACGAATTCTGCATTGCGAATTTTGAATATCCCGAAAGACCTTCCCGACGACCCCAAGAGCGAACCGCTGCTCGCAGCTTCCGTCAACGACGCGGCCTTCCCGCTGCTCTCTGAGGAAAAACCTGTGGAAGAAGTGGAAAACTCTAACATCGAAGTTACTAAATCAAGCCTCGTAACTCCTAACTACATGGGCATGACTCTCCGTGGGGTTCTTGAAGCTGCTTCGAAAAACGGCTTCCGCATCGACCCTTCCGGCAGCGGTCTGGTTCGCTCGCAAATCCCTGCGCCCGGTGAACCGGTCGCCTATGGTCAAAAAATCAAACTGCGCTTCGGGCGCTGAGGAACTTGGAACTGGATTGGAATTGAAGCCTCTCAGCATCGCTGAACTGATCGCGGGTCTCGAACTCGGTGCACTTCTTGCGCCCGGGCTCGCCTCGCGCCCAGTCACCGGCGTCCATTTCGATTCCCGGCGCATCGAACCCGGCTGGCTTTTCTTCGCCTTCGCCGGTGCAAACTTCGATGGACGAAGCTTCGCCCACAAAGCCCTCGAAGCGGGCGCTAGCGCCATTGTCAGTGAGTTGGCTCCACTGCCTGGTCTCGAAAACAACTGGATTCAGGTCCACCACGCTCGCAAGGCACTTGCCCTCATTTCCCGTCGGCTCTTCGAAGATCCCACTCGCAATGCACTTGCCCTCTTCGGAGTCACAGGCACCAACGGCAAAACCACAACAACCTATATCCTCGCTTCAATACTGGAAGCTGCCGGCTTCGAAACCGGGCTCTTCGGAACCATTGAGTACCGCATCGGCAGGCACATCCTTCACAGCATAAATACAACTCCGGAGAGCGTCGAACTCTACGAGCACTTCGCGCATTTGATGGCCGAAAGCTCGCGCCCGCCGGCTGTCGCAATGGAAGTCTCCTCTCATGCCTTGTCACTCGGACGTGTTTGGGGTATGCACTTCGCCGCTGCCATCTGGACCAATCTCACCCGCGACCATCTCGACTTCCACGGCACCATGGATGCCTACTTTGAAGCCAAGTGCGAACTCTTCCGTGGTCAGGATGCCAGTCCGCCCCAGATTGCCGCAATCAACTTTGACGACGAATTCGGTTGCCGCGTCCCTGTAGCAAGTTCGACCCAACTCTGGAGCTATGCTCTTCGGGAAACTTCGCCGCCATCCACCGTTCGCGCCATCAACATTCTTGCCGGTTTCGATGGAGTCTCCTTCGACCTCATCTCGCCCGCAGGCACCTCAAAAATACACTCGCCAATGTTGGGAGATGTAAACATTGCCAACATTCTTGCCGCTGCTACGGCCGCTCTCGGTCACGGCATCCCGATAGAAACAGTCCGGCAAGGCATCGAAAAGTGTCCCAGCGTCCCCGGCCGCTTTGAGCGCGTCGATGTCGGGCAACCCTTTCTCACCATCGTCGATTACAGCCACACCGACGACGCCATCCGCAACGCAATCCGCGTTGCCCGCGCACTCAATCCCTCCCGCATCATTACTGTTTTTGGCTGCGGTGGGGATCGTGATCGATCCAAACGTCCGCTCATGGGCGTTGCCGCCGCTGAAGGCAGCGATTACGTCGTCCTCACCAGCGACAACCCTCGCTCAGAAGACCCCATCGACATCATGAATGATGCGCTCGTTGGCCTCCGCCGCTTCGACACTCCGCTCACAGTCGAGCCAGACCGCGACAAAGCAATTCACAAAGCCATCGGCATGGCTCGCCCCGGCGATATCGTGATCCTTGCCGGCAAGGGCCACGAAGATTACCAGATCATCGGCAAGACCAAATTCCCCTTCGACGACCGTATCGTGGCCCGCCGCGCTCTGGCTTTGCTCGGCTATGAGAAGGGAGTCACTGCGTGAACCTTTCTCTTCTCGAAATTGCCCGTATTCTCGCCATCACGATCCCGACAGCTTCAGAGGCAATCGTCACCGGTTATTCAATCGATTCACGCCAGGTTCGCCCCGGTGACCTCTTCATCGCCTTCAAAGGCGATCAGGTCGATGGCCACGACTATATCGGCCAGGCCTTTGCCGCAGGCGCTATCGCAGCCCTCGTCGAACGTGAAATCGCTTCGCTCCAGATTCATCAGCTGGTCGTACCCGATTCACTCGCCGCCTTGCAAAAACTTGCCACCGCAGCCCGTGCCAAATGGGGCAGGACTGTAGTCGGAATCACAGGCAGTGCAGGCAAAACGTCAACAAAGGAAAATGTTTCGGCCCTGCTCTCGATTGCACTTCCGACAAGTAAAACAGTAGGCAACTTCAATAACCACATCGGCCTCCCTCTCTCGGTGCTCCGTATCGAAGACAACTCACATGCGGCGGTTCTCGAGATGGGCATGAATCACGCCGGTGAAATTGCCCGCCTCTGCGAAATCGCCAAACCAGACATCGGCGTAGTCACCAACGTCGGCTACGCTCATATCCAGAATTTCACCAGCATCGAAGGCATCGCAGCAGCCAAACGGGAACTGATCGAATCTCTCCCTTCCACTGGCGTTGCTGTCCTCAATGCCGACGACCCGCGCGTCTCAGCCTTTGCCGTCAATTTCTCCGGCAAGTCCGTCAGCTTTGGCCTCAGCGAAGCCGCGACAACGCGCGCCACCACTATTTCCTACAACCTCGACGGAGCCGACTTCCAGATCGAGGGCCAGGCTTTTCATTCCAAAATTCCTGGCAGGATCGGAGTCCTGAACATTACGGCTGCTGTTGCCGTTGCGCGCCTCTGGGGTGTTCCCCTGCGCCAACTCAGCGATGCAGCCAGACAGATCGAACCGCCTAAAATGCGCACGGAGAAAATCTCCCGTAACGGCATGACGATCTGGAACGATTGCTACAACTCAAACCCGGACGCCGCTAAGGCGATGCTCGACCTCTTGCGCGATACCGCAACCGGTCGCCGCATTGCGGTCCTGGGTGAGATGCTCGAACTTGGCCACTGGGCCGAGGCTCTCCACGCTGAGCTTGGTCTCTACTCGGTGGAGAGTGGTTTTTCTGTGCTACTTGGGATACGCGGCGCGGCTCGATTCACAATCGAGTCAGCAATGAAAGCTGGTCTGTCAGCACGCGCCGCGTGCTTTTTTGAATCCCCCGAGCAAGCCGGAGATTTCCTCAAAACGATCGCCCTCCCTGGCGACACGATCCTGTTCAAAGGATCAAGAGGCACACGCGTCGAACTTGCTCTCGAAAGGTTCCTCGCCTAGTCCCATGCTCTACTGGCTTCTGTTTGAAAAGCTGCAACCCTTCTTCGGACCCTTCCGGCTCTTTGGCTACGTCACCTTTCGCACCGCTTGCGCACTCGTCTCAGCCCTGCTGATTTCTCTGCTCCTCGGCCCTTGGATGATCCGTAAATTACGCGAACTCTCCATCGGACAGTTCATCCGCGAAGACGGTCCCAAGTCCCACGAAACCAAAGCCGGTACTCCCACTATGGGCGGCCTGCTTATCATCATCTCGATTCTTGTTCCTACTCTTTGCTGGGCCAACCTCCGCAATGTCTATGTCTGGATCGCAATGGGCAGCCTTGTCGGCTTCGGTGCCATCGGTTTCTATGACGACTACACCAAGTTGATCAAAATGCGCAATCTCGGCCTTACCGCACGCCAAAAATTCCTGCTGCAGGTTCTCGTCGCAATGATCATTGGCTTCGTTCTGCTCTTGCTGAATGCCAAAGGCAGTTACACCACCGCCATGAATGTTCCCTTTCTCAAGAGCTTCCGGCCAGATCTCCTGCTCCATTCTTTCGACGGCAACCCCTGGACTTTCCCGCTCGTCTTCGCACCCTTCTACATCTTCATGATCCTGGTACTGGTTGGTTCAACCAATGCAGTCAACCTCACCGATGGCCTCGATGGCCTCGCCATCGGCTTGATGGTCATTGCATCTTCTGCAATGACGGCGATCTGCTACCTCGCCGGTCACCGTGAGTTCGCTACCTACCTCGAACTCCAGCGTGTCCCCGGCTCGAGTGAACTCACTATTTTCTGTGCCGCCATGGTCGGTGCTTCACTCGGTTTTCTCTGGTACAACGCTCACCCGGCCGAAGTGTTCATGGGCGACGTCGGCTCGCTTGCCCTCGGCGGTAGCATGGGCACAGTCGCTGTCCTGATCAAGCAGGAATTGCTTCTCCCTTTCATCGGCGGAGTCTATGTAATTGAATTACTCAGTGTTGTCCTCCAGGTCGGCAGCTTCAAACTGCGCAAGAAACGGATTTTCAAAATGGCTCCGATCCACCATCACTTCGAAATGCTCGGATGGAAAGAATCAAAAGTGATCGCCAGATTCTGGATCGTAGGCCTCGTCATGGCATTGTTTGCTCTGGCCAGTCTCAAGTTACGGTAATTATCGATGCATCTTTCCGGACAGCACTATTTGGTTCTCGGCCTCGCCAAAAGCGGCGTTGGCGCGATGCAACTGCTGCGCTCCCAGGGAGCCAAAGTTAGTGGCGCCGACAATCGCAGCCTCGCTGACTTACCAGATGTGCATAAACTTGTGGAAAATTCGGAAATCTTTTTCAGCTCCGACAAAGAAGCCAGCTTGGGGCACATAGATACCCTTGTTGCCTCTCCAGGTGTTCCACTTAGTCACCCCCTCATCCAGCAGGCGCTCCGTCGTGGCATCCGCTTAGTCGGAGAAATCGAGCTCGCTTATTGGTTCCTGCGCGGCCCGATCCTTGCAATTACAGGCTCAAACGGCAAAACTACAACCACGTCTCTGGTCGGACACATCCTTAAATCAGCCGGAGTTGCCTCTCAAGTCGGTGGAAACATTGGCTACGCAGCTACCGACATGATTCCGTCTTCACACTTCCAGCAATGGAATGTGCTCGAATTGTCGAGCTTCCAGCTCGAAACGGTCCACAACTTCCACGCTCAACTCGCCGCTGTCCTCAACGTCACCCCAAACCATCTGGATCGCCACGGCACAATCCAGGAATATGCCCGCGTCAAGGGAAACATTTTTCGCAATCAATGTTTTAGCGATTGGGCAATTCTGAACGCCGCCAACCACACTAGCGCCGCCTATTCCAAATCCACTCCAGCCAACATCGCCAGCTTTTGCGGCCCTGCCTCCTGCATTTCCGGCAACCACATCGAGCTCTTCGGTAAAGTCTTGATGCCCGTAAGTGAAGTCCCTCTGCCCGGCTCGCACAACCTCGAAAATGTTATGGCAGCCGCTACTCTCGCCTCTCTTGCCGGAGCCGGTCACGAAGACATTGCAAGCGCTGTCGCATCCTTCAAAGGCGTAAAACATCGCCTCGAATTCATCCGCGAAGTGAATGGGGTCAAGTTTTACAACGACTCAAAAGCAACGAGCGTTGACGCCGCATTGAAAGCGGTAGAGGCTCTGCCCGGCCCTCTGTGGGTCATTCTTGGCGGCCTTGACAAAGGCGGCAGCTACTTGCCTCTCGCAACGCCGCTCGCCCAAAAAGCCAAGGCCGCAATTCTGATCGGCAGCGCTGCGCCCATCATTGAAAGCGAGTTGAAAGGCCGCGTCACCCTCAACCTTTGCGCTGACCTCGAAAATGCCATCAGTATGGTTGTAAAACAGGCCAGTCCTGGCGACACTGTTCTGCTCGCTCCAGCCTGCGCAAGCTACGACCAGTTCCGCAGTTATGAACACCGCGGCGAAGTATTCCGGCAGATTGTGGAGCAGCTATAGGAGCATCTCATGGCACGAAAAGTAACTGATTGGACCCTATTTTTTACCGTACTCATGATGACCTGCTTCGGCTTGATCATGGTCTACAGCGCCACATCCATTACTACCGCTATCAAAGGCGGCAACATGGAAGAACCCTTCTTGCGCCAATTCGCCGCAGCTGTCTTTTCCTTCTTCCTGCTCATGTACCTGAAGCGGCAAAACTACCTGCTGCTCAAAGACCCGCTCTGGGCCTTCATCCCCCTCGGCCTCGTCATCGCTTTGCTCCCGGTTGCCTACTTTATGGATGGCCGAGCCCACCGCTGGATCCGCTTGCCATTCTTTCAGTTGCAGCCCTCAGAATTCGCCAAGCCTGCCCTCATCGTCTTTGTCGCCTATTTCCTCACTCGCCGCTTGCCCGCAATCAATAGCCGCTTCACTCTCATGCCCGCGGCAATGACTCTGGTCGTCTTGTCCGGAGTCGTCCTGGTTTCCGATCTCGGTACATCTATCGCCCTCATCGTCCCGGTCATCGCACTCTTCTATGTGGCAGGAATCCACACTCGTTATCTTGCTGCGGCGGCCCTGGTAGCCTGCCTCGTGATCGCCGGCGGTATCATTGCAAAACCCTATCGGCTCTCCCGAGTCATCCAGTTCGCAGACCCCAACTTCGAACTCATCCAGAGGCTCGACCCGAACGGCTATATCAAGGGCTACATCGGCAATTCCAACACAACCCGCGACCCCGGCTATCAAATTCGTCAGGCCAAAATCGCCGTTGGTTCTGGCGGTGCGCTGGGCCTCGGCATCATGCAGGGCCGCCAAAAATTGCTCTTCCTTCCAGAAGCGCATACAGACTGTATATACGCCGTCATCGGCGAAGAACTCGGCCTCTGGAAGGAAGAGCAATTTTTGGCGGCCCTGCATGATGCCGAGGCCCAGCGCACCGCCAGAACCAACGGCGATTTTGGCCTGACGAATTTGATAGCCGGGGTCGCGGGTTGT
>JANXLY010000327.1 GCA_025354885.1 Acidobacteriota bacterium | reverse complement strand
GCCCCAGACGGCGCGGGTGGAGAGGAGTTGAAGGGCAGAAGGTTCTTTGAGGGGCAGGGGTTTGGGGTTTTCGATGGAATGTGCTTTGGGGGCGGAGCGGAGCCAAAAGGGGAGCCAGGCGAGTGCGCCGAAGCCGAGGATCATGAAGAGGGTGCGCCAGCCGTATTGGGCAACGATGAGGCCTCCGATGAGAGTGCCGAGTGCGGGGCCGAGTTTGGAGCCAGCGTCGATGAAGCCGTTGGCTTTTCCGCGCTGGTTTTCGGGGAAGTCTTTGGCGATGATTTTGGAAAAGGCAGGGTAGGCGACGGATTCGCCAATGCCAAGGAGGAGACGGAAGGCGAAGAGGATGGTGAAGGTGGTGGCGAGGCCGGTGAACGCGGTGGCAAGAGACCAGAGGAGGAAGCCGATGGCGAAGACGCGGTGGACATCGTAGCGTTGAATGAGCCAGCCGGCGGGGACCTGGCAGAGGGCGTAGGTCCAGAAAAAGGCCGAGGAGAGTTGGCCCATCATGGCGGGGGTGATCTTGAGTTCGTCGGAGATTTTGGCTGCGGAGACACTGAGGTTGCCGCGGTCGATGTAGTTGACGAAGACGGCGATGATGAGGAGGGTGAGGAGACCCCACTGCATGGCTGGCTGGGCACCGGTAGGGGAGGCCGCTGTTTGAAGCTTGGGAGACGACATGGACTGTTATTGTTTCACGAGACGCAGGGCAATGGATTGGCAAGTTTAGCGGTGGATGAGCCACCAAGTGGCAATGCCGGCAAAGAAGCCGAGCAGATTGGGTAGCGCCGCTGCTTTCGCGTAGGCACCGAAAGAGAGGGCAGCTACGCGGCCGGGACCGTGCTCTTCGCGTAGCTTGTCGATGATCCCGATCGCTACAACTCCGGCCGCCGAGCCAATTACGAGGATGCTGCCACCGGTGCCGACTGTGAAGGCCAGTAGTGCCCAGAGGGATTCGTCGGTTCCACCAAAACTTTGAATGGCCACGGCTGTGAGCGGTACGTTGTCGAAGATGGCGGAACTCAAGCCAAGAATGGTATGGCCGAACAGAGTTCGTTGTTCGCCCTCTCCGTAGAGAAGCCGGGTGAGACTGTGTAAGGCTCCAACCATGTGGAGTGCCGTAACTGCGGCGAGTATTCCGATGAAGAATTGCAATGAGGGAATGTCGATTTTCTGAATCAACGCTTCAATACCTTTGTCCATCAGGCTGGATTGGTGCACCTGGAATCTACGCAAAACTTCCTGTGCGATCCAGACGAAGCCGAGGCCCAGCATGAGGCCGGTGAAGGCCGGCAGACCGGCCTGAACTGCGAAGAATGGCCCGGTGAAGGAGGCGAGGCAGAGCGAGATGATGGCCCACTGAGACCAGTGCATTTCGGTGATCACGTCGCCCGTATCGTCATCATCGGCGGGCTTGATCCCGCGGCTGAGCAGACCCACCACGACGGCAAACGAAACGAGCGAGGGCAGCAGAGTGGATTGCACCACTTGCCCGGCCGTGAACTTTTTGGCAGCCCAGAGCATGAATGTTGTGACATCGCCGATCGGCGACCAGGCACCGCCAGAATTTGCGGCAGAAACAATGGCGCAGGCTGTCAGAAACAGGGCATGGCCACGGAAGAACATAGCGGCGATACGCAGCATGACAATCGCAGTTGTCATGTTGTCGAGTATCGAAGAAAAGAGGAAGGTGCAGATTGTGATGGCGAAATATTGCCCTAAATTGCCGAGGCCGAGCTTGAGGAGCCTGTAGCGAACCCAGTCGAAGAATTGGAAATTGACCAGAATTTCGACCAAGGTCATGGCACACAGAAGAAAGCCGACAACACCCATGGTTTCTGCGCCTAAATGAGTAATCTCTTCGGAGAAGTGGGTGCCAGGGCGGCTGGCCGCCATGAAGATGAGTGTGCCCCCGGTAGCGAGGGCTGTAGCGGCCTTGTTGATGTGGACGGTTTCGGCGAGTGCGATCAGCAAGTAGCCGCCAAAGAACACCGCCCACATCAGCGTGGTCAATTCAAACATTCCACTAGTGTCGCTTGAATTGAGGGCTGGTCTGACTATTCATAGAGAAGTTCGGCATAACGGCCGGAGGCGATGAGGCTTGCTTTGGTGTCCTGCCATTCTTCTTTGCCGCCGGCAAGGATTTCCATTGCCAGCTCAAACCTTCGGCCCACCTCAACCAAGCCGGCGATGTAGACGTAGGTTTTTGGGTCCTGCATCAACTGCCAGGATTCAACAGCGTTATCCAGGATGCAGCGATGGAGGTCTGGTGGCTCGTTGTTTTGAGGCTTGGGGCTGACGGCCTCGAAGGCCTGGAAGGAAGCCTTGTCGTAATAGAGTGCCAGGTCGCTTCGAAGTTGATTCAGATAGAGCGTTTCCACGCCGCTTCTGGCGCCGAAGAACAAGCGGACTTTTCCTTTCCAACCGCCCTTTCGTTTGTGAATATTCTTGACGAAAGCGCGGAATGGCGCGATGCCGGTGCCGACTCCGACCATGAGCAGATTGGCGTCCTCGTTTTCGGGCATCTTGAACTGCAGGCCATAAGGACCAGTGATGCTGATTGTGTCTCCGGGGATGGCGTCACAAAGGTAGTTGGAGGCGAGGCCCGGGTATCGCTCGCCGCTGATGTCGTCGATCGAGAAGCAACGACGGACACAGATGGAGAGCGAATTGCCACGGTAATCGTCGCCCTGGCTGGGACTGGCGATGGAATAAAGACGAAAGTGGTGATTGTTGCCGAACTCATATGGGCCGGGGGCGAGAACGCCGATGCTTTGCCCTTCGACATAGTGAAAGGGCTCGTCGTCGAAGCGGAGGACCAGATGTCGCACTTCTGCTTCTGAATCCTCAGGCGTGATGACCTCCGTGCTTTGGAGGGTAGTCGAATGAATCGTGTTGATGTCGTAGTCAGAGAGTCTCATTTTGTTTCTCGCTTTGGATCGGAATGGCAAAGGCCTTTGCTGGAGCAACTGCTTCCGCAGCCGTTCAGCATGAAATCGAGGACGTCTTTATCGGGGTTCTGACACCCGGAGCTGTGGCGAACAAATCGCTGAATGAGGATCCAGAGGCTGAGGATCAGAAACATGCCGATGCTAGAACGCAGTAGCGTCCAGAAGGCGTCAAGCCAGGTCATTTAGCAGCTCCCATACCGGCAAAGCCCATGAAGGCCATAGAAAGAATGCTGGCGAGTACGAGCGTAAGTGCTGTGCCGCGCGCCAGGTTTGGGATGTCAGAAAGTTCGGTGCGCTCTCGCACAAGCGAGAGAAGAACCATGGCCAGGCAGTAGCCGCCGCTGGCCGCGATGGCAAAGACAATGCTCTGAATCAGGTTGTAGCCTCGAGCTGTCTGAAAGAGTGGAACTGCGAGCACGGCGCAGTTGGTTGTGATGAGCGGCAGATAGATGCCGAGTTCGCGGAAGAGTGTGGGGCTCTTCTTTTTGATGAACATCTCAGTAAGTTGCACGGTGGCGGCGATGATGATGATGTACGTGATCAGTCGAAGGTATTCGGCGTGTAGAGCGACCAGGAGGATGTTTGTGAAGTAGGAAAGAATCGAGCTCACTGTGATGACAAAGATGACGGAGACGCCCATGCGCCATGAGGTGGAGACTTTGCCTGAGAGGCCAAGAAACGAGCACATCCCGAGGAAGACACAAAGGACAAAGTTGTTGATCAGGAAGGCATCGAGAAAGATATGAAGGAGTGAGTCGGTCATGAGCGTGCCTCTGCAGGCTGAATCTGTGTAAGCAGTTTTTGCTTACGCTGTTTGCGGTCCTGGATGCTGGCGAAAATCAGCAGCCAGATGGCAAGAGAGATGAAGCCCCCCGGGGGGAGCAGGAAGAGAACCCACGGCTCGAAATCAGGTCCGAAGAGCGGAATGCCGAGGAAGGTGCCAGCCCCGAGAACTTCACGTACGGTTCCGAGGCAAGTCAGACCAAAGGCAAAGCCGAGCCCCATTCCCGCACCATCGAGAATAGAGGGGATTACGGGCTTCTTCGAGGCAAAGGCTTCGGCGCGTTCGAGCACGAGGCAGTTGGCCACGATGAGCGGGATGAATGGGCCAAGCGCCTTGTAAACACTGATGCTGATTGCTTTCACGAGATAGTCGGCACTAGTTACAGCTGTGGCGATGATGGCAATGTAAGTTGCGATACGCACTTGTTTAGGTACCTGGTTCCGGATCAGGGCGATGAGGCCGTTTGAGCAGATGAGGACGAAGGCGGTTGCCAGGCCCATGGCTATTGCATTGCTGACGCTGTTGGTGATAGCCAGTGTCGGGCACATGCCAAGGATCTGGACAAAGGTTGGGTTCTGGCGCCAGAGGCCGTTGATGAAAGGATTGGGAGGGGTAGTCTGCATCAGTTGCCTCGTTCGATTCGTTCCTTGTTGCGCTCCAGCACCGGAGTCATTTCCTGTACGCTGGCAGCGAGCATGCGGCCGACGGCACGGGAAGAAATTGTGGCACCGGAGATCGCGTCTATTTCCCAAGGCTTGGTTTTCGTGCCGTGCTTTACGACCGCGATCGGGTGTGTGGTGTCGAGGCTTTTGAAGTTCGCGAGGAAGCCCGGGTCAGACCCGATCCTGTTGCCGAGGCCGGGCGTCTCACGGGACTCTACGACGGTGAAGCCGATGATGGATTTACTTGCGAGCGAGTAGGCATACATGGTGGTGATCGTGTCGGCATAGCCACGCTCATTGGCTTCGATGACAAGACCGAGGAGCTTTTCATTTGCGTCATACCCGGCAAAGAAGTGCTTGCGCCTGGAGTCCTGCTCGATTGAAATCGATAATTCGCCGGAATCACGAATTTCGTAAACGAGTTCTTTTGTCATGCCTGGCAAAAGCTGAACGAGAGAGTCCCTAAGAATGGTGTCCTGATTGACTTTGATGCGATCTTTGGTGATGAGGCCAATGCCGACGATCAGCACGCCGCAAAGCAGCGAGACGATACCAAGAAAGCGGATCATGCCGATACTTTTCACTGGGCACCTGCAGTTTTTCTCGAGCCGTATGGGCGGGGGGGAGTGAGTCTGTCAATCAGCGGGGAGAGTGCATTGCCGATGAGGATTGCATACATGACTCCTTCGGGGAGGCCACCGAAATTGCGGATCAAGACTGTGAGGATGCCCATGAGGATTCCGTAAATCCACATACCTCGGGGAGTAACAGGAGAGGCCACAGGGTCTGTTGCCATGAATGTTGCGCCGAGCAGGAGGCCACCCGTGAAAAGGACGAAGAACGGAGAAGGATAAGCGGTGGGGTTGACTAAGTAGAAAATTGTTCCTGAAGCGAAAGCAGTGCTCAGCATGGCGGCGGTGATTCTCCAGTCCATCATGTGGCGGTAGACGAGATAGGCTCCGCAGAGAAGGATGAGAAAGCCCGGTAGTTCGCCAGAGGAGCCAGCGCGCTGGCCCCAGAACATAGGCCAGGGGTCTGAAGGGATGTGGTCGAATTTCCAATTTACGAGCGGGGTTGCAGTGCTAAATGCGTCGATCAGCTTTGCTGGCTTCATGAGTGGGATAGCAAAGGTGCTTGGGAGGAATTCGGTAAAGCGATTTTGGAAAAGAGACGGAGTGTAGCTGGAGATCGCAACGGGGAAGGCTGCCTGGAGGAAGGCGCGGCCGACGAGAGCGGGATTGAATACGTTGGAACCGAGGCCACCGAAGAGTAGCTTGGCGGGTGCGATGGCAATGAAGCTTCCGACTGCAGCCATCCAGAGCGGCAAACCAGGGGGAAGCGTGAGCCCCAGCAGGAGGCCGGTGATGGCGGCGCTGTAGTCGTTGACCGTGGAGTATTTGCCTGAAAGGCGGCAACCGAGATGTTCCGTAAGTATGCAGGTTTGTGTGGTGACGGCCAGGACTAAGGCAGCACTGAGGCCAAAGCTCCAGATTGCGAAAGCGACGAGGGGTAATAATGCGTAGACCACGTTGCGCATGATCTTGTCGACCGAGAGTGGCCCGTGCAAGTGCGGAGAACTGCGGACTTCGAGAATGGTTGCAGTGGGGGCAGTCATTGACGGGCCTTTTCTTCGCGGTTCATTTGTTTGGCGACCCGGAAGTATTGCACCAGCGGGATGTGTGCAGGGCATACATAACTACAGCAGCCGCATTCAAAACAGTCGTTGAGATGGTAGACCGATTCCATCTCTTCGTAGCGCTGCTTCTTGGCAAGAAGACCAAGGTGTGATGGATCGAGATGAATCGGGCAGACGTTGACACAGGCGGCGCAATGGATGCACGGATAGATATGAGACGAGGCTTCTGTTTCATTGCGGGTCAGGACGAGAACGCCGGTGACGCCTTTGGTGAGAGGGATGTCGAAAGAGCCGATGGAGGCCCCCATCATGGGTCCGCCGAGGATTACGGAAGTGGCCATGCTGGTGCAGCCCGCCTGTTCGAGAGCCCAGCGGAGAGGCGTGCCAAGAGGGATGAGGTAGTTGCCTGGCTTTGTGAGGGCAGGGCCGGTAAGAGTAACCACCCTTTCAATCAGGCCTTGACGGTTTGGAAGCAAGTCACCGATCTGGGCGAGCGTGGCTACATTGAAGACTGCTACTCCGACATCGGAGGGTAGGCCGCCTGAAGGAACTTCGCGACCCAGCAGCACCTTGACAAGCATCTTTTCAGCACCCTGCGGGTACTTGGCGGCGACGGCCTGGATCGTGATGTCAGTGCGTCCGGCGTTGGCTTCGCTCAGGGCGGACAGCGCGTCGGGTTTGTTGTCTTCTACGCCGACAATGGCCCTGCCCGCGCCTACTGCGCGCATGACGACGCGAGTGCCGTGCAGGACCTGACGCGGATATTCGACCATTACGCGGTGGTCGGTTGTGAGATAGGGTTCGCATTCACAACCGTTCACGACTACGGTGTCGATCTTCTTGCCTTCAGGCACACGTAATTTCACATGCGTTGGGAAGGCAGCTCCACCTAGACCCACGATGCCAGTTGCCTGAACTGCTGCAACGATCTCGGCTGGGGTCATGCGTTCGATATCTTGGTCAGCTCCGTAGAGCACTTCCTGACTGGCGCCGGGATAGGGTTTGATGAAGATCGAAGTTGTGAGATCGCCCTTGGCGCTGGAGGCGGGAGCGATTCGTTCGACGCGTCCCGTTGCGGGCGCATGCATGGGAACACTCATGAAGCCGTCGGCTTCAGCGATGGGTTCTCCACGAACCACTTCCTGAGCTTCGCGCACGATTGCTTTGGCGGGTTTGCCGGCGTGCTGCGAGAGTGGAACGATCAGCATTGGAGGGAAGGGCAGCCGACGGATGGGCAGCGAGGAAGTCTGATCCTTGTGTTCTGGAACGTGGATGCCGCGCCATAGCCGTTTTGTGGTGAAGATATTCATGCTTCTTGAACCATGAGCATCAGTTGTATTTGGCTGCCCGCTGCAAGAGATTTTCGAGATCCTTCTCCGTTGGATCTTGTGGTTGTCCAGGATGAATGATTGAGACAGTGCATTTCTCAGCTGCCCTCACCAAATCGCGGAATGGTCCACCCTTTGGATTTTTGACATAGGCCTGCTTGTTCTCGTTGTAGGCAAAGATGTTTTTGTTGATACGGGCGCATTCATCACAGGAGGTGCAGAGGTCTGATTCGATCCAGGCCACGCCCGACGCTTCGGCGGGTGCGGGTACTGTTGGTGTTTCAATCTGTGCGAGCGGTTTTTGAGGAAGCGCAGTTACTACGCCCGCGAGGAGTTTCCCGCTTGCGGCCATCTCCAGCAATTGAGCCGTGAGCGCCTGAGCGAAGTCGCTGCGAGCCTGTTCGGCAATTGCTGCGGTATCTACGGTGGGACGCAGGCCGGCCAGCGATTTCAACATGCGCCAGAAATGACGGCGGTCTTCGCAGGAGCGGACAAGCGGTTCTGCTGGCACAACGCGGATCAAGCGATTCTTGCGATTGACGGCCCAAATGTAAGGAAATTTGCCTTCGCGATCCGCTTCGGCAAGGGCGAGGTAGTCGACAAGGGGAATCATGTTGTCATTCCAGGCATCGCGGGGAACAGTTCGAAATTGCTTGCGGAAGCGGCCCTCGGTAATGGCGAAATCGGCGAAGGTAAGGGGGACTTCCATCTTGCCGGTTTGGCCGTTTTCATCTTCGAAATTGAGAGTGTAAGTGGGCCAGTCCTGATCGATTTCGGGATTAGCTTCGAGGTTGAAGCATTCCTCGGGCAGTTCCCCCTTCTCAGGGTTGTAGCGAATGAGCGGGTAGGCGCGTGATTCGACGGCCAGTTTGCTCTGGTGTTCCGCGAGGTCGTCACCGATACCATGCTCGGGCATGCAGGGGCTGTAGACGTTGAAGAGAGCGGGAATTCGGGCGTTGAGTCCCTCGACGAAGGATTCGATCAAGTGAGAGGTGTTCGCGCTGGTTCCCTGCATGACGTAAGAAGTTCGATGAGCCATCCCGATGAGGGCGATCTCTTTGCGAACTTCCTCTTTGCCTTTGAAGGCCTTGCCATATTGGGCCATGTCGCTTACCTGGCCGGTGAAGCCTGAGGTGCAAGCCTGGCCGCCTGTATTGGAATAGAGCTGTGTGTCGAGCACCAGAACTTTGATCGGCTTGCCGGACATCATCATGCGCGAGAGGTTCTGGAAGCCGATGTCGTACATTGCTCCGTCACCCCCGATGGAGACGACGGGCGGGCAGAGGTGGAACTCTTGATCCGTAAACTGTTTCCAGTTGAAGTAAGTGAAGAATTCAGCGTGCTTCTCTTTGCGATAACCACTTTCGAGTTCGATTTCCGCCATGCGAACTGCGGCAAAGCCTTCAGCCATGCGTGACATGTGACCTTCGAAAATGCCCATCGCCATCGAAGGCGAATCTTGAAACAGATGATTGGTCCAGGGGAATGGATAAGGGTTGAACGGGTATGTGGAAGCCCACACGGAAGTGCAGCCGGTGGAGTTGACAATACCCATGCTGGAGCGACCGCGATTGCCGACGCCATCGGTGTATTGCCAGCGCAGGTGCTTGAGTTTTGCGACTAACTGAGAGGCCCAGCGCAGCCATTCTGGATCAATCGTTTTGCCAGCATGACGCTCATCGAGTTTCTCGGAAAGGCTGGCGAGTGTGACATCGGCGTTCTTGAGGTTATCGAGAGCACTTGCGATTTGGCCATGGTCGCTGAGGTCGAGTGTATCGGCTAGCTTCAAGCGGATGTGCTGATCGAGACGGGCGATCAGGTCATCGAGTTTCTTGATCTGTCGCGCAACGCGAGGCTGCATGAGCGCCTCTGCCGTGGCTACGAAGAGATGAACGACGGTTTTTTCACCACAACCGAGGCAGGCTCCATCGCCGCCAACCATGCCCATGTAATTTTTTTTGTCGAGAAGGAGGGTGTGAAGAACGCCGATGCCTTCGTCCAAATTGTCGATCTTAATGAATTCAGGCGAAGTCGTTGGCAGCGATTGCCATAGATCCCAATTGCGCCGCAGCCTGGTTACCGATTCCGGTGTCTGAGTTACAGGTCGAAGAGCGTCGTCATTGCAGACTTTGATGCACTCCATGCAACCCTTGCAGGTGTAAGGGTTGACAGTAATAGAGAGGAGTCCTCCGGAGCCTTTGTTCGAGCGCTCCATTGCTGTCCAAAAGGATTTTGGCGTGGCGAATGCAAAGTCGCCGAGGGTGGCACGGAGATCGTTCAATTCAGCGGCCAGTTCGGGAAGCTCTGTGGACTCGGTGGGGGAAGAAGCGAGAAGATCCCTGATGGCCAGATCGAGGCTGCTGCCGACATTGGGCCGGGCCAATCCGTCACCAAGGCGAGCCCTGAGTTTGGGTTCGAGGGCACGGATGGCTTTGGGAAGATGCCTGGTAGATTTGCCGCTGGCGACCAGTCTTTTGACGGCAGTTTCGAAGACAGAGAGAATGGGATTTACGAGGCCTGGAATCGCACTGTCCGGACAGATCGTGTAACAGGAACCGCAGGCTGTGCAGTTTTCTGGCACCCATTCGGGATGCTCAAAACGCACGCCAGTCATGTCGCGGAAGATGGAAGTGGTTGCGGGGATGAAGCCGAGCCCGATGAATGGATCGGCAAGATTGTCATCGCCGCGACCGCTGGCATAGAAACTGCCGGTCTGTTCCCAAAAGCGATGAATGTCCGTTGTTGGCGTGGAACTGGCTGGCTGACGTTGGAGCACGAGTGGTACATCCGCCACCTTGCGGAGGGCCGGAGGCGCAGCCTGCAACTGTTTCGCAAGGACTTCTTTTACTTCGTCGAAACCGCGTCGCACAACGCGAACATTGTCTTCGACTACGCGGGCACCCTTGGCTCCGAATTTGTGCTCGAGTTGGGCACGGATTGCTTCGAGGAGCTCCTGTTCGTTCAGCTTTGACTGCGCCATCAAGGGAGATGCGGCGAAGAAAGCACCCTGGAAGGCATTACCCTGCATTCGGTACTGAAGCTCCGTGTCTGTCGCTTCTTCACGAGCGATCTTGAAAGCGTCCAGATAGTAGAAGTGAATTTCGTTGTCGAGGATGATGCGCTGGAACTTTTCTGGAATTTGAGCCCACACTTCCTGTGGATCCGTCAGGCTGCTTTGCATGACAAAGACGCCGCCACGCTTCAGGCCGGCGAGCGGGTTGGAATGCTGGAAAACATTAGGGTCGGGCGAAAGAACAACGTCGACGTGGAAGTACTCGCAGTTAATCCGGATCGGCTCCGGGGCGGCTGCCAGATAGTAAGTAGTGGGCTGGCCTTTCTTCTCTGAGCCGTACTTGGGGTTGGCCTTAATGTGATAACCGAGTAATTCATAGAGGGTCATCGCAAGATTCTTGCCGGTGGTGATGGCACCCCAGCCTCCGACGGAATGGAAGCGGACAGTGATGCTGTTCCTGGGCATCAGATCCGGATTCTCGCTGCCGTGCACAGCCAACTGTTTCAAGCCAGGGTAGGCGTCGGCTACCTGGATCTGATGAATTTCCTGTTTGGGAGTGAAGGGCTTGTCGTGGACGAAGTCGATTGAGAGGTAGAAGAACTTGCGGCGACCGCCAGTGGGGAGCATGTTCTCGATCGCCCCGATGAGGCCTTCCGGCTGCAGATCGCGGCTGCCGAGACCGAAGGACCCCGAATAGAGGGGTGGCAGGTCTTCGAGCTTGCGGTAGCTGGCATAGTGTTCATGAACGGGGGAGCCGTTTGTAGAAATGCCGTTCTCTATGCAGCGACTCAGGGCTGCGCGCACTTCGCGAATCAGAGGAAGATCTTCGGCGAGTGGCTGGTCAACGCGTTCGAGCACAACCACGCCTTTACGGCCTTGCAACAATCCGCCCAGCATCTCTCCCGGGAAGGGACGGAACATCGTCAGGTTGACGACTCCGACCTTGATCTTGCGGGTTTCTCGCAGAAAGTCGGCTACTGCTTCGGCGGTGACGAGCATGCTGCCCTGGCCGAGAATGAGGTAATCCGCATCCTCGGTTTTGTAAGTGGAAACGCGCCGGTAACGTCGACCAGTGAGGGCATAGAAAGCGTCCATCGCCTGATCGGTAATGCTGGCGATATGAGCGAAGAAATACGGGCGCTGCGAGGCGACGCTCTGCATGTACGAATCCTGGTTTTGCACCGTGCCGATCATGACGGGGTTGTCGACGGTCCACAGTTCTGGAATACGGCGGCGACGCGGGCCATAGAGGATGCGCTGGGCGGGCGTTGGGGTATCGATGATGTCATCGGGGCGGCCCAGATAGCTGGCAATGAGTTCGCGTTCCGGCAGAAGAATGGATTCGATGAGGTGCGTGGTCAGAAAGCCATCCTGGGCACAGATGCCCGGGGTCAGGGCCAGTTCGGCAATCCTGTGCGAAATGATGTTGAGGTCACACACTTCCTGTGCACTCTTGCCGAAGACCTGAAAGAAGCCAGTGTCGTCGATGCAGTGGTAATCGTCGTGGCCAGCGTGCACGTTGAGGGTGGACTTAGTCATGGCACGGCAACCCATGTTCAAAACATAAGTAAGTCGCTTACCGACCGCCGCATAGAGGGACTCGTGCATGTAAGCGATGCCCTGGCCGGAGGAAAAATTGGTTGCGCGTAAACCGGTCATCGACAGGCCCGCAGTCACAGCTGCAGCGGCATGTTCGCCTTCTGGTTCGATGAAAATCAGAGGGCGGCCTGAAATGTTGATATGGCCGTTGGCCGCTTCTTCGGCCCAGTACTCGCCCATCTGCGTCGAAGGCGTGATCGGGTAAGCGCCAGCAGCGTCGGTGGATTCCCGTTCGCACATGATGACGGCAGTATTGCCGTCCATGGCCTGCCTTACACCTGGAAAGGGAAAAGTTTGATTTGCGCTCATAGATGCATATCCTTGAAAGAACGATTTGAGCCTTGAACAGGCAGGTCAGCCAGAGACACCGGTAAAGGAGTGTGGCGGGTAATGCGTTTGGCTTCGGCACCTTTTAAGGGGCCCAAGTCTTTTTCAAACCACACGATGGCACCTGTGGGGCAGCGCTGAGTTGGCGCTGCGGTGGCCAGTTTGTTTTGAGAGTAATCGATTACGGCGAGATTGTTTATGATCTGGATGAGAGCGGGTGCATCTGCGGCACAGCGGCCGCAGGCAGTGCAGGCGACTTCGCAATCCGCTTCGGCCTGTTGGCCATCGGCCAGACTTCGGCAGGCAACCCACAAGTGATGGCTCTGTACGTGAAGCGAAAAGAGTTGCTTGGGGCAGACGTCCACGCAATCACCGCAAGCCGTGCACCTGGACTCGTTAACAACCGGCAGGCTGTGTGAGTTCATTTCAATTGCATGGAAATCACAAACCAGCTCACAATCTCCGAGGCCCAGGCAACCCCAACTGCATCCCTTGGCCCCGCCGTTTACCAACGCTGCGGCACGGCAGGTGGGCAGGCCGACATATTGAGCCCGGTGTCTTGCCACATGCGGCCCACCTGCACAGGCAAGGCGGGCAACACGCTTTTCCTCTGCACCGGGATCCACTTGCAGCAGGGTTGCAATCGCCAGAATTCCGGCAGGACTGCTAACGGAACACTTGCCCGGAGCGATCTCGCCCTTCACTAACTTTTCTGCAAAGTCATGGCAGCCGACACATCCGCAAGCGCCGCAGTTCGCTTTGGGCAGCAAGGCATCTACAGCTTCAATCCTTGGGTCCTCGAAAACATAGAGTTTCTTGTCGGCGAATGCTAGGACTGCTGCCAGCGAAACACCCATTGCGCCCATGATGCCGCCAGCAAGCAGAAACTCATTCATTGCTGCGCCCCTTTATGCAGGGATTGCTGAAGTATGTTGGGGCATTTCCCCACCCGTCCTGGGTGAAATTCCACACCATCACCCACACAATGAGGCAAGACAAGAGTGGAAGTGCCTGAGTTCAGCCCTCGAAATGGTAGGAATGGGTTAATAGGGTTCTGCCTGAACAAAATCAATGGCAAGTTCAGGGCCAATCTGCGAAATCCACTTTGGCATCGCAGTTGCTTTGTAGCTTTGTCATGGCAGCTCTTTGGCGAAGGACCGCACTCTCACTGGCTGTCGCCGGGCTGCTGTTTGGGCTGCGCTATGTACCTCGGGAAAACACGTCCGGAACAGTCCGCTTGAGCAGGCCTCTGATGGGGACAATTTGGACGATTGAAGTTTGTAATGAAATGCGAATGGCAGAAGCTCGTGCGGCGATCGACCAGGCTTATGGGGAGTTGAGCCGCATTGATGCGCTGATGAGCGAATGGAAGCCGGATTCTCCAATTTCTCAGGTAAACGCGGCGGCTGGTCTTCACCCCGTTGAGGTGCCCGCAGAGTTACGCGAACTGATGGAGCGAAGTATTATTTATAGCCAGAAGACGGAAGGTGCCTTCGATATCACCTGGCGCGGAATGGGCAGAATCTGGAACTTTGACGACAAGTTCAGGCCCCCCACGGAAAAGGCTGTTGCCCTAGCTCGCGCTAGTGTTGATTATCGGGCCATCGTGATCAAAGGGAATTGGATTTATCTCCCGCGCCCGACGATGAGCATTGGTCTTGGCGGCATCGCAAAGGGCTATGCGGTAGACCGTGCCAGTGGTGTTTTGGTGCGGGCTGGGTTTCACAACTTCATGGTGGATGGTGGCGGTGATGTTCGTGTGTCAGGCTCTCGAAATGGAGTGCCCTGGCGACTGGGCATCCAGCACCCGAGAAAGGCGCGTGGCCAAATACTTGGCACGGTCGAACCCTTGCAGCAGGCGCTCGTATCTTCCGGCGATTATGAGCGATTCCGTATCGTCAACGGCGTTCGCTATCACCACATTATCGATGTTCGATCTGGTTGGCCTGCCACTGCCGCAGCCGCAGTGAGCGTGCTAGCTCCAAGCGCTGAGCAGGGTGTGGTGCTGGGCAAGGGCATCTTCATCCTGGGCCCGGAGAAGGGTTTGGCGCTTGCCCGTGCGGAAGGCGTGGAAGCATTGCTCATTGATCGGGAAGGCCGTCAATTTGCAACGGATGGTTTTCGCGCTGCGCTGGAGATTCAGAATGAAAATCAATAGCCATAGTGTGAGTGTGGGCAATGCTGTATTCTGCAGTTCGGTAGTACGTTGTTGAGAGCATCTTTTAAGGCGGCAATATATGAATTCAAATCAGAGGACGCTATATGATCGCATCGGTGGAGAAATCGCAGTCGCCATGCTCGTCGACCGTTTCTACGACAGGGTGCTCAAGGATCCAGAACTGGAGCCCTATTTCCGACACATTCCTATGGAAAAGCTCCTCGCGATGCAGCTTGAGTTTTTTTCAGCCGCACTGGATGGTCCGGTGCGTTACTCTGGCCGGCCGGTCGATCAGGTCCACAAGGGCATGGCCATCACCAGTCGACAACTTTCGCATTTCATGCGTCACTTAATGGCAACCATTGAATTCATCCATCCGAACGAGCAGGAAACGCAGGAGATTTACAGTCGGATCGGGCTTATGGCCGACGCGGTCATCGATAGCTCCTTGCCCGACTCCGAATAGTCATCGGTTATCTTAGATCCAACATGAGAATTATCCTGGTTGGACTCTTTGTCGCTTTGACCGTTCTGGCGCAGAACCCGCGGACGCGGGAAGTGGATGAATTGAACTGGATGGAATTCAAAGATCTGGTTCCCGGAAAGATCAATACGGTGCTGATCCCGACGGGGACCCTTGAGGCACACGGGGTTACCCACAACGGGGCAGACAATACAGTACCGACGGCGATTGCCCGACGGATTGCGCCGAGCTTAAATGCGCTGGTCGCTCCCACGCTGAACTACGGAATCACCGGTAGCCTGGAAGCGTTTGCTGGCGGAATCACGATTAGCGATGAGGCTTATCGGCTCTTTGTGCGGGATCTGCTACGAGGATTTGCGCGGCACGGGATGAAAAACCTGATCATCGTCAATGGACATGGCGGGAACACAGCGGCGCTGAATGCTGTGGCGGAGGAAGTGGGTCGGAGTGAGCGGGTTCGGACCTTGATTGTGAACTGGTGGACTTATTGCGGGGATCTTACATTGAAAGTGTTCGGAGAAGACGGCGGGCATGCAGGCTGGAATGAGACGGCTATGGTGCAGGCGACGCATCCTCAACTCGTACGCAAGGAAATGTACAGCGACAAGATGGCCACAGCGCGGGCAACCCCGGGGAGCTGGACTGCATATCCGTTTCCTAGTTCGATCATTTTGTATCAGCCGAAACAGGGCTATGTGAAGTTTGACGAAGCTAAGGCGAAAGAATATTTTAACTCGTGTTCTGACAAGGTGGGTGGACTAGGGAAAGAAGTGATCGAGAAGTGGGATCTGGCGGGGCTGTATCAGAAATAGACAAAAATTCTGGTCAGATATTCTGGTCAGACAAGAAATCTTGCAGTCTGGCAGTTGATTTGATAGCCTTATATATTGCGGTCAGGCCTCATTAGTAATAGATTCGAAAGCCTTTCCTCGTTCGAAACGTCCTAAAAACCCATGGAACAGATGCTCCAAAGCGCAGGGGCCCTCCTCATTCAGGCCCTGCCAACATTCTTTGTCGTCGTACTGCTGCACTGGTACCTCAAGACGACGCTATTTCAGCCCTTGGAAAAGGTGCTGGCAGATCGTTATGCCGAGACACAGGGTGCCCGTGAAAAGGCGACAGCCGCTTTGGCTGCAGCTGAAACAAAAGTAGCCGAATATGATTTGAAGCTGCGCGCGGCCCGCACGGAGATTTATCAGGAACAGGAAACCTGGCGCAAGAAACTGCTTGAAGATCAGACACTTGCGGTGAGCAAGGCCCGCGAAGAGAACCACGCACTGATCAATGAGGCGAAAGGCAAGATTGCTTTTGAAGCAGATCAGGCCAAAGAGATGCTGGCGCGCGAGGCGGCAGGGATTGCGGATCAAGTTGTTGCGAGCATTCTGCGGAGTCGCAAAAATTAACATGCTGCGCGTTGCGTCACTCCTACCTATATTTGCTTTGCTTGCCCGTGCGGCAGAAGAAGCAGAAGCACATGCTGAACCGAGCATTGTTTATAAATGGATCAACTTCGGGATCCTGGCAGCGGCCCTTATTTATCTGGTTTCGAAGTTTCTGGTTCCTGTACTGAAGGCACGGTCCACTTCGATTGAGAAAGACCTCGCTGAATCGAAGGCCACTGTTGTGGCTGCCGAAGCAAAGGTTTCGGCGCTTACCGCAAAACTTGGAAACTTTGATGCCGAGATCCGTGAAATCCGCGAACGCAGTCTGGCGGAGCGCGATGCAGAAGGTAAACGAATCGCCGAACAGACGCTGCGTATGCTGGCCAAGGTTTCTGCCCTGCGTGAAACCGAGATCGGCCACCTCACGAATGTGGCTCAGTTTCAACTGCGCTCTTTTGCGGCGGCAAAGGCAATTGAGATTGCCGAAGCGCGGCTTGCCGGACAAACGGATGCCGGCACGCAAAGCTCGCTGGTGCAGGCTTTCATCGCAGACATGAAGCAACAGGAGGCTCGGTAGACGATGTCTGAAGCACTCGCCGGGCGCTATGCCAATGCTCTGGTGCAGATCCTGTTTTCACCGGATCCGCCCTTGAGCCCTGAACAGGCTGTAGCGGAATTGCGTAACTTTGATTTGATGGTTGCTTCTGCTCCTGATTTCAAGCACATCCTCAACTCGCCGGCTGTCTCGCGTTCGCGCAAGCGAGCAGTGATCGCCAAGATCGTGGAGCAGGCGGGGATGAGCAAGACTCTGCGAAATTTTCTCTTTGTCGTAATCGACCGTGGGCGGCCTTCGCTGCTGCCGGTATTGCGCAAGAATGTAGAAGCTTTTGTAGATGCACGCCGAGGCATTGCCAGAGCGCAGGTATCCACTGCGGTTGCCTTGAGTGTGGAAGAACAGGCAGCGATTGGCGGTGAACTCTCGCGAGTGACCGGCAAGCAGGTTCGATGCGAATTTGATTTGGATCCGGCCTTGCTCGGTGGTGTAATCGCCCGGGTGGGCTCGACAGTTTACGATGGCTCTGTCCGCGGTAAGCTTATCGCGTTGAAGAGCCGGTTAACGGCATAATTTTTTAGGAAACGAAACGACATATGGCTCAAATCCGGGCAGACGAAATCTCGCGCGTACTACGTCAGGAAATCGAAAATTACGACCAGGCAGTCAATGTAGAAGAGACTGGCTCTGTCATCAGCGTGGGCGATGGTATCGCCCGCATTTATGGTCTTGAAAGGGTGATGGCCGGTGAACTCGTTGAGTTCCCCGCTTCCGGAGTATCCGGTCTTGCGCTGAACCTCGAAGAAGACCAGGTTGGCGTCGTATTGATGGGCGAAGTGCAGGGCATCAAGGAAGGCGATGAAGTTCGCCGCACCGGCCGCATCATGTCCGTACCTGTTGGCAGGGCAATGATTGGCCGCGTCGTGAATGCGCTTGGCGAACCAATTGACGGCAAGGGCCCGATCCTCACCGACAGTTTCAATGCGATTGAACGTCTGGCTCCTGGTGTGGTGGACCGTTCGCCTGTGAAGCAGCCGATGCAGACCGGCATCAAGAGTATTGACGCGATGATCCCGATTGGCCGTGGCCAGCGCGAATTGATCATTGGCGACCGTCAGACCGGCAAGACTGCCATTGCGCTGGATGCAATTGTGAACCAGAAGGGCGGAGACATGATCTGTGTCTACGTCGCGATTGGTCAGAAGCGCTCGACGGTGGCTCAGGTGGTAAAGACCCTCGAAGACAAGGGTGCGATGGAGTATTCGATCGTGGTTGCGGCAACTGCCTCCGACCCCGCCGCGATGCAGTATCTTGCTCCGTTTAGCGGTTGCGCTATTGCGGAATACTTCCGTGACAACTCCGGACACGCGCTTTGCATCTACGACGATTTGTCGAAGCATGCTGCTGCGTATCGCGAAATTTCACTTTTGCTGCGACGTCCTCCCGGTCGTGAAGCTTATCCCGGCGACGTATTCTATTTGCACTCGCGCCTTCTGGAACGTGCTGCCAAGTTGAGCGACAAACTGGGTGGCGGTTCGCTGACAGCACTACCGTTTATTGAAACGCAGGCGGGTGACGTTTCGGCTTACATTCCTACCAACGTCATTTCGATTACCGACGGTCAGATCTTTCTCGAATCGGATTTGTTCAACTCAAACATTCGGCCCGCTGTGAACGTAGGCCTTTCGGTCTCCCGCGTTGGCGGTGCTGCTCAAATCAAGGCGATGCGTCAGGTAGCTGGTTCGTTGCGACTCGACCTTGCCCAGTATCGCGCGCTCGCTGCCTTTGCGCAGTTTGGTTCCGATCTGGACAAAACATCGCAACAGCAGCTCAATCGTGGCAGCCGTCTGGTGGAATTGCTCAAGCAGCCACAGTTTGCTCCATTGCCGGTGGAAAAGCAGGTGCTCATCGTTCACGCCGGTACATCCGGCATGATTGACGATCTTCCGCTCGACATGATCCGTGCCTTTGAAGTGGGCCTCTATACCTGGATTGAGAATGCTCATCCGTCGATTCTGAAAGACATTCGCGAGAAGCGCGAATTGAGTGATGATTTGAAGAAGACGATCAATGCGGCTCTCAAAGAATTCAAGGATCGTTTTGTCGCTGAACAGGGAAAGAAATAGTCCGGAAGACACTCGGCCATGCCTAGCCTTATCGATTTACGCCGCCGGATACGGTCGGTAAAAAACACGGAGCAGATCACGAAAGCCATGAAGATGGTGGCTTCGGCGAAACTGCGTCGTGCGCAAGAGCGCGTGCTGGCGTCGCGTCCTTATTCGGAAATTTATACGCAGATGCTTTCCGATGTAGCTGGCGCAGTTGTGAGCGCAGGCGAAGAAGTCAGCCATCCGCTGCTTGCCGTCCGGGAACAGAAGCGAATCCTGCTGGTGGTTGTAACCAGTGATCGCGGTCTGGCCGGTGCGTTCAATTCGAACATTACAAAAGCCGGTCAGGTTTTTATTGCCGAGCATCCCAAGGTTGAGTTCCAGATCGAAGCAATCGGGCGCAAGGGGCGCGATTTCTTCTTTCGTCGCGAAATGAAGATCTCCGGAGAGCACATCGGAGTGGTCGACAAGGCGCGCTTTGCCGATGCTGCTGTGATTGCGCGTAAAGTGATTGGTCTTTACGAAGCAGAAACTGTAGACGCTGTCTATATCATTTACAACGAATTTACGAGCGTGATGACTCAGACACTGAATGTCACGCAATTACTTCCTTTTGCCGTTCCGCAGAGTGAAGAAACGACGGACTACATTTACGAGCAGCCGCCCGAGAAATTGGCCCAGACCCTGCTGCCCAAGTATGTTGAAACCGGCATCTACCGGGCCATGCTGGAGAGCGCAGCCAGCGAACATGCCGCCCGTATGACGGCGATGGATGCTGCTACGACCAACGCGGCTGAAGTCATTGAAGGCCTGACGCTGCATCTGAATCGCGTCCGCCAAGCCAGCATTACCAAAGAAATTATTGAAATCGTCAGCGGCGCTGCCGCTTTGGGTTAAATCGGAGTTATTCAACTTATGTCCACAACTGTCGAAACTGTCGTAGGCAAAATCATTCAGGTCGCTGGCCCTGCCATCGACGTTCAGTTCCCCGAAGGTCAGATTCCCGTGATCTACACGGCCATCCGCATCACTTCGGAAGGTTACACCACGCCCGCCCCGATCGACATCATCGCGGAAGTAGCGCAGCACATTGGCGAAGGCCGTGTGCGCTGCATCGCCTTGCAACCGACCGAAGGCCTGGTGCGCGGCATGAAAGCAGAGTCTCTCGGCATCCCTGTTACGGTGCCGGTGGGGCGCGAAGTACTGGGCCGCGTGCTCAACGTCATCGGGCAGCCGGTGGACGAAATGGGTCCGGTCAATGCCACACACTTTTCTCCGATCCATCGTTCGGCTCCCACCTTTGACGAACAGTCGACCGAACTTCAGATGTTCGAAACCGGCATCAAGGTAATCGACTTGATCGAGCCTTATCTCCGCGGTGGCAAGATTGGCCTCTTTGGCGGTGCTGGCGTAGGCAAGACCGTCATCATCATGGAGCTCATCAACAATCTGGCGATGAAGCACGGTGGCTTTTCGGTATTTGCGGGCGTGGGTGAACGCACTCGCGAAGGCAACGACTTGTGGCTGGAATTTCAGGAGTCTGGCGTAATCGACCCCAAGGACTTTACGAAATCCAAAGCTGCTCTCATCTACGGACAGATGACCGAGCCTCCAGGTGCGCGCCTTCGGGTAGCCCTCACGGGCCTCGCTGTAGCAGAGTATTTCCGCGACGAAGAAAACGCCGACGTGCTGCTCTTCATTGACAACATCTTTCGCTTTACGCAGGCAGGCTCTGAAGTGTCGGCGTTGCTCGGCCGCATGCCCAGCGCCGTTGGTTATCAACCCAACCTTGCCAGCGAAATGGGCAGCTTGCAGGAACGCATCACGTCTACCAGCAAGGGTTCGATCACTTCGGTGCAGGCGATTTATGTGCCCGCCGACGACTACACCGATCCGGCACCCGCAACCGCATTTACGCACCTTGATGCGACGACCAGCTTGTCTCGTGAAATTGCTTCGCTTGGAATTTATCCTGCAGTAGATCCGCTCGCTTCTACTTCTCGCATTCTCGATCCGCTGATCGTTGGCGAGAAGCACTATGCCTGCGCGCAGCGCGTCAAGCAGATCCTTCAGCGCTACAAAGACCTGCAGGACATCATCGCCATTCTCGGTATCGATGAACTTGGAGAAGAAGACCGTCTCACTGTTTCTCGTGCCCGCAAGATTCAGCGATTTCTGTCGCAACCATTCTTTGTGGCCCAGCAGTTCACGGGCTTTGAAGGCAAGTATGTGAAGCTTGAAGATTCGATCAAGGGCTTTACAGAAATTTGTGATGGCAAGTATGATGATCTTCCGGAACAGGCTTTCTACATGGTCGGCACGATTGAAGAGGCCATCGAGAAGGCTGAGAAACTGAAGAAGGCCTAAGCCGTGTCTACCTTTACACTTGAAGTCGCGACACCGGAAAAACTGGTGGTCCGCAACGATGCCACCGAAGCCCAGATTCCTGGTTCAGAAGGAATGCTTGGCATTCTTCCGGGTCACGCCGCACTGATCAGCGAGATTGAAGCTGGTGAGTTGACCTACGTGATGGAAGGCAAGCGCCACGTTTTGGCGATCGGCAGCGGCTGGGTGGAGATCTCGAACAATAAAGTTCGGGTGCTGGTGGATTCATGCGAGGCGCCGGACAAGATTGACGTTGCTCGTGCCGAAGAGGCGCTCAAGCGCGCCAACGAACGATTGCTGTCGCCCAAGCAGGATCTGGATCTTGCTCGCGCGTTGAATGCAGCCAAGCGCGCTTATGCGCGTCTTGCGGTCGCCCGCTTCAAATAGACGCAGCGGCATCTGCTTGGTTTACGCGCGTTCTGGTTGCCTGCGTAGCATCATCACTGCGGCGTAGAGTACGGCCACGATGACCATGACGCGGAGCGCAGTCAGCGGCAATGACTTCACGACAAAGGCTGCCAGCGGCACTCCAAGCAGACCCCCTGCGGCAAGTCCGAGTGCAACGGGAACCGAATACATTCGGCTCCACACAAAGCGTGCGCTCGCGACCGGCATCAGGAATGCAGAGGAACCCATCATGATCGGAAATGCTGCGGCAGGGTTCAATCCAAGCAAGCTGACCATGGTCATACAGGGTGCATAGAAGCCGATTCCCAGCGTGCTGATTGCGCCGAAAATCAGATTGCCTGCCATGCCCACTGCCAGGCGCCAACCGCTGAGTTGTAAGTCAGTGCCTCCAACGGGAAACCATTGCAGCAGATTCATGAGCATGACGACGGCCGCAGTGATCAACGCGGCTCCCATGCCAATCTGCACTCCACGTCGCGAGAGTCCGGCGACAAATCCAGCACCGAACCACGCACCAACGACGGAGCAGCTGATGAGGAGCACCAGGGTTGTAGTGTCAACTTCAATCACCGCAATATAGATGAACGCCTGAAAGATCGTTGGGAGCGTGTGGCCGACGTTGAGTGTTCCAGGATAGAGTTCATCGGGCAGCATGTGTCTGAATTTGAAGATGGCTGTGGTTGTGGCAAAGGAACCGATGCCGAGTGTGTCGAAAAAGTTTGTGACGAAACCAGTTGCGATGTGAAGCATCGAGGGGGCGGGCCAGGCGGAATTGCCGCTTTGCGACCGGCGCAAGGAAGACAGCCAGATTGCGATATAAGAAAGGCTGAAGCCCGCGAGGGTGAGGAAGACGGCAAACTTTGCGGGCATGATTGCTAACCTGGCATGGATCTCTAGTGCTTGCCAACCGTGAAAACAGGATTGCCAAGAACTTCGAGGCGCGGTTGAACGCCTAACCCTGGAGCAGTTGAAGCGGCCATGCGCCCGTTGACTCGTTGCGGTGCGCCTTCGGCAATGCTGACCGTCACGTAGCTGTTAAAGTCTGTGGACGAGAAGAGCAGTTCCGGCGGCGTGCTGTGGGCCAGATGCGCAATGGCAGCGGTTACGATATCTCCGCCCCAGGAATCTTCGATCGTCATGGCAATGCCGAGCGAGAGGCAGAGATCCCGAATCTGGCGAGCCTTGGTGAGCCCGCCTACTTTTGAGATCTTCAGATTGATCACGTCCATCGCCTGATCGCGATGTCCGCGCAGCACCATCATGATGTCGTCGATGACTTCGTCGAGTACCATCGGGCGGTCGGTGTGCTGACGCACCGCAAGACACTCTTCATATCTCATGCAGGGTTGCTCTATGTATACGTCGACGTTGCGCACGGCATCGGCAACGCGCATTGCCTGGTGCTGGGTCCAACCGGTATTGGCATCGGCAATCAGGGTGTCGCCAGATTGCAGCATTTTTGCAGCGGCGCGGATGCGTTCGATATCCGTGTCGGGATCGCCGCCCACTTTGAGTTGGAACTTGGTGTAGCCTTCGGCGCGGTAGGTTGCTACTTTGGCAGCCATGTTCGCTGGGCTGTCTTGTGAGATCGCGCGATAGAGTGCGATATCGTCGCCACAGCGGCCACCGAGCAACGTTGCAACGGGTTGCCCTGTGGCTTGCCCGAGAATGTCCCAGCAGGCCATATCGATAGCAGACTTGACGTAGGGATGGCCCCGCAGGAGCTGGTCCATGCGCCGGTTTAAGTTGGCTAGTGTTGTGGGATCTTCGCCTAGCAAGGAAGGTGCGAGTTCAGCAATGCCAGTGCGGGCACCCGCTGCATATGCAGGTAGGTAGGCAGGCCCGAGGGGACAAATTTCTCCATAACCGCTCAGGCCGGCGTCGGTGGTGATCGCTACAACGGTTGAGTCAAATACATCGACAGCATTGCCTCCGGACCACTTGTAGCTGCCCTCATGGAGAGGGAGTTCGACTCGATAGGCTTTGATTCCGGTGATCTTCATTTTGCTCCTGCTGTAGTTGCGGCTGAGGCTCGAAACCACTCAGTGTAACCTAATGCGGCCCATCGTGAAGGGTTCGGCCTGGGATAGCATCCGGTGATGGTGACCGACTGCAAATGGCGTTATACTCACTGCTGCTGCCGCTTGGTGGAGGGTTGAGTCCCTGAGGAGCGTGGAATAGAATTGCAGAGGCGCTGGAAGGGCCATCCGTTATTGTTGATGACTGAGGGGATAATTCGATATGGCGATTGAAGACGAAGGTGAAGTCTTCCAATCTGCATTCCTTGAAGACAGGAGAGTGCCTTGGAAGGGATTAGGCTTTTCTGTTTTTATCCATGCCGTGCTGATACCGGTGTTAGCCATTGGACTTGAGCAGGCCACCCGTTGGCCGATGCGAATGGAGCACACGGCAGATCAGCCTCTGGTAGTACAGCGTGTCTTCCTGTTGAAACTGCCCATTCATAGCCAGAGCCGCCCTGAGGATAAGATCAAGCCTCTGGAATCGAAAGCCAAAAGCGTGAGTGCGGCCAAGCCCTCCGACACAAAAGCGCCGACCGAGGCGAAGGCTGCGCCAGCGATGGCGATTTCATCGCAGCAGGCCTCCCGACCTCAGAACGTTCCCGCCTTGATTTTACAGCCTTTAATTATGCAGGCTGAACCGACGAGTCTGCCGGACCTCGCGATGCCCACAATTACGATGGTTGCCCCAACCCCTCCAAAACCGCGGAAGGTTTTTGATGTGGGTTCTATCCAGAAAACACGTTCGATGCCGAAGATTAACGACCCGGGCCCGTTGCCGGAACCTCCACAGATGATGGGGTCGACAATTGCAATTCGGCCAAAGCAGTTGAATGACTTAGTCCCCAAACTGCCAGTCTACACAGCTCCAATTCCGATGCAGACGATTCAAGCAGCAGATCAGCAGGCGGTGAGTGCCGGAGGGCCTACAGTTGAGAACCCGGCGAATCTGGTGGTGAGTAGTAGCAAGCCAATACCGGCAAGAGAAACAATCACTTTGCCGGCAGCAATTTTGCCGCCCAAAGGAGGCACAGGGACTGCGCTGGTCGGGGGGCAGACTCAAGTTCCGTCTACTGTGGATGGGGGTCCGAGGGTATCTAGCGGGTCTTCAAAATCGCTTGAAGCAAGCATAGGTACAGAGAAAAGGAGTGGAATCGCCGGTGCTAACGGAAAGACCGATTCTGCAAAAGGGACGGATACAGGAAAGACAGACGGGAACGCCATAACAGAGGTGTCTGCCCCGATTCGCATTGTGCATCCGGTGAACGGACGACATAATGTGACGATTGTCCAGAGTGGAGTGGAACAGATTCTACCGCTGGTTCGCGACTTGCTGCAAGGCGATCCGGTGTATACGGTGTATCTGAAGGTAGGCTGGTCGAAGGAATGGGTGATGCATTATTGCGTTCCGCGCGTGGGTGCTCTGGCGCCGAAACAGGTGGGCGGTGTTATTTCGTTGTCCAGCCCCAAAGAGGTACTGCCGCCGTATCCGATTATTACTTTGGCTCCTTTGCAGCGATTGATCCAGCAAACGGAAGAAGTGCCGAGAAGTGTAACGTTGAAACGGGCACCCATGCTGTTTTCTGGCTATCTGAATGTCTACGGTGATCTGGAAGGCATGAAACAGGAGGGGAAGGACGATTCCGGGTTTGGGCAGATGATCGTTGAAGCGTTGGCATCATGGAAAATGCGCCCTGCAACGCGCTCGGAGGCAGGGACCCGGGTACAAATAATCTTAGTTGTGCCGATGTACTAGTTGAGGCCGCGTGTGAGGACAATGATGATGAGCATCATGTTCCAGACAACGAGGACTGCGAACCAGTAATTGATGAGTCTGATAATGCGTTCACGGCCGGTCAAGAGGCAAACGCCAGCCAAGCTGAAAGCAATCAACTTGGAGACTCCGACAGCGGCACCCATGCCAAGTGGTTCAATAAACGGACGAACGGTGGGGCTGGCTTCGCTCAGACCGAGCCGGAGGCCGATCATGGTTGTCAGGAAGTCGAGCAGTTGCAAGTACACAAATGCCTGCAAATAGGCAGGTGGAAACAATTGCTGGTAGCGTTCGTTAGTCAGGACATTTTGCATCATCACATTCCATCTATCGGTATAGGTGCCGATAACTTTAAATTAAGCTCACGAAAACAAAAAGAAATGTTCCCAGAGCGATGACGGCCCCGTGCGGCAAGCTGAGACCGGCACCGCTGGTGACATCCAACTGCGGATTGTCCTGGTAGGGGAGCCGTCCACGGAAGGGGCTCATGAGGATATAGCCCACATTGTGGAGGGTTCGATTGAGAAAACCACGGTACAGAATTAGAGCAAGAGCTATAGCACCTCCGATGAGAGCAGTGAAGATGAAGATTCTTAGCCAGTTTCCCGGACCGACGAGAGCTCCGATTGCGGCCATGAGCTTTACATCGCCGGCACCCATGCCTTTGACGCAGAATAGAGGAAAATAGACGAGGAGAGCGATGCCAACGCCGAGGCTGGCGTTTTTGAGGCCTGGCAGGCCATAAAGAAAAATGTTCAAGGAGAATCCGGCCAGGAAGCCGACGGCAGTCAGCCAATTGGGAATACGACGGCTGCGGATGTCCGTTACAGACGCAATCATCGCAACCAGAGCAAGTACTGCGGCTACGAATGGAGCGAGAGTAAACATTTCGACTAATTTTATTATCGAACAAAATGAAGGAGCTGCATATGAGGTTCCTAGCCAAAATTCTCTTTATTTGCGAACTGATAGCCAGGCTTGTTCGCTTAGCGGACCAATTGCTCAAGCCGCCAAGTTTGGGTGCATTCGCCCACGCACTTGTTTCTAAGACAAGCTCCCATGACGGAACCCGAAGACGCCATCGGGGTGGTGCTTCGGGTATTTGGGCTTTGAGGTGCAAATCGAGATGGTTAGAGATGTCAAAGAGCGTGCGCGGCGTGGTTTGTCCACTGACCCGGGCTGGTTGTCGTCTAGGGTTTGGGTTCGTTTTCTGGTTTTTCTTGAGGTAGTTGTTGGTATTTATTGAGAACGCGATCAGCGAAAATGCGGAAGAGGAGGTGGCCGTCGATCTTTGTTGCATTTGGCTTCGTTTCCTCATTTTTTGGAATTGAGTCTGTTTTTGGCAGTGAGTCCATGGCAACTACTCCTTCGTTGGTGACGAGCGCGGCGTAGACTTCGTTCTTGCTTCGTTCCGGGAGAGGAGGCTGGTCGGCGATAGGTTCGATTTCCCAATCCTGATCGAGGCGACGCTTTTGCTCGACATGGATCGCTTTGATGGTGCGCTGGATGCGGGCGGGGAGGCGATCCAGTTCGCGCATGATTTGGGTCAGGAAGGGGACCGGTGTTTTGAGGATCTGCTCGACTCGGAAACTCATGGCCTGGTTGAAGAGGTATTCCATTTGCAGGAATCGCAATTGCTGGTGGATGAGTTGGTGGACGAGGGTGTGCTCGGTGGGCGTGACTGGGTTGAATTGTTCGAGATAGTTGGTGATGACAGTGAGGGCGAGGTCATTGTCGTGGATGAAGCTATCGAAGTTCTTGAGACTGTAGAGGCCGTGCTGCAAGGAGTTGGAAGCAGAACGGAGTTTGCCTTGCGGGGTGCGTGGGCCGGTTGATTTGTGGGCGTTTGCACGGTTAGCGGCGAGGCGGGCGGCGGAAATGTGTTGGGTCGGCTGCGGAGTTTCTTCCGTGGGCTGATCCTGGATCGGTTGCGTTTCTTGAAATAGATTTTCCATCGGTCACACAGTAGCAAGCCGGTGGAAGGACTTTTCCCAGTTCAGGGAGGAGAAGTGCGAAATATATGGTATTTTTGGCTGAAAAGATTTCTAAAAACTCTGTGAACGCTAATCCGGACCCTGGGGGATCCGCAACGAAGGTGATGAAAAAGAAGGATCGAGGAGAGGGAAGCTATCTGATTCCTACCATTGGCCAGTTGCCGAATCGAATCCGTCAGTGATGCCGGCACGCTCACCCACATGGAAGAGACGTTTCCCGTTATGGAAACTGCTTTAGCTTGCGATGGCGTAACGCGGGACAGGGCTGGGAGGGGGTCGAACAGGAGTTGCAGTTACAGGGCTGGAAGGCGGCGCGCAGAGTGATCGTGTTGCGACGCAAGCTCAAGAAGGATCTCGAAGCAGAAGCCTACCCGGCGTAACTGAGTTTGCCTGGCAGCGCTGTGGTTCATCGCGGGGCGAATGGTATGAACATGCCGTGCTGGTGACCAGTTGGCAGGAGCGGGATCTCCTCGCCGTAGCCCAAAGCTACCGGGATCGCGCCGGTGCCGAGAACCCGTTTGACGAGCTGAAAAATCAATGGGGCTGGACCGGGTTCACGACGCAGGATCTGAAGCGAAGCCACTTGATGGCCCGCATCGTGGCGTTGATTTACAACTGGTCGAGCATCTTTACGCGCATGGGAACTGACCAAACTCATGGCGAGGCGATCACGACCTGGCCACTGTTCCAGCAGGCAATCGCCCACCGTACACGACACGCCAACCAGACCCGTTTGAGTATCTCGAGTATCCATGCAAAGGGCAAGAAGGCACCGCACTTACTGCATCGAATCAGCTCCTGGTTGAAGCTATTTGTACAGCCTGTGGAGCCGTTAGGCCCAAAGCCGAAATGGGGTGCCATGTTGCGAAGAATCTTTCAGGATTTGGGCAAATTTCCCTTCGATTCGGCCCCTGAAAAGGGAGCGCTGGTCCCAAGCAACTTCTTTTTTTTAAAGATTATCGAACAAAATGAAGGAGCTGCATATAAGGTTCTTTGCCAAAAGTTTCCTTGTTTGCGAGTCGATAGCCGTGTTCGTTCGCGTAGCGGATCAAGTAGTCACTCCACCAGGCCTGGTAAAAATAGGCGCGGAGGATAACCGTGAAGTTTTCGCAGGACTGCACGGTTCGCCGGAATTCACTGTCCCAATAAGCTCTTGAAGCGACGTCGGTATCGAGTGGCAACGCAACTATGTGGGTTGTCTTCGCCGGATAAGCTGCCAAGGGAGAAAGAATGTAAGCGCGGTGTTCGGGCTTGTTGAGGGTTTCGAGAGATGCCGACTCGACGTATGAAGTGTACAGTACAAGGGCGGAATTGTCTCCGTTGTTCAGTACGGACGCACGATTCAATGCTCCGCGCCAGTCATCATTTTCGTGGTTCCAATTCCCAATCATCCACTGGGCGAACAGGATCATGGCCATTGTTCCGACGCCGATGTAGTAACGGACTGCGATTGGCTCCAATCTACCAATGACCCAGCCATAGAACAGAGCTAAACCGGGAACAGCAGGAATCATATAGCGCGGAACGAAGAGCCTGGATTCTGTCAAGCGGGAAAATGCGAAAAAAAGCACCACAGGGAAGAGTCCAGCAAGGAGTGAGAAGGCCAAGCTGAATCAGTCGCGTTGAGAAAAGTTGAGTTTTATCCGCAATATAAATCCGGCGCAGAGGACGGTTGATATCAAGAAGAAAAGCATTGGCCGAGCTGGCAATAGCATGGACTGCAGAGACGACCAAGCTGGTATCGGTGAGAAGGAATAGCTGCTGCCCCGAGTGAACATGACGCGATAGTGCATGGCGAGCGGAGAAAGTAGAATGAGCACTGAAATGGCCGATAGGAGCCACTTCTTTCTGTGAAGGCCGGCTGAAGGCAAATTGAAGACGAGTAGAAATGCAATTGGAATAACCATCACATAGACAAAGAGGAGATGAAGATGAACCAAGGTTGCGGCACAAAGGCAAAATCCAGCGTATTCGCGATTTTGGTCGGAGCGAAGGGCTCGGAGAAAAAAGAGATAGCAGCCGCAAAGAGCTGCCAAGGCAAAGGAGTAGGGCCTTGCATCGGCGGCGGAGTAGGACACAATTGGCCAAACGGTGAATATGGCAAGGGAAATCCTTGCTGTATCCGGCTCCAAAAGTTCATCGGCGACTCGCGAAAATACATAAATCGAGATGCCTACGGCAATCCAGGACGGGAGTCGGAGCGCAACTTCGTTGATTCCGCCGATAGCAGCGGCAACGGTGGCAATTGCACCAAAGAGTGGAGCGTGGAGCAACAGAAGAGTTCGTTGCGGGACCTCGCTCAAAGATCCTTGGGCGATCCATGCAGTGCCACATTCATCGAGCCAAAAGCTGCCCGGGAGGAATTTCAGCCAAGTCAAGTAGTGGCAGGCAATCAGCAGCCAGCTTAGCCAAGCGAAAACGCGATTGGGCTTCTGTGTAAACTTCTGAAGCGATTCAGAAGGAGCCGAAACATTGTCTGGAAGTAGATTCGTTTCTCCTTTCATAGCCATGGCCATCCTGAATTAGTTTTGATGGTTAAAGTTACATGGGGCTGATGATAGGCGGTTTCATCCATCGGTGTTCATGGCGCCTACGAAAAGGCGTGAAACAGAGTTTAGCAGAATTTCCGATCTTGATTCTGTCTAACGGGTTTTTGGAGTTGTCCCAAAAAATGAGACACGAGTCTAGACTCATAAAAATTCTGATAGGAGAATTTGAGTCATGGCTAAAACGCGAAGAAAGTTTACGCGGGAGTTCAAGTTGGCAGCGATCAAGCGACTGCAAACGGGAATACCTGTTGGCCGGGTAGCAAGGGAGCTGGAAGTAAACCCGACCCAGCTACAGGTGTGGAAGCGGGAGTTCGAGAAGCGGCCGACCTCGGCCTTTTCCGGCGAAGGCCGGAAAAGGTTGGAGGAAACAGAGGTGGCTGAACTGGAACGCAAGGTAGGCCGACAGGCCATGGAGATTGATTTTTTAAAAGGCTGCTTGCGACAGATCGAAGAACTGCGGAAGTCGCAGGTGGAAACAGCCAATCCGCCCTCTGCCGGAAAATCAGGGAAGAACGGGAAAGGGGCAGCCCGATGACTACCACCCGAATGACCAGCTTGGCAGGCCTGAGCCGCGCTACATACTATCGTTTCGACCCAGAAGAGTTTCCCGCAGTCCAAGACGTCGAGCTGAGGGATGCGATCCAGCGGATCGCTCTGCGGCACCCGGCCTACGGCCGTCCACGCATCACCGCCGAACTCAAGCGACAAGACTGGGAGGTGAATCACAAGCGCGTAGGACGGATCCTGCGCGAAGACAACCTGCTGTGCATCCGCAAGAAGAAGTTCCTGTCGACAACGGATTCCAAACACGGCTTCCGCGTCTATCCCAACCTGACCCGGAAGCTGGTACCGACGCACCGCAATCAACTTTGGGTGGCCGACATCACCTACATCCGGCTGGCCGAGGAGTTTATCTATCTGGCCGTGGTGCTCGATGCGTATTCGCGCCTGGTGATCGGCTGGTCGCTAGACCGGACGCTGGAGGCCAAGCTGGCGGTGGGAGCTTTGCAGATGGCGATCGACAAGCGGGGCACCCCTGCCGGGTTGATCCATCACTCGGATCGCGGCGTGCAGTACGCCTGTGGCGATTACACGAAATTACTGGGTGACCACAAAATCCAGATCAGCATGAGCGCCAAGGGCAATCCATATGACAACGCCAAGGCCGAGAGCTTCATGAAGACTCTCAAGCATGAGGAGGTTTATCGCGTTGAGTATCGCGATATGGCCGATGCCCGGCGCGGCATTCATCACTTCCTGGAACGAACTTACAACCGCAACCGGTTACACTCGGCCTTGGGTTACAAGCCACCGGCGGAGTTCGACAGCTTGCCGGCAGCCGAGAAAGTTCCAGCATGAGTTTTTTTAGGAACTGCGAAGATCTATCAATCCGAGTTCGAAAAGCCGGGGTCCTGGACGCCTCCCGTTATGGCCGCCCGCTCCCCCAGCTCAATCGTTACGCCGGGAGGTTGCTTCACGATGAATCTCGTCTTGACGAGTCTTCGAGTGGAGATCCCTCGGCAAGTTGCTCTCCAGCAGAGCTCGCTTCCGTCTCTCCGACTATTGCGATTCTGCTAAACCATCGCCCTTCTGTCCAGCGCTTTTTTCGCTGGCAGGAACACTGTGTCTAAACTTTTGTCTCAGCTGAGGGGACAAGTCCAGACCGATACCGAGATCGAGGCACTCCTAAACAGCCACACGAACGGGTGAAGCAACGTCAAGCTCGCTAGAGAGTTTGTCCTCATAAGGCTTACATGTATGGCGGTAAACCGTGGAGAGAGTGATTTTAATGCACGCTAGTGCACGCTGGCACAAAGCGACCCTGCTAAGTGATTGACTTTCTTAGCGGAATTTTGGCGGAGGGAGTGAGATTCGAACTCACGGTAGAGTTTCCCCTACGACGGTTTTCAAGACCGGTGCCTTAAACCGCTCGGCCATCCCTCCACTCACCAAGCTATCAAATTTTGACCGCATGTCCATTTTTTGAGCTGTCTTCTGCCGCCTGAATTGCATCGCTGACATGAAAAATCTCTTCCATGCTGAGAGATGCAGGCTTGCCGTTATAGATCGAATCCAGATATTCAACGAAGATCTGACGAGCGGCAGGAAGACTTTCGATGCGACGTGCTTTGCCAGAATCAGAGATCACCGTCACCCCAGTTGCTGCCGTGTATTCCACTACGCCTTTGGTGCCAGCAATCCGCAAACGGTCATCTTCGTGCGTCGGCGCTGCGTCGGGCCGTAGATAGTCCATACGCATTTCCGCCACCCCACCATTGGCAAGGCGAAACACGGCGCCCACGACGTTCTCTCGCTCTCCAATGCTTGGGTCCTTAACGTTGGCCTGCCAGCAAAAAACCTCGGTCATCTTCTGCCGGCCCGCAAAGTAGAACAGATCCACCAGATGCGGCCCAATCCAAAGCATCGTACTGCCATAACTGGATCGTTTATTTTTCCAGAGGCTCGACGCGCCGCGCTTGTAAGACTTTTGGCCACCCAGCAACAAAACTTCACCAATTTCGCCCGAGTCGACAATTTCGCGCAACGCAAGAAATTGTGGCGCATAGCGGAGCGGAACCAACATTCCCAGTCGCCCCTTGGAATCCCTGGCGACGCGCTTGATCTTATTGAGATCGGTGCGTTGAATTGCCAGCGGCTTCTCTGCAATGCAGTGAATCCCGCGCTGCAGGCAGGCCAACACAGCCTTCGCACGGCCCCCATCATCATTGACAACGGCCACCACATCGGGTTTGATCTCATCCAGCATCTTCTCCTGATCGAGAAATGGCTTCGCCTTCTCCATGCCCTTTTTCTTGCTCAGTCCGTCAACAGCGCCAGCGGAAGTGTCAAAGCATGCCACCACTTCCACATCCGGCAACTGCGGCAAAGGGGCAAGTATGTCACCCAAGTGGCCATCCTGTCCAATGATTGCCAGCCGGATTTTCTGCGGAAATTTCACTGGCGCGGCGAACGCGCTTGCGGTCATTGCTGAAGCAAACCATTCGCGGCGGCTCCAATTCGTTGCCATAACTTGCATGTCGCCCATTATCACGCGATACACTAAGGGTTTTCATGAATACTCGCCGTCTCATTTGCACCCTGCTCGGTATGTGGATTGGGGCCAGTTTTTTTATGGCCGCAGTTGCAGCCTTTTCTTTTCGTGTCGTGAATGATGTATTACTCAACCCGGCTGGAGAATTGGCACCCTACATCAAATTGCTTGGAGCTGAAAAACTCCGTATGCTCTTTCGTCATGAAGCGGCAGAATTCAATCGTGCCCTGTTTGATGGATGGGGGCTCGTGCAAATTCTCGTTGGCCTGCTGATCTTCGGGATTCTTCTGTTTGGAACCAAGGAAGGGAAACTGATCCTGGGCCTGTCATTCCTGATGGTGCTGCTATCCACAGGCATGCATCTGCTTGTCACTCCCTCGATTATTGGATACGGCCGTAGTGTTGATTTTGCATCACCTGATCTGGAACCGGAAATTCGCAATCGCCTGAGAGCACTCCACAACGCCTACACTTCGCTGGAAGTGGTGAAGTTGCTTTGTGGTGCAACACTCCTGATTATCTTTTTCCGCGAAGTCAAAAGACGCCCGGGTACAACGACTCAGGACGGCTTCGAAGACATTGAGGCTGCTTAGTTACTGAAAACGCCGCGCGAGCGGAGCACTTCGTCGAGCATCGAAACTAATTCCTGCCGCGTCATTTCAAAACGCTCTTCGCGCTTCATCGCAATCATGTCTTCAGCAGCAATCGGTGCCTCAGGTTGTGCACCAGCCGGGAATTGAATCCCGTATCGGGATCGGGCGTCCATCAGTCGATCCACTTCTTTGCGCGGAAGCAGTCGCGGACCACCTAACATTTCGGCAACCAGAGAGATCCGTGCCAGGTGTTCTACCGTTTCAAGGCGAAAGAATGCTTTCTCCAGGCTCTCCCCGTAACAGACCACGCCATGATTCGCCATCAAAAGGGCATCATGGTTCGGAATGTAGGGTGCAAGCTGGTTGCTGAGCTCGGGAGTACCGGGCAGACCATAATCCGCGAGCGGAACAGTGCCAAGCGTAACCACAGCCTCGGGCAGAATCGCAAGGTTCAAGGCCCGGCCTGCAACAGCAAATCCAGTCGAGACCGGCGGATGCGCATGCACCACTGAGTTCACGTCAGCACGCATTTTGTAAATCGTGCAATGCATCTGGATCTCGGTCGTACAGTCGCGGAGGCCTTCGAGCTTTCGACCTTCGAGGTCAACCAGCAGCATGTCTTCAGGGTTCATCATGCCCTTGCTGACACCCGTTGGAGTGCAAAGAATGCGTTCGGCATCGAGCCGCACGCTGATGTTTCCGTCATTGGCTGCAACCCAGCCTTTCTGATACATCAGCTTGCCGACTTCGACGATCGAATCCGCGATTTTGGAAGAGAAGGCCATCAAACTTATTAATTTACACAATTACGAAGCGCTTTGCTTCCCCAACTATGCTTTCAATCCTTTTTGTAGACGTGCTTGTTTTTGAACACGGACTCGCCGAGCGTCTCTTTCACAACCTGCCGCAATGCATTATCCCCCTGCATCAACAGGTCTTTCAACTTCTCTTCCGGGCGCCCACGGAAGCTTGTCACATGATAATTCTTCTTCCCGTCCACTGGTTGCCGGGTAAAAAAATAGTTCGAAACGCATCTTCTTGTTCCCTCGTGCAGCACTGGGCTGACGCTGTGCCAGGAGGTCTTGTCGGTCTGCATCACAGCCAGTCGATTGAAGCGGCTCTCGATGGTTCGGGGCTTTCCTTTGGGCCCGTCATCCCACAATTCCAGATTTCCTCCATACTCAATGCTCCAACCAGGGGCAGTGTAATAGAGAAGATTCAGAGCCCGATAGCGTTTCCGCTCAAAATCATGAGAGTTGTCCAGGTGCGGATTCAGGAAATGTCCCTTCACCATGGCGCTGATCCCGCCAGCATAGAGGTGTTCATCGGGAATCAATTCTTCAATTCCACAAATTTCACCAACCGCCACCACCACCTGCGGATCCTGAAACGCATAAATCGTTTCTTCGAGCAGGCTCTCGTACTCGTTCATCTGCACACCAACGTACTTCAATTCACCGAGATGGTGCTTCAGCACCATTTTCTCGACAGGTGGAAAGCTTTGCGCAATGGCCTGCGCCAATTCGATGGGCAATAAATCATCGACCGTAAAGCTCTTTACGGTGCGTGGCAAATGAAACTCTTCGGCCGCCTGCGGGGCTGCCTCACTAAGCCTCGCCAGCACTAGTTCAACAATTTGTTGCCGATTCCAACTCATATCGATACCACCCCACTTTACAATCAAATGGTGGAGTCTAGACCAATTTGTACGAACTGCCGGGCCTTTATCAGCCGGGCCGACCGCGTTTGCCCCTATTGCGAGTTTGAACTCGCCCCAGCCCTCAGGTTAAATCTCGATCCAGCGCGAGCCATCGGCAGTCTGTTGCCCCAGAATGGCCAGATCACCATCTACATCCTTGCTGTCAACGGTTTTCTTTACTTTGCCATGGCGCTGTTCAATCAGCAGAACATTAGCGGGGGCGGTTTCTTCGACTTAAGCGCCAGTACGCTCTTCCTGTTTGGAGCCAAAGAGCCAAACTACATTTTCCATGGTGAGTGGTGGAGGCTGATCACGGCCGGCTTCCTGCATGCGAGTGTGATCCACATTGGCATGAATTCCTGGGGCCTCTATGACCTTGGCGCACAGGCAGAAGAAGCCTTCGGCTCGGGCAAAATGCTCGTCATCTACGTGCTGAGTTCCATATGCGGCTTTCTGGCATCCAGTTTTTTCGCTCCCTCATTAAGCATCGGAGCGTCAGCCGGTATCTTCGGCCTCATTGGAGCCATGATTGCGTACGGCGTTAATGAGCGATCCAGTTTCGGCTCTCACGTCAAGGCAGCTTATACGAGAACGGCAGTCTGGGCTATGGTGATCAGTTTCATGATTCCATTTACAGACAACTGGGCGCACATTGGCGGCCTTGCCGGCGGATTTGGAGTAGCTTACATCGCAAGCCATCCGCGTTTGACAAGGCCAAAGCACGAGCGTTACTGGAATGTTGCCGGGCTCGCTATCGCCGGTCTGGTCGTGATCTGTTTTGTGGTGCAGCTCTTCTCAACACTCAAATATTTGCGGAACTAGCCTTTACGGCAGTGAATTTCAAGATATTCCGCTCGAGCATAAAAGCCCTGTTCGGGGGCGATATTGTACTGATTCCCCAAGGCCAGCAGTTGACGATCCAGCTCAGTTGCCAACTCAATACTTGCTCCTTCATAAGCAAGAAAGACAGGCGCAAGAAAATGCTTCATGCCAGCGAGCCATTGCTCTACACTCAGCGCACGAGGATAGAAATTCCGCTTCTCGATTCGGATCGAAGCGAAACTTTTTTCGAGCCAGGTAACAGCCTGACTCTCAGCGCCCCATTTCTTCGCCACCTCAATTGACTCCAGGCCCGGACGCGCCCTTGCACAAATTTCGAAGAGACGAAAATTCATACTCGAAGCGGACCAACTGGTCAGCCCCAGTCGGCCACCCGGGCGAAGTACTCGCGCCGCTTCTCCCACGCTTAGCTCTGGGGCTTCACTGAAGATCAACCCAAATGTACTGAGCGCAACATCAAAAGTTGAGTCACCAAAGGGGATTGCCTCAGCACCGCCATCGCGAAAATCAATTTCAAGTCCCTCAAAGCTGGCGCGCTCCCTTGCTTTAGCAAGCAAGCCTGGAATGGGATCGATCCCAGCCACATGGGCTCTGCGCCTTGCAGCCGCCAGCGCAGTATTGCCAGTCCCGCACCCAATATCGATCACTCGCTCCCCCGCATATACGGGAATCGAATCACACAGGATTTCACCTACAATCTGGGCACCCGGAGCAATTCTTGCAAAATCGCCCGCCGCCCAAATGTTGCTACTCATTGTCTTCTTTGAGAAGTGCAGTGCGTCCGACGCGTTCTCCCTTCAGCATCACCAGTGAGATACGGCTCAGACTCTTGATGTCCTTGAGCGGATTGCCATCCACCAGCAGCAAGTTGGCGTCCATTCCTTTTTCGATTCTGCCGATTCGACCCCCTTGACCCAACAGTTCCGCTGAAATCCGCGTCGCAGCCATCAGTGCCTGATCGGCTGGAATGCCCGCAGCAACCCAAAGTTCAACTTCCTGCTGCACGGTTGGCCCATGAAAGATCAGCATGTTGCCAGCATCAGATCCAGTAACAAGCTTCAATCCAGCCTCAAGCGCGCGCTTCAGATTGGTTTTGGCGATATCCATCTTCGTCGAATGCTCTGCCTTGCCCCCTTGCGCGCTAATCGATTTGCGTGTGCCCCTCATAAGATCGAGCGGTACGGCCTGCTGCAACAGACTGTCATCGAGACGCGTAAAATCTCGCTCTTCAAACATCCGGACGACATCGTACACACTCAGGGTCGGGTCATAGTAAAAACCACCTGCTGCCATCTTGCGCAACAAATCATCCGGTAACAATTCTGCCGGGCTGCCGTGCTCCACCCCTGTCGCCCCGGCTTCAAACGCATCTCTTACATCAATCACTTTGCTCGTATGCACTACCGTGCTGAGGCCTTGCGCCTTTGCCTCTGCGCAGATGGCAGCAAGAATCTTCAGGTCGAGACGCACCATGGGTGCCTTCTCTCCGCCGCTCTCGAGTACAGCCTTGATGCCGTCAACACCCTTGCTCTTGAGATCACGCACCATTTTGCGCGCCTCGTCTTCCGTCTTCGGGAGGCGCACGAATTGCGTCTCGCCAATCGCACGCATGTTCTCAGGAAAATACTGCAGCATTTGCGTAGGGTGCCCGCCGACAGCAGTAAACAAAGGACCTACCGTATAAAGTTCTGCTGTGAGAATCTCGCCGCTGCGACCTTTGTCACGCAGCTTGATCGTGGAATCCACCCAGTCGCCAGTGCTCTTTACGGTGGTCACGCCAGAATAAAGATAAGACTTCAATCGCTTCTCTGTCAGCGACAGGTCCTGATACTTTTTCGGATCTTCGTAGCTGCCGCCAGGAGAACCCAAATGCACGTGCACATCAATCAATCCAGGCAACAAAGTCTTTCCAGCTGCTTCAATCTCAAGAGCATTCAGAGCTTTGCCCTCAGGTGCCGTTCCCGTAAATATCTGTGATATCTTGCCATCCCGGATGAGCACACTGCCGCTTTCGATCACGCTCCCTGTTCCTGTAAACACGCGAGCGTTCTTGATCAGTACATTCTGCTTGCGCGAGAGTTCCCGATCCAGGATCTTGGTCTTGGTAATGTTCTCCTTGCTCTGAAGATTCCAGGCACCCATCACAAAAAATGGCGCGAGTACTACCAACACCCAGGCTTTTGCCCGAGGCGGCAGCTTTTCATCCTTCTCCCAACGGAAAATCTTTAACGAAATCAAGGTACACACGAAGGTCGTCACAAGCAGCGCAACGGCGGGTTTCCAGTTATCCAGTAGAGATTCCCGCTTCAGCAGGATGCTCTGCAGCCCACTCACCAGATGCGTAGCGGGGATAAATTGCACAACCGACTGAGCCCAATCCGGCAGGATCGAAAGCGGTATTGTGGCACCGCTCAACATCATCATCGGAAAGTAAAGGCACTGGATGATGATTTGGCTTTCGGCCATACTATTGGCCACCGCCGCAATGATGCCGCCCAGACTGCGCATGGAAAAGTTGGCAATAACTACAAAGACAAAGAAGCTCAGCCAATTGGCCGGCCATTGCATTCCGTACTGCACCATGCTCAAAATCAGCATGATGATTACGACGGGAAGATATTGCATTACACCCACAATCATGCTGCTCACAAGAATCGGCAATGCTCCAGGCGGAGCCACTTTGAAGCGCCGCAGAATCCCTGTTTCGCGATCAGAAACGGCCCTCATTCCACCACCAAAAAATCCATTCCCCAACAACCCGATGGTGAGGACGCTGGTCAATACTGCTGATATCGTATTCGTTTCTTTGGCGCGATTGAGTGTTGCAAACAAAAAGAAAAATCCCAGCGGAAAGGCATAGTTGAAAAAGAAGACACTTCGTTCCCGCATCGTCAGTTTCAAATTCGAGAGTATGTGCGCCAGATATGGTTTCATGAGCTAGTCCCTTAGCCTCTTGCCTGTGAGCTCGATAAACACATCTTCGAGCGTCGGTTTCTTCAGGCTGATGTCGGTCATGCCCAAACCGTTCGCATCAATCCACTTCACAAGCTCCACCACCGTCTTTGCGGCATGCGTGCTTGAGGTTGTGAGCGTTTTCCGGTCCTCACTCAAGATCGTGTCTGCCGGAAGGGCTTCCACCCCGATGGCGGCTTCAAGATGGATCTCGATTTTCGTCGTGCCCACCGTGCGCGACTGGATTTCGCGTGGCGTCCCTTCGGCAATGATCCGCCCCGCATCAATAATCGCCACTCGGTCGCAAAGCCGCTCGGCTTCTTCAATGTAGTGCGTGGTAAGAATAATCGTCCGCTTGTCCTGTTTGAGCTCTTCAATCAGCTTGTGAATTTCAAGGCGAACCTGCGGATCAAGACCAGTCGTGGGCTCATCGAAAAACACCACTTGCGGATCATTGACAAGGGCAAGCGCAATCGCCACCCGCTGCTTCTGTCCCCCCGAAAGAGTTCCATAATAAGCGTCTTTCTTCTCTTCGAGCTGCAGTCGGGAAAGCAGCTTACCCTTCTCCATATTGCGCTGATAGAAAGATGAAAAGAGCTCGAGCGCTTCGCTTACCTTCATCTTGTCCGGTAACTTATTTGCCTGCAGGCAAACGCCGATTCGCTCCTTCAGCTGCTTCGCGTCTCGCTCGGGATCAAAGCCCAGCACTTTCACATCGCCGGAACTACGCGAGCGAATGCCTTCGAGAATTTCAACTGTCGTGGTCTTGCCTGCCCCGTTGGGGCCAAGCAAACCAAGAACTTCTCCAGCATTCACCTCAAAGTCGATGCCTCGTACGGCATCGACCGCACCATAGCTCTTCTTCAGACCCTTTACTGCAATGACAGTTTCGGTCATATGCTCTTACTGGCGCGACAGGACATCGATGCAAGCAATGCAAAATGCGGGTAAATCGTCGGGCTTGCGTGAGGTCACCAGATTTTTGTCCATAACTACTTCGGCGTCCACCCAGTCGGCACCCGCGTTGATCACATCGTCCTTGATCGCATAAAAGCTGGTGGTCTTGCGCCCCTTCAACATCCGCGACGAGCATAACACCCATGGGCCATGACAGATAGCTGCCACAAGTTTTCCGGCCTTGTCCATTTCGTGCACAAAGGTGGTCGCGGCGGGGTGACGGCGGATGAAATCAGGAGCAAAACCACCGGGGGCGATGACACCGTCGTATTCTTCGGGCTTCACATCGTTGTAGCTCTTTTCAGCCACAGCCGGGTAGCCCACCTTGCTTGCGTATGTCTTGCCTGCTTCGGCACCAACCAGATGCACTTCGGCCCCGGCTTCCTTCAAACGGTAATACGGGTACCAGACTTCCATCTCCTGATACATCTGATCCACCAGCACCGCAATCCGTTTTCCTTTGAGTGACATGCTACTTAGCGTACGCCAAGATTGCCATAAATGTTCCCCTGAGCAAGCTTTTGAAAGTGTTCAAACACCATTCGAGTGATTGCTTCCACTGGCGATTGCGGCTCTTTGAGGTAGGTCCCCATCACAGCCAGTACAAAGGGCCGCCCTTTCAGATAGATGATCCCCGTCTCCGTTCGCACACCGGTCAGTTCGCCCACTTTCGATGCCACTTCAACTTCCGGCGGCACTCCTTTGCGCATCCCGGCTTTTACCAGTTTCATCATTGCAATCATTTCGCCACTCGCTTTTGCGTTCACAGCCTTGGCGTCGAAGATCAGTTTTGCAATCTCGACCATTTCTTCGGGCGTCGAAATATTCTCCTCGTCCCTCGAGGCCGCCTCCTGATCGATCATCACCCGCTGCAGGCGAGTAGAGAGAAAGCCCAGCTTCGACATCGTTTGGTTCACATTCGCCATACCAACTCGCCGGATGCACCAGTTGGTCGCAGTGTTGTCCGACGAAGCAATCATTTCGCGAACCAGTTCTTCAATCGATACCGTGATCGCCCCCTCTTTCAGCCTCGTTTGCAAAACACCGCTGCCGCCAACCATCTCCTTGGGGTCAAGCCGAACCATTTCCTCAAAACGCAGCTTGCCTTCTTCGCGCAAGCGGAACATCTCGATCAAAATCGGAATCTTGATGGCGCTTGCCTGAGGAAACAGTGCCTTGCCGTGGTAGCTCCAACGTTCCCCTGTCTTGAGGTCGATCATGGCAACTCCCAATACCCCCTCCATCCGCGCATCGTAAGCCTCAATTTGAGCCCGCAGCTTCTCCGTCAAAAGTGATGTTACCGACTGCCCCGAAGCCAGGGCAGCAGCAAATAGTCCACAAAAGAACAATCTCATGCATGAATCTTAGCAGCAAGCACTAAGGTTTTCTGCTCCGCTTAACAATTTTATCGCGAACATCCTTTCAGGCAGCAAACTTTATTTGCTTATTTATCAATGACTTACATTATTTTTTTAGCAGTCTCCGGCTGAGTGTGCTAATTCTATGGATGTGAAGGCGCTTCTGGTGCCTTCATAAACTCAAATCAACAATCGATGGAGGTTGTCCACGATGAACATCCGCCCGCTATACGACCGCATTGTGGTCAAGCGCCTGGAAAATGAAGTAGACATGGTGAATGGCCTGTACATTCCCGATTCTGCGAAAGAAAAGCCCCAAGAAGGGGAAGTAGTTGCTGTCGGCAAGGGCAAGCGCCTTGAAGACGGTAAAGTTGTTGCCTTGGACGTTAAGCCAGGCGACCGCATCCTTTTCGGCAAGTATTCCGGTTCAGACATCAAGCTGAACAATGAAGAATACATGATCATGCGCGAAGACGAAGTCCTCGGCATTCTCGAAAAGTAAGGAAGAAGAGGAAACTGAACCATGGCCGCAAAACAGATTATTTACGCTGAAAACAGCCGGCAGGCAATCCTGCGCGGTGTAAACCAGTTGGCTGACGCAGTTAAAGTCACCCTGGGCCCCAAGGGCCGCAACGTCGTTCTTGAAAAAAAGTTCGGCGGTCCGACGATTACCAAGGACGGCGTCACCGTCGCCAAGGAAGTCGAACTCCGTGATCCGCTCGAAAACATGGGCGCACAGATGGTCCGCGAAGTGGCATCCAAGACCAGCGACATCGCTGGCGACGGTACCACCACTGCAACCATCCTTGCTCAGAGCATCTTCCGTGAAGGTGTAAAGCACGTAGCAGCCGGAGCCAATCCGATGGCGCTCAAGCGCGGCATCGAGAAGGCTGTCGAAATCGTGATCAAGGAAATCGAGAAGCAGGCCGTCAAGGTCACTTCCGATGAAAAGATCGCTCAGATCGGCACCATCTCTGCCAACGGCGATACCGAAATCGGCAACACCATTGCCGAAGCAATGAAGAAGGTCGGCAAAGACGGCGTCATCACCGTTGAAGAGTCGAAGACCATGCACACCGAATTGCAGACCGTTGAAGGCATGCAGTTTGACCGTGGCTACCTCAGCCCCTACTTCATCTCCGATCCGGACCGCATGGAATGCGTGATGGAAAACCCCTACATCCTGATCCATGAAAAGAAGATCAGCAACATGAAGGACCTTCTCCCCTTGCTCGAGCAGATTGCCCGATCCGGCAGCCCGCTTGTGATCATTGCGGAAGAAGTCGAAGGCGAAGCCCTCGCAACTCTCGTCGTCAACAAGCTACGTGGCACCCTGAACGTCGCTGCCGTCAAGGCTCCTGGCTTCGGTGATCGCCGCAAGGCAATGCTCGAGGACATCGGCATTCTCACCGGTGGCAAGTCCATCATGGAAGAAACTGGCATCAAGCTCGAAGGTGTCAAGCTCGAAGATCTCGGCCGCGCCAAGCGGATGGTGATCGACAAGGACAACACCACCATCATCGACGGTGCTGGTGAAGTCAAGGGCATCGAAGGCCGTGTCAAGCAGCTCCGCGCTCAGATCGAAGAAACCACTTCGGATTATGATCGCGAAAAGCTGCAGGAGCGCCTCGCCAAGCTCGCTGGCGGTGTGGCAATTATCAAGGTCGGTGCTGCTACCGAAACCGAGATGAAGGAAAAGAAGGCTCGAGTCGAAGACGCGCTGCATGCAACCCGTGCGGCCGTTGAAGAAGGCATCGTGGCTGGTGGCGGCGTTGCGCTGCTCCGCGCCTCGGCTGCTCTCAACAACCTCAAGCTCGAAGGCGACGAAGCCATCGGTGTGAACGTGATCAAGCGCGCTTGTGAAGAGCCTGTGCGTCAGATCTCTGGTAACGCTGGTTTCGAAGGTGCCACGATCGTCGAAAAGATCAAGGCGAATAACGAACCCAACTTTGGATTCAATGCCGCCACTGGCATCTTTGAAGACCTCGTTGCCGCCGGCGTCATCGACCCTGCCAAAGTGACCCGCTCTGCCCTGCAGAACAGTGCTTCGATCAGCGGCCTCATGCTGACGACCGAAGCCATGATCTGCGAGATCCCGGAGAAGAAGTCTGCTCCGTCCGGCGGCGGAGGCCACGGCCCCGAAATGGACTACTAAACAGTAGCCCAGCAAACAGCTGATACAAAAGCCCGCCGCTAACCCGGCGGGCTTTTGTATTGGGACTGACGATACATTCGAGTCTTACGCCAAATGCAAATTGAGCAAATATCAGTAAAGAATTTTAAGACCCTCAAGGATGTCAAGCTCAGCCGCATCTCTTTGTTGAGCGTATTCATTGGTCCAAACGGATCGGGCAAATCAACTTTCTTTGACGTCTTTGAGTTTCTGCACGATGCATTGATTCACAACGTTCGCCAGGCGCTGCAAAAGCGCGGTGGATTTAACCTAAATTATGCATGGCAACAGTCATCCAAGGCCCCTTTGCAGTTGCATTTCGCCGCCCCGGTTTTTCCAGTCTCGCTAAGTCGATTTTCCGTTGTTAGAAGCCTCCTTTGCGTCCCTTTTGGGCTGGGTCGCGAGCC
>JANXLY010000316.1 GCA_025354885.1 Acidobacteriota bacterium | reverse complement strand
ACAGCGCCCAGCATCGCGCTCTCCAGCACAAGGTCGTCCACGCCGCTGAAGATGATGTAGCGATCTCCCACGGTGTTCTTGAGATCGGTAATCCGCCGCGGGTCCCCGCAGGATTCCTTGATCGCGACCAGCGTCTTTTCGTCCGCCAGTTCCACAAAGCAATCGGGAGTCAGATCGACAAAATAGCTGGGCGGGTTGTTGTAGACCATGATAGGCAGTCCGCTTGCGCGAGCTACCGTGCGAAAGTGCGCAATTGCTTCACGCCGGTCTGCCTTGTAGATCATCGCCGGCAACACCATCAGGCCGTCGATGCCAATCTTCTCGCAGTCCTTTGCATATTGGCACGCTGTTCGAGTTGTGATCTCCGAAACTCCCGACATCAACGGGATCCGTCCCTTGACTACCGGCATCATCTCTCGAAGCACCAGCAGCTTTTCTTCATAGCTGAGCGCCGTATTCTCGCCGACGCTTCCCAACAGGATCACGCCATGAATCCTGCTCGCGATCATCTTTTCGAGATGCGCTGCGGTAGCCTCAAGGTCAATGCTTTCGTCTTCACGAAACTGCGTCGTCAGCGCCGGATAGACGCCATGCCAATTTACATTCATTAGAATCTCCAACTTGCTACAAAATCTCGTTCCAACATAGTTCCGGTCAAGCTTGCCCGCACCATCTCGATTGGCATTGTGTTGCCTTCAAGAATCGTATCGTGGAATTTGCGGTTCGTCATTTTTCCACCTTTCACGAGGTCGCGGTGCAGGCTACGAATCTGCAAACCACCCAGCATATAGGCAGCCTGGTAAAGCGGCGGATAGCTGCCCTCAAAGCTCCTTCTCACTTCTCCCGCCGCGTTTTCGCGTTCATGCCCGACACGATCCACCAGATAATCAACACACTCTTGAGCCTTCATCAATCCAAGGTGAAAACGCAGCGAAAAGACGATCCGTGCACAGCGATGCATGCGCCAGAACAGCATCCCCACTTTGTCTTCCGCGCTACGCGGAAATCCAAGCTCCCACAGCAGCATCTCCCACCAGAGGGCCCAACCTTCCATCCAGAATGGTGTGCTAAATAACATTCGATATGGCCGCTGCCGAACCATGGAGAACCTTTGCAGATAGTGACCAGGAATTAGCTCATGATGAACGGTGGCCCGCGAGAAATGCTCGTTGTTCCCTCGCATGCTCATCATTTTTTCGACATGAGTCATCCGGTCTGTCGGGAATGACACGCTGATGATCTCCCCGCCAGTAAAGAAGGGATTCACCCTCTGCCTCTCGGGAGTCATCATCTCCATGCGCCAACTGTCTCGAGCAAGCTGAGGCACCGTCACCAGGTCTTTTTTTGTGACGTACTCGATCGCCTCAGCAGCCAGCCTCACAATCATGGCCGGCTGCTTGCCCGGTTCCATGTGCAAGCCCTTCACCTTTTCGAGCGCAGCCTTCCAGTCCGCACCAAGCCCCATTTCTGCCGCCGCCTTCTTCATCTCGACTTCGCACCATGCGAATTCCCTATCCGCAATCCCGATCAACTCTTCTGGCGAGTAGGCGATCATCTCCTGCCGCAGTTGAGCCTCGATGGCTGTTCGACCAACAGGGTCGCCAATGATTGTGTCCTTGTCGTCCTTCTTCAATCCTGCACCCTTCTCACGAAGCAGAACCGAGTAGTCTTTCAGACTCCTCGAGAACTTCTCAAAGGGATCTTTCACCCACCATTCAAACAGGGGATCATAGCCTTGATAAAACCCATACCAGAGTTTGAGTCGTAGCTCCATGTCTTCTATGAGTCGCGAAGCACGCATCGCAATGGTCGCAGACGGCTTTTTCCCTTCTCCCTTGTTCAACCAGACGCTCAACTCAGCCACCTGCTTGAGTGAATTCAACAACACTCCAGCCGCGTCGCGCCCACTTACCTCATCCACGCGCTGACGACTTTCTTCAAGACGCCAAATTCCGGGAGCAAAAGCAACCAGCGCCTCCATTTCTTTCCACCTTCGCTCGTCCAGATCGAGACTTGCCAACGCTCCGACGGCGCGATTCCGCAGAAGCAACCAGTCGATTCTGCCCTGCACCTCGAGCTTGGAGAAGTCCATTTTCTCCAGACCGGTTCGCCACGCTTCGTAAAATTCACGCAGCACACTAATTCGTGTCGAGGAGAAAGCCAGCGGATAAAACAGCTGCAAACTTCGTTCATCGGCGCGATAAAGCTCGACATGAGCCTGCATATCCAGGCCTTCGATCTTCAGCGCATAAGGACCACGAACGGCTCGCTGCGCAAGACCCGGAGCTGTCAACGCCGCGCCAAAAATCATCCTGCGTGTCCAAATTGACTTCCCTTGCGATAAGCTAAACGGCATGAAAACCAGATTACTCCTCCTTGCCCTGGCAGCGGGCGTTCTTTCCTTTGCCGCAACACCTGAAGAAGACCTTAAGGCCACCATCGAAAAATGGAAGACCGCAGTCATCAAGAAGGACAAAGCCACGCTTGAGAAATACACCGCACCTGATGTCACCTATTCGCACTCTAGTGCCAAGATGGAGAACCGCACCCAGATGATCGAGGCCATGATGTCGAACGACATGGTTTACACGAGCCTTCATATGGAAGACACCACCTATCGGATCTATGGAAAGGTCGCCGTCGTGCAAACCAAGATGACTGTAAAGAATGCCCAGAAAGGCGATGCGAAGGTGCTTCCACTCAGCGTGCTCATGGTCTGGGTAAAGGGAAAGAGTGATTGGCAACTGGTCGCTCGTCAAACCACAAAGATTCTGTAAAAATCGATAAACTTGGGGTTGCCATGACTCGACGACACTTATTTATCGCCAGCGCGGCGACCCCACTACTTCTTGCTCAGAAGACTGAGAGCGAACTGATCGAAAAGATTCGCAAGGAGCTTGTCACCCTCCCTTATTACGGCTGCTTCGATTTTTTGACTTTCAAACTCGAAGGCACAACCGTTACTCTTGGCGGCTACGCCATGCGTCCAACCCTACAAGAAGATGCCGCGAACGAACTAAAAGGCATTGAGCGAATTTCCAAAATTGAGAACACGATTGAGGTTCTTCCGCTTTCGCCCAGTGACGACAAGATTCGCTGGTCTACTTTCCGCGCCATTTACCGGGATCCCTCCCTCTCGCGTTACATTCCAGGCGGCGGGCTTTCGAATGGCCAATTCAGCCGTCGTCGCGGAGGCGCATTTTTTGGCGGCCCCTTTGAAAACTGGAACATGCCCGCTGGCACCACCGAGCCGCTCGGTTCTTATCCAATCCACATCATCGTCAAGAACGGGAACGTCATCCTGGTCGGAATCGTTGACAATAAGGCCGATTCTGATCGCGCCAATCTGCTTGCCAACGGAGTATCCGGGGTCTTCAACGTCAAGAATCTGATCGAAGTGGATCGTGATCAGACGTCGAAGAAAGCGAAGTAATCAGATTGTTGCCAGCAATTCACGGAAGCGAAACACCTCTGTAAGTCTGTTGCAACTTGTGCAGCTTAGCCTCGAATCATAAGTATTTGCTTATGGACAATTCAGGAGGCTTTTGAAAAAGCTAATTTTGGTTTTTGCGCTCGGGTTGAGCGCCCTTGTCAATTTGCTCGCTCAATCGGAAACGGGCAGAACTGCTCTACAAGGGCGCATCTCGGATGCAACCGGAAAACCCATTGAAGCTTCTGCCGTTTCATTGCGCGAGACCCAGACATGGCTGCAACGTAAGACTTCGACTGATGCTACCGGAAAGTTCAATTTCGTCTCGCTCCCCGTTGGAACCTACAGCCTCGAAGCCACTGCCCCTGGTTTTGCGACAGGGGTCGCCCAAAAGCTGGAACTCCTTGTTGGCGAATCCAAAGCACTCAACCTCACCCTCTCGGTTGCATCTCTAAGCACTCAGGTCAGTGTGGACGCAAACGTAGAAGTAGTAAACCAGAATGATACTTCCAATGGCCTCGTCATCGGACGTCGTGCAATTGAAGATCTTCCGATTCGGGGTCGCAATTTCATCGACTTCGTACCGCTCACGCCCAATGTGGTTCAGGAGCAGAACCGCAACGGCATCGTCGTCAACGGACAACGTTCGATCAACTCCAATATCTCTGTCGACGGCGTAGACTTCAATGATTCACTCCAGGGTGGCCAACGCGGTGGCGGTGCCAACGAATCTGTGTACTTCTTCCCTCAACTCGCCGTTCGTGAATTTCAGGTAATTCGGGATGGAGCCTCCGCCGAAGTTGGCAGAACCAATTCTGGCTACATCAATGTCGTTACCAAGTCGGGCAGTAATCAATATCATGGTGCCGCTTTTTACTCGAACCGAAATGGTTCCATGACCTCGCCGGATGCCTTTGGCAATGACAGCAGCAGCAATTCGCAGCACCAGTTTGGTGCCAGCGCCGGTGGCGCAATCCGCAAGGACAAACTCTTTTTCTTCGCCGCTATGGAAAAAAATCTCGTCACGATTCCTTATACTGTCAAGTTCAATACTCCTACTGGCAACGTCACCATTCCGCAGGACATCCTGAGCCAACAGGGAACCTTCAACCAGAAGAACAATCCTCTCGTCGGCTTCGGGCGGCTTGACTATCAACTGAGACCGGCCACGACCTTGAATTTGCAATACACTTATGCCGCTCAGTACGGCTTGAATTTCGGCGGCGTCAGCGGGCAAACTACGGCCGCATCTACCAACAACACTATTCTCAACCGCGCCAGCCAGGGGATTAAGGGCGCTGCTACAACCGTCGTCTCCGGTTCCATGTTGAATGAACTTCGCGGCCAGTGGGTTTATGATAATCGAACGCAAGAGCCCAATAGCACTCTTGCTGAAATCACAATCAATGACTTTGGAACACTCGGCGGCAACAAGAGTGGAACCTACATCTACAACGCTACCCGCTACCAGTTGCTCGACATCTTTTCCTGGACCCGTGGGTCGCACACCATCAAATTCGGGGTTGACATGAATATCAATCCTCAACAGCAACAGCGCGAGACGAACTACGGCGGCGTCTACACTTTCGCGACGCTTGCCAACTACCTTGCCGCTGTTGGTGGAGACAATACCAAAATTCAGCAATACCAGCAGTCGATTGCTACCAACGGTACTCAGGGTCGTTACGAGGGAACTCAAAAAGACTTCAGTGCTTTCATCACCGACACTTTCAAGGTGCGCCGCGATCTTACGATCACCGCCGGCCTGCGCTGGGAGGGCCAGTTGAATCCGCAGCCTACCAGTCCGAATCCGAAATATCCCTTCACCGGATACATTCCGCACGATCTCAAGATGTGGCAGCCTCGACTCGGCCTCGCCTGGAATGTTGCTGGCAAAGACTCTACTGTCGTGCGCATCTCTTCTGGCATGTTTGATGCCCGCACCCCCGCCTACCTGATGCAGCGGGTTTTCACCGACAACGGTCTGAATACTCTGATTCTCGATTCTGGGACAGACTCCTCGATCCTCGGCTTTTTGAAAGTACCCAACCCTTTTGCCGCTCTTCCTGCTGGCATCAAAACGCCGATCAACAGCATCTATGCTTTTGATCCGAAGTTCCGCAATCCTCGCTCAGGCCAGGTTTCCGTCGGTATCGAACAGAAAATTGATCGCAATACCAAAGTGACTGTCAGCTTTACCCGCAATTCCACATGGGCACTCCAGCGGCGCTACGACACAAATCTCTTTGCCCCAACGGTGCTTCCCAACGGGCTGCCGGTGTATCCGGTTTTTGACACGGCAGGCAACCTCGTACCCGTTTCCAGTTACAACGCAATCACGGGTGCCGTCACTTTCCTTGATGCTTCGGGGAAAGTGGTTCCCGCCAAAGTTGCTCGTCCAGACTCTTCCATTGGTCAGATCAATTTCAACAAGTCCGTTGCCCATTCCAGCTACAGCGGTTTTGCGATCTCGCTGCAACGCCGCATGAGCCACCGATTTCAGTACACTTTCAACTACACCTACGCCAAGAGCCGTGACGACGACTCGAACGAACGTGACTTCAACCGTCAACCCGCCCTTAACACCTATTACCTCAAGAGCGACGCTGCCTACTCGAAGAGCGATCTTCGTCACAGCGGGAACTTCAATGCTCTCTACGACCTTGGACGAGGCTTTACCATCAGCACCCTGCTCTTCGCGCGCACGGGTCTTCCGGTGAAGCCCGTGGTTGGCTCAGACTCGCAGAATGACGGTAATACCGTGAATGATCGCCCCATCATTGATGGCCAGCTTGCCGCCCGAGATGCGTTCCGCCAGCCCGGTCTATTCGATTGGGATCTGCGCCTGCTCAAAGAATTCCGCTTGGGCGAACAGGCTCGCCTCGTTCTCTCCATCGAGAGCTTCAATCTCACCCGCTCGTCGAACAAAGGCTTCAATGGTGATGGCGAAACTTCTTTCGGCAGGCCGCAAGCAACCGTCAATCCAAAGACTGGGCTACCGTTTGTGAACAACACGGCTCTCATCCCAACCTTTTCTCCCGGCACAGACCGTTTCGGTGGTCCGCGCCAAGGCCAGATTGGTGCGCGATTCGTTTTCTAGTCCAGCCAGACAGTGACGACGCAAACCCAAATCAGTTGAGCGACCAGCAGATGCGCAATCTGCATATAACCGGGGGCGGCGAGCCAGATGGTCGCCACTCCCAGGCAAACCTGCATCACCACTAAACTCATCGAAGCAAGAGTCCACTTGCTCCCGTCTCCCCTTCGCTGAAAATAGCTCATCACCCCAAACACGATTGCTGCCGCAAGGGCCGCCACCGCCGGATGCAACACCCGCAGGCGCACAAGAAAGTGTTGCCCGGCCGACAGGTCGTCGCGAATCTTCGCGATGAGTTCCGGTCCCATGGCCGGCTGGATTGGGAAGATCGTGTCTCCCAGTGCCGTCACCGCCCCTGTCGCGTTGGTCAGCACCAAAGCACCCGTTGCAAGCCAGATCAGTAATCCTGAGGCGTTCGACCGATAGCGCTCCGCCCCAGCCCTCACTGCAGTTCCCACCGCACACATCATGAGCAGCATCGTGTTTACCAAGTGCAGTGAGATCACCACTGCGCGGCTCATGGACGCATCGTTTTCGACCAGTTCTTTCTTAACGAGCACTGCCCCAATAAAGCCTTCGAGCAGCAAAAAGAAAAACATTCCCAGTGCCCACGGCAGCGCCGCAGACTTTTTTCTCCACGCCCACGCAAGCAATGCCAGCCCCAGCAATCCAGACAGCGCGCTGGTCACCCGATGCGTAAATTCAATGATGGTCTTAATACCCGGTTCTACCGGGACCACGACACCCTGACAGCTTGGCCAATGATTCCCGCAACCAGCGCCAGAACCGGAAATTCTGACCCAAGCCCCAAACAAAATCACCAGCACCAGATATCCAACAAATCCCCACGCAAACTTCTGCATACCTCCAGCATACTGGCCTATCCTGGACCAATAAAAAAGCGGGCTGAATTCGTTCCCCTCCGGGAGTCGAATCCAGCCCGCTCCATAGACAGCTATTGAATCGTCAATGTCACGACATTGGCAACTTTGCCGTCCACTGTGAGAAGAACAGTGACCTCGCCTTTGCCACGCAGGCTTGCCGGTAGCTCGACGTTCACTTGATCCAGTCCAGGAGCGCCCTGAGCGCCAGCGAACTGAACTGGAGTGTCCACACCACCGATGGTACATTGAACTCCGGCCAGAGAACTGCGGCCTCGGATGCCGGTGCCATACAGGGATACAAACACCGGCGACGAAGCAACATCCACTGGCACACCAGTGCAGCCGCTACCAGCTGAGCATCGAAAGAGTTCAACGGGCGATTGCGTTCCGTCCGTGTTCACTCGGATCGCTGTCACGGCTGCCACTCCCGCCCCATTGCCGTTCATTGCGATCAGCCCGGGCGCGACAGGTGCAATGTTGACAGTCCCTGTTGCTGCAAGTCCAGAGCCAGCCTGTAGCGTGGCGGTTGCCACTCCAGCGGCCATGCCAGACGGCGCTTCAAAGTTCACTTGGCCAGGAGACACAAAGAACAATCTTGCCAGACGCAAGATGCCTGCCGCATCCCGGAAAGAAAGCGTGGAACCATCCAGCGTAACGGGCAGAGCAGCCGACGGCGAACTTACGATCTTCGCAGACAGCTTTACTCCAAACGAAGCGGCTGCGCTAAGCGGGGCGATCTCGTTGCCGGCATAACTGGCAGCGCTCGTGATGCCTAACGCGCTTGGCGCATCTGGCGCAATGACTGCCGACTTTGCGTCGATCGACAGCAGAAAGCGAATCAACTGGCGACGCTTGTTCGCGTCCGTCAGTGTGTCCACACCACCGGTGCCGCCGCTGCGATGCCCCACCAACTCCATCACCGCTTCGAGCGTATCAGCACTGCCGTTATGCAGGAAAGTTTTTGGAAATGCATGCAGTCCGAGAAGGCTTGGGGGATTAAACCCTGCTGCTCCCAGCGGTGCTGCTGCATTCTGGCGTACCTCATTCGATGCAGTCGCATCAAAGCTGCCAACATTTCTCAACTCCGTAAGGATCTGCGCACCGCTAATCAGCGATGCATCAGGAACAGGCGTGTAACGCACTTTCGATACGCTCCACTGCGCCCCGCCATGGCAGTTTTGACATTTGGCGTCGACAAAGAGTTGGCGGCCCGAAATTACATCCGCATCCGTTTTGGATACGGGAGAAATTGGAGTACGAACCCCTTTGGCGATATAGTTCTTGAGAGCGTCCCAAGCACCCACTCCACGTACCTTGAGTTGCAAGCGATTGCCAGATGCCGGAGTAAATGCCGCAAGCGCCGGATCCTGCGTGCTGCCATCAGCCAGCACGATCAGCCCCTGTCCGCCAGAGGTGCCGCGAATATTGCCCTCGAAGTCCTCTTCTTCATCAAAGATGGCCGACCAGTTCAGGCCGCGTATCGTATTTAGGTCGCCGCCTGCAAAGTCGACATGCTGCGGAATCGTACGCCGTGGTCCAGCCCCAAAGATCCACACTACGTTGTCGGTGTGGCCGAAGGGATGGCAGGAAGAACACGAGCCCCAACCATTGTTCGACATGCGGCCCGTGATTGCCGGCTGTCCCGCAACTGCCGGATCAAACACTCCAATCGAGGTGTGTTACCTAAATTATGCACGGCAACTGCGGCATGGCGGGAGCAATAAAGTTGGTGGGGCGCTGGGAAGGCAAGCGGGCTTGAGTTAAAACTGAGGGAAGCGAGTTTTGAGCTGGCTTGGAAGCCGGCTGAAGGAGCAAC
>JANXLY010000279.1 GCA_025354885.1 Acidobacteriota bacterium | reverse complement strand
ATTGCCGCTGGGCCTGCCCAGCCTTTCTCAGGCAGACCTTCCACGAATGGGCGCAGCACTCCATGGTCAGTTCCCAGTGGGCTCGTGAGTATTACGAGCACCAACGCAAGGCCGGCAAAGGCCACAACACGGCGGTAAGGGCGCTGGCCTTCAAGTGGATCCGCATTCTATTCCGCTGTTGGAAAAACAGCGTCAACTACAGCGAACTCGTTTACACCCAAGCAGCCGCATCAAAGAAACCTCAACCAAAATCCAGCCCATCTGTGGAAATCAAGTGGGAAACAAAAACAGGCATGAGCAAATTTATGGGCCTTGCCACTTGACGGAACAGCTCAGATGTCTAAATTATGCACGGCAAGCACAGCTTGAGCATCACGTGCACGAGGAGAAGCGCGTGGGCAGACGGCAATCGGTGTTTCTGTAATCGGTTCAGGCTTCGATAGACTTCCTTTCTGCCCTATTTGGCGCGGGGCGGGCGCGCTGTGCATAAAGTTCTATGCGCGAAGCGGTGTGTTGAGGACGGGCATGAACCCATCCATGCTTCGCTCGATGGACCGCAGCCGAGCCATCAGTTGGTCGAAGCGGTCTCGCTCCTGGTATTGAGATCCGAAATGAATCTCCGTCCGCCCGCCATGGCGCGTGATCTTGGCGGCCAGATATAGCAAGCGTAAACGTGTCGTGGCGATGGTCCGATGCGTCAGCTCCGGCACCGTGAGCGACTCGTCGCGCTCAAACAGTTCCAGCCAGCAGTTCAAGTTGTAGGCAATCATGCTGAGCTGGAAGTGGTTGGCATTCATCGCCCATTGCCCCGAGGGATGGGCGGTCAGCCCAATATCGTTGTTGGACTCTTTGATCAGCCATAGCTTTGTCTTTGAGGGCGTAGTAAGCGAAATCGCGAGTTCCACCAGGCCGGGTGATCTGCTTTGTAGGCCAGCCTCCCACATTGTTTCGACAACGATCCATGCAATAGACGACTACCTTCGAATAGGCTCGTTCCGCGAGGTGCTGCTGAACCGCTTTATCGGCACCGTTGGCGTCGCCAACAAAGATCGTGCAACCTCGCTTGACAAAGTCGTCCAGCCGTGTTCGCAAATCTTCGTTCAGTCTTGAGACTGCCCGAGATCCGCCAATGAATACAGTCATCACAGGTTCTTCCGCGTCTGAGGCAAGGTTAACAAAAAGACCTGTGCCGCAGCACCCTCCTTCAGAAGAAGACGGGTGATTGCCGCAGCGGTTGCGCCGGATCGGTACAGATCGTCTAAAACCAGAAGGCTCCGGCCCTCAGTTTGAACTTAGTTCACTATGAAGGCGTCGGCGAGAATCTTGTCTCGCTCGGCGCGGTCAAAGATATCTTTCAACTGGCCCGTATTCTTCACTTTCGACACGCACGAAGTACAAAGGGGAATACCCGTCCTCTTGCTGATCCCGGTAGCAATTTCAATTACCGGTTGGCGCTTTCGCGTCGTGTTCGATGGGGGAAACGGAATCATAGCATCAACGATAATGGGCCAAGACTGGAGGAACAATGCAGCCGCTTCGCAAATCGGCTCTAGAGCTGTTAGGTCGCCGCGATTCTTCAGCTTGTAAAGTAAATCGCCAATCGGGGGCCTTTTGGTATCGAACTCGGGATGGCCGAAAGAGTTGTAGCCGATGAAGGTACTACTTGATGTGTGAAAATCCAACGCGAACCCGGCAGACCATGGTCCTGCGAGCTTTCGAGGATGGATTTTGATAGGCATGGCTGGAACGTCAGCGTAGCGCGAGTTGCCGGATTGAGTCAAGAATGGTTGAGGGAAGTCATGATGAACGATAGAGCGAAGATTTCGGGCCGAAGATGCTGCGACAAATGGGGACGTTCACGAATGCTGCTCGCTTAAGCTACGCCGTGGAGGCTGTGCCAGGCGACGATCGTGTCGCCGGTGCGGGCGTCGAAATAGAGGCTGATGCGGACTCCGATGCCTTCTATGTGCGCTTGCACACCTTTGTCCGTGGACTTCCGCGTGATGTTTCTTGTCACCAAATAGCGCTTTGCCCGGATCGCTTGCATCAATGCGGTGACGATTGGCAATAGGCCCAGATCGATGATGCGGGACATCACGCGCTCTTCCGTGTTGAAGCGTTCCAGATCCTTGTAAGGCTGTAACGCTTCTTTCATGCGGTCATACACAATGGTCTGGCCTTTGTGGGTTGTGGTGGATTGTAAGTCCCCTGGCAATGGATCGTGGATGTGCTCGACACTCTGCAGGCGAAGCAGGCTTTCAATCCGCGGCTTGGCCAGGCGTGCAATCCGGTCTACTGTTTCTTGTGGGGTCAATCTGCGTTAACGTTTCGAGAGATCGCGAATCCAGATGTCTTTGAAACGCATGTTGCCTTCACCACCAGAGTGAAGCTGTAGGGCGATCGGACCATCAAAGGACTTGGGGCTGGGGTCGGTGAAGTCCACCATCACGATTCCATTCAAACGGGAGACATAACGGTTGCCTTCTACCTTGAGGGTGTATTCGTTCCAGTCGCCCTTGCGGACGTTGAGTTCGTTCTCCGGTGAGGGCCAGACGATCCAGCCGCGACCGTCCCCATAGATTCCACCGGTGTGCTGGCCGATGCGGCAGTCGATTTCGAACTGGAGTCCACGGGTGATGTCGGGGGTGCCGGGCTTGAAAGCTGTGTGGAAGAAGACCCCGGAGTTGCCGTCTCCAACGCATTTGAATTTGATCGAGAGATGGAAGTCTTTGTATTCTTTGGCGGTCTGCAGATAGCCGTAAGCTTTGGAAGCGGCTTCGCCCTTGATGTCGCCTTCCTCAACAGTCCACTTTTCTTTACCGACTTCAACCCAGCCGGTGAGGTCTTTGCCGTTGAAGAGCTGGAGCCAGTCTTCGCCCGCGAGCTTCGCGGGTTTGACGTTTTGGGCAGCCAGTGAGGAGAGGAAGAGGGAGCAGAGAAGGATTGTACGCATCGTTGCTATTTTACGCCTAACTCGGCTTCGAGAGTAGCGGCAATTGCGTGGGCGTGGTGCTTTACCTTTTCGAGATCGTCGCCTTCTACCATCACGCGAGCAAGCGGTTCTGTGCCGGAGAAGCGGACGAGCACGCGGCCGTTGCCGGCAAAAGCCGTTTCACATTCGGCAATTTTGGCCTGCACGGCGGGGATGAATTCGATGGGCATCTTGCGGGCAATGCGCACATTGACGAGCAACTGGGGGAAGACCTCAAAGCCAACGCAGAGTTGATCGAGGGACTTGCCACTGGTTACCACTGCTTCGAGGAGCCGGAGGGCAGTGAGCATGCCGTCGCCAGTGGTGGCATGTTTCGGGAAAAGGATGTGGCCAGACTGTTCGCCACCGAGAACTGAGCCGGAACGGATCATTTCTTCCTGAACATACTTGTCGCCTACAGCGGCGCGGTCGAGGGTAATGCCTTCGTGACGGAGGGCGACTTCGAGGCCGAAGTTAGACATCACGGTAGCAACCACGATGTTGCCATCGAGTTGCCCTTGCGCCTTCAAGTAGCGGGCACAGATGAGGAGGACGGCATCGCCATCGACTCGCACACCAGTGCCAGTCATGAAGAGGGCGCGGTCGGCATCACCGTCGAAGGCGACTCCCAGGTCGGCATTGTTCGCGAGGACTGCATCGCGGAGATAGTCGGTATGAAGCGCGCCGACACCGGCATTAATGTTGCGACCGTCGGGCTGGTTGGCGACTGTGATGACCGTTGCACCGAGTTGGGTGAAGAGACGGGGAGCGAGATAGGAAGCAGCGCCATGAGCGCAGTCGAGAACGATGCGGAGACCGGCGAGGGAGTGCGGGAAAGTACTGCTGAGAAATTCGAGATAGTGGTTGGCCAGCTCTTCGTGGAGGGGAAGGGTGAGAGGCAGAACGATGGCAGTTTCGCGGATGCGGAGGATTTCGGTTTCGAGAGCGAGTTCCTGGGCATCGGGAAGTTTGAAGCCGGAATGATCGAAGACTTTGAGTCCGTTGTCTTCGTAGGGATTGTGCGAAGCGGAGATCATGACGCCGGCGACATAGGGGCCGTGTTTGGTGTTGTAGGCGACGCCGGGGGTGGTGAGGAGGCCGGCGAAGTGAGGCTCTACTCCGGCGGAGACGAGGCCAGCGGCAACGGCTTCGGCAAGCCAGTGGCCGGATTCGCGGGTGTCCATTCCGAGTAACACTTTAGGGTCGCTGGACTGGCCTTTGGCCCAGTGTCCGAGAGCGGCACCGAGAGCGAAGGCCGTAGGTTTGTCGAGGGGTGGCTCGCCCGCTTTGCCGCGGATGCCGTCTGTGCCGAATAGCTGTCTTGACATGTTCTATTACTAGGGTAACTGGGTGGTCTGTAGCCGGACTGTAACTTGAGCAGAACCGACGATAGAAAGCTCGGGATCGGCGAGCAATACATGAACGCGGAGCGGCTTGAGGGCACTGGGATCATTGAGGTTGATTGGCTCTGTCGCAATCGAGGTTGCAAGATTGATGCGCGATTCGGGCCCGACGACTTTGATCACCGCAGGAATAATCTCGGTGGAAATTACTTTGAAGTTGGCGGGCAGCGGGATCTCGAATTCGACCTTGACCGGGAGTTCTTTGTAGATGCGACGCTCGAGCTTGACGCGCAGTTGTGAAGGCATGGCGCGGAGGAGCGTGACCGTGGGCGGGAGATTGATGGAGCTCTCCTGAATGGTGAAGGTACGGGAGGAGGGCTGGCTCATAGAGGCAAGGTCCAGGACGATGTTGGTGCGTTCTGCAGAGACATCATTCAGGCGGCTGCGGGAACCGCGCACCTGCAACTGGATTTGCCCCGGAGCATCGGGTGAGAGATCGAGACTACTCGAGAGGTTGCGATATTCAACCGGCACCGTCACAGTCTCGATGAGTTCTGGCTCGTCAACGAGGGCGACCCAGAGGAGGGAGGCGATCAGAACGGCAAAAATCTTGGCAATGATATTTTCGGTGAAGATCCTCATGAGCGCCGGATCTCCATCTGAGAATTGTCATTGTTGGTGGGGGCCAGCGGCTGGCTGAGATGTTTGGTGATCTGTTCTTCAACGTATTCGATGGAGACGCCGTGCTGGATTTCTCCGAAGGCGCAGACGGAGATTTTGCCGGTTTCTTCAGAGACAACGAGAGCGAGCGAATCGGTTTCTTCGGTGATGCCGATGGCTGCACGGTGGCGGGTGCCAAGTTGGCCAAGGCGGGCCGGATTCATCGAAAGCGGGAGGAAGCAGGCAGCAGCGGCGATGCGGTCTCCCTGCACGATGACGGCCCCGTCGTGCAGTGCGCCGCCGGGATAGAAAATGCTGAGCAATAGATCGCGAGAGAGACGGGCATCGAGATTGACGCCGGTTTCGACAAAGGTCTTGAGACCGGTGTCGCGCTCTATGACGACGAGTGCGCCGATGCGGTGTTGCGCGAGATAGGCAAGGGCGAGGATGACTTCATCGGCAGTTTCGCGACGCTGGAGGCGGCCTCCGAAAGTGAAGATACGGGCGCGGCCAATGCGGGCGAGAACACGGCGAATCTCAGACTGAAACATGACGATGATGCCGAAGGCCGAGTAAGGGGCGAGAGTGGCGAGGAGGGTGCGAAGGAGTTCCAGACGCAGCCAGACGCTGGCGAGATAAGCGCAAAGCAGTATGAGAATGCCGGTGACGATTTGTGCGGCGCGGCGGCCCCGGATGTTGATGATGAAGATATAGACGAACACCGAGACCACGAAAATATCGAGCGCCGCCATGGGCGTGAGTTTCGCGAAGGCGCCGGAAAATTGTTCGAGGATTCTCTGCATCAGGCACTCATGGGGAATTTGTAGCGGAGGTCGGCGATCTTGCCACCGATGACTTCAATCTTTTTGAGGTCGGCAGTGCCAAGGCCGGCTTGCTCAGCGAGCAGCAGCATGTTGTCGCACTTGTGGAATGGGGGCGTGCCTTTGGTGGCGCGAGGATCATAACCCATCAGAGCAGTGCCGACGGTGTCTGTGGTGACAGGGTTGGTGCCGAGAATGAGGAGGCCGGGACGGGCATGGGCAATGCCGCCGAAGCTTCCCTTGGGACTGATCCAGGGGCCTTCGCCGCCGGTCATGGTTTCGATGCCATCAATGAAGGAAATATCGATGGGACGGGCAGAAGCGACTTCGACCGAGATGCGGGGCATGCGGTGGAAGGAAATTCGTGGCGACCCAGGATCGAGTTCAGGGGCAGCAATCTTTGAAGGCTGACGTTTGCCGGCGTGGCAGATCTGATCGCGACCGGAGGTGGGACTTTCATTGGGATCATCGACACCGGAATCATTGCCGTAGATGGAGGCGGGGGTGCAGCCGAACATGTTTTTCATGGCGAGGGTGACGCCGCAAACGTCGTGGTTTTTGAGCTTGGCCATTGACATCATGACGTCGGTTTCGGCATAGACCGAGTTGAATTCGTAAGAGGGGAAGATCCAGCCGCCGTGAGGGACTTTGAGACGGACGTATTTTTTGGAGTAGCCGCCGAGGGCGTTGGTATTGAGGAATTCCACTTGTTTAGCGGCAGTGGCAAGCTGGCGGACGGGCCAACCGGAATCGAGCATGTATTCGACTAGCGGGCCGGCACTGGCCCAGGCCGATTCTACGAAGCGAATGCGCTTTGCGCCGGCACGATCGAGCAGGGCGGTGAGAGCGAGGACGTGTTTGGGATGGGTGTAGTGGGTGAGGCCCAGCGCTTTGCCGTCGAGGCGGAGACCGGGAGAGCCGGTGAGATTGAGCTTGATCGTGATGGTCTTGTTGCGGACCAGTTTGGGGAGGCCGCCGAGTTCGTCGAACATCGAAGAGAAGATGGCATAGAAGTCTTCGTTGTAGGTTTCGCACTTGCGTACGGAGACGGGAGCAGTGGGGAGAGTCTTCTCCTGGGCGAGGAGAGGGAGAGCACCGAGGGCGATCAGTTCACGGCGAGTCATCTCACCATTGTAAGTGGTGAGGCGACCGGGATTCTGTTTCGGATCTACTTTTCGGCGATCAGGATGGCTGTGGTTTCCAGGATATCGATGTCGAGGCCGGAGCCATCCTCGTTTTCGTAAGTGCTGAGGGACTTGGGCGGACGCTCCGGCCAGTAGATCGTGGCCTTTGAATACTTGCCGAGGAGGTGAACGGCGATGGTATCGACTGGGAAATCGGAATAATTGACAAGGAAGACAACGACTTTTGAGCCGTCGGCGGGGCCGAGCATATTGGAGAGCATGCTCGAGACGTTGAAGAGCCGGACCCCGAGATTGCGACGACCAGTCATGCTGTTGACTTCTTTCCAGATCTGATCGAGCTTCTTGACGTCTTCTGGATCGGTGACGATCTGGTCGGCGCGAGGGACGGGCATACGCCAGTCGGGAGGAGCGGTGAGCACGGTGCCGCCGGAGCGGGTGAAGTCTTTGAGAACCTGCTGCTGTTTTGCGTCGAGAGACTTGGGATCGACGTTCACGGCCATCTTGGCCTGATCGAAAGAAGCGGCGGCGATGGAATTGAAGGGAACCGGGCGGACCGGAGTGTGTTTGACAGTGATCATGTCGAGGACAGAGCCTGAGAGGAGGGCGCCGCTGCCGACGTCGCCCACGACAGCGAGCTGACCATAGGGGGGAAGATTCTGTAGCTCGCGGTTTTTCTCGAAGAAAGCGAGCAGTTGATTGATGCGTGCGAAGTCTTTGAGGGCCTTGGTTTCGCTGGCGGCGAGGCGAGTGAAGAAGTCTTCTTCAAAGCTGAGGATCCAGCGCGCGCCAACCATGGCAGTGTCGGAAATCATCTGCAGGTAACGTGGAAGATTGATGATCGATTTTGGAGGTGGAGCAGCGCTGAGCCAGAATGTTTTCTTGGTTGCGGCGCGGACGAAGCGGAGGAAGCCGGCATTGGTATCGATCCAGGGAGCACCGGACGGAGCAGCGTGAGCGGCACCCTCTTCATGCGGATTGAGGCCGGCCCAGACGCCTTGAAAGGTGCCGATGATCGCGGGCGCGTTTGGGGAGAGGGGGATACGCCCGCGAAGACCGAGTTCGACGCTGAGCCTGGAAAGTTGAGTGAGTTCGGTGCGGATGGAGTTAGATTCTGCAGGGGGGAAGTCGCCTTCGAGGACTACACCGTCGAGACCGAGATCGACGGCACGCCTGGCGCGGGGCGGGGCGAGCGGACCGGGCTGCAGAATCGCCAGAACGGTGATGTTTTTGGTGTGTGCAGATCGGGTGAAGGCGCTGGACCAGTTGGCTTCTGGAATGAGGAGGCAATTGATGGGTGAATCGGTGAGGAGTGCAAGGGTGGCTGGGTTGGCGGAAGGCCAGCGCGCGGGTACGAGTTGGGAGGGAGGAGTGGCGGCGAAGGTTGTGATCGCGGCTAGCAGGAGGAGAAGCGGCATCACTCTAATCTTAACTGCGATGTCGGCTGATTCGTGATTTCTCGATTTGAGTTTTAACCCAGATAGTCGAAAAGACTTTGGCGCGGGCGCTGGGCGCGGATGCGGAAGGCGGCTTCTTGCTGGAACTGGGCCTGCTGCATTTCGAGGATGGCAGAGCTGGTATCGGAATCTTCGAGGCGCTTGAGTTGGGTCTGGAGGCGGAGGTCGGTAGAGCCGGCAGCGGCAGTAGCTTCGTAAACGCGGCGCTGCACGGCACCATAAAAGCTGAGTTCTCCGGCGATGTGTTTGGTTGAGGTTTCGACAGCGAGCATGGCGCTTTTGAGGGCAACGACATCTTTGGCTTCGAGAGAGTTTTTCAGATCGCGGAGGGCGGCGAAGACGCTTTTGGAGATGCCGGCAGCATCGAGACCAGCATTGTCGAAGATGTCATCACCAGAGCGGGCGACATCAAAAGGATTACCGCCGGGGAAGAGGCTCTGGCGGGTGGAAGGGCCACCAGCGTAAGAGGTGACCGAGGAGAGGCCGGGATCGTAGTCGAAGGGTTGGGAAGAGTCGCTATTGCCGGCAAAGATGTAGCGACCTTCAACGGCGATGTTCGAGACGTTGAGCATTTGCTGGGTGAGATCGCCAGCTTCGAGGGTGATCGCATTCCAGGTGGAATCCTGATTGAAACTGTTCTGGGCTTGTGTTGCGAGCACGCGGGCGCGCTCGAGAACCTTGATGGATTGCTGGAGGCCGCCTTCGGCAGCGTCGACTTCTGCTTTGGTGCGGCCGAGGTTGTTTTTGATTTGTTCGTTGGCTTCGAGTTCGGCGCGGGTGCTGAGGAGAGGGCTGATGCCGTCGGGCTCGTCGGATGCCGAGAAGATGCGCTTGCCACTTGCGACTTCGAGTTGGGCGCGCTCCATGCGGGCCTTGATTTTTTCAATGCCGCGGAGGAAATTGGCGTCGGAGGCGGAAAGTGAGCTGAGCATGGTTTAGGGCCTTGGTGAGACTAACGCAATACGCCCATGATGGTCTCTGTCATGTCGTTGATGGTCTTGAAGAGTTGGGCCGACGCTTGATAGGCGCGTTGGTACTGGATCAGTTGTGCGGCTTCTTCGTCGAGAGAAACGTCCTGCAGTTCGGAGCGGAGTTCTTTGGCTTGGGAGAGGAGGTCGCCCTGGATACCGAAGATCGATTTTGCGTTGGCGAGATCTCGGCCTACTGTGCCGGCAATCGTACCGTAAAACTGGCTGAAGTTTTGACCGCTGGTGGTTTGGTCTTGCGCGAGTTGTGCAATGGCGATGGCATTGGTATTGCCGCCGGGCTGTCCGGTTGCGGCCAGCGCAAGTTGATCTGTTGTGAGGTCGGTAGGGCGGAGCGTGTAGGCAGCGCCGTAAGTAATGTCGTAGCTGAACAAGTCTTGAGCGGGGGGATTGCCGTTTTGATCAACACCTTGGGAGAGGGCGAGGTTGACGGATTGGGCGAAGGAAGCGGCGAGCGTATTGAGGTTGTCGAGGTAACTGGGGAGTTTGTTGTTGTAGATATCAACGAGACCGACGATCTTGCCGCCGGAGAGTTCTTGAGTAATTTCCTGGCCGTCGGAGTTGAGGATGCGCACCTTGTCGTCGAGGACATCGGCGGATATATTGTATTGGCGGTCTCCGATGACCAGCAGCGACTGACCGCCGAGATAAACACTGACGCCCGAGTCTGGAGAAACGATGGCATTGAAATCGACGTATTGAGAGAGTTCTTCGAGGGCGGCGTAGAGTTTGGATTCACTGCCTGGGTCAGAAGCGGCCTGGGAGTTGCCACGGCGAGAAGCGTTGAGGTCGCGGATGCGGCCGGCGATTTCGTTGACTGCGGTGACGCTGGAGTTTAAGGTGAGTTGGGTGCTGCCACGCTCGGCGATGAGTTGGTTGGCTGTGCGTCTGAAGTTGAACGAGACATCCGAAGCACGATCGAGAGCGACCTGGCGGCTGGCGGCATCGTTGGGGGCAACGGTGAGTTGGGAGAATGCGTTGAAAAACTTGTTAAGTGACCCGGGGATACCGGCACCCTCTCCAATGGGATAGAGAGCTTCAATGGAAGAGAGGCTGGCTTTGCGCTGTTGTTCGACCGAAGCCTGACTGGAGCGGCGCTGGACGTTACGTTCTGAAAAAGCGTCGCGATAATTGGTCAGTTCGCCGGCACCAACGCCACCGATGATGTTGAGATCGGGTTCATAGCGTTTGGCTTCAAAGGTCTGGCGTTGTTTGGCGTAACCGGGGGTATTCGCATTGACTACGTTGTTCTGAGTTGTGGTCAAGCCGCGCTCGAAGACGCGCAAGGCGCCTGCTGTCGAGAGGAGTGATCCGAATAAGTTGCCCATTTTGTATGCGCCTTAGAGCTGTATATGCATCACAGAAGGTATATACAACATAGATTCAGCCTTCTGCCTCGACGCGCCGACCGTGTTGCGACGCCGGATTGGCCCAGTCCCCATCCGGGCTGTAGGATGCAGCGTCCCAGGTGCCGTTCTTGATCGATTCGGCGGCGAGCCCGCTGTAGAAACTGGAAGCCTGACGATAGAGAGCCTGGACGCGGGCGGAGAGGGATTGCATCTCGAGAAGTTCCTGTTTCAGGTTCGGAGAAAGTTCAAAGGAAGCGTCGTGGAGACCTGCATTGAGGGCGATCAAGCTGAATGAAACCTGATCCAGAGCGGAGCCGGCAGTGAGAAGAGAGAATTCGCTGGGAGATTCGAGGAGGAGTCGCCGGATGCCGTCCAGACCAGCTTTGATATCAGCGGCAAGTTCCAGTTGGGTGAGATCGGCGGAAGTAGGTGCTGGATCGAGCATGGGAGTTTACTCGGACTTGGTGAGGAGATCGTCGACGATTTTGGTGGCTACTTCGTTGGGGCTTGGCTGGTACTGACCGGAGGCGACTTCGAGACGAAGACCTTCGAGGAAGGCTTCGCGCTGTGGGCTACCGGATTGCAACTCGTTGATTGTGCTGGAAAGACTGGAAAGCTGGACCTCGTCCGTACGGTCAGCACCACGTGCGGATTGCGAAGAGGAACTCGAAATCTTTAGTGGGTCGAGGTGGGCAGTTTTGCCAGTTGCTCCGGCACTCCCGGCACTCCCGGCGGATTGGCTGCCGGCGGTCTGGCTTGAGCTGCTATTGAGCGCCGCAGGGTTTAGATTGGTGTTATTTACACTCATGAGTTTGGTCTCATCAAAATCCTTATCGGAAAGGGCAACAGGAACTTGAGACAAATGTACATGGTAAAAATATTTTCTACCTTTTGCTAAACTTTTGGGTGGGAGATCTCGTAGTTTCCGCTATAGAGAATGGGGCCATATATATTTATGTCAATTTTGCGCACCACTTTTATCACCTGCTTTGCGGCGCTGCTTTGCTCTGCTGCACCGAAGCCAACTTTTTACAAGGATGTTCAGCCGATCCTCGAGCGGAACTGCGTTGGATGCCACCGCCCGGGTGAGGCAGCACCGATGAGCTTTCTCAGCTACAAAGAAGTTCGACCGTTCGCAGCGGCGATCAAGATGAGTGTTTCGCAAAAGCGTATGCCACCCTGGAGCGCGGATCCGCATGTGGGCAAGTTTTCCAATGACCGTTCGCTGAGCGAGGCCGATTTGAAAACTCTGATCGATTGGACATCGACCGGTGCGACAGAGGGCAACGCAAAAGATGGGCAAGCACTGAAGCGCGATTTTTCCGAAGGCTGGACCATTGGCAAGCCGGAATGGGAAATCGAAATGCCGGAAGTTTTTGAAGTGCCAGCGAGCGGAACGATTGAATATCACTACGTTATACTGCCGACCAATTTCAAAGAAGACCGCTGGGTAGTGGCCGCCGAGACCCGTCCGATGAATCGCGCCGTGAATCATCACATTATTGCGTTTGTACGTGAGCCGGGTAACAACTGGTTGAAGGATGCTGTGCCCGGCAAGGCCTTCGTTCCGACGAAAGAATCCAAGGAAGGCTTTGGCGAGTTCCTCGCTGGTTACGCGCCAGGAACGATTCCCGATCAGATGAAGCCTGGACAGGGAAAGCTGATCAAGGCGGGTAGCGACATCGTGCTGCAACTGCACTGGACGGTGAACGGCAAGGCAGCGGTTGACAAAGCGAAACTGGGCTTGATCTTCGCCAAAGAAAAGCCCAAAGAGCGCATGCTGACGATGCAGGCGATTAACACGAAATTCGAGATTCCGGCTGGTGCCGACAACCACCGCGTAGATTCAAAAATGACGATTTACGAAGACATCACCCTCGAGAACCTGACTCCACACATGCATGTGCGCGGCAAGGCATTCGCGATGCAGGTAAAGTTACCTGACGGCGAAGTAAAAGAGATTCTGAGCGTGCCCCATTACGATTTCAACTGGCAGATCTCCTATGCTCTAGCGGAGCCGATGAAGCTTCCCAAGGGGACGCAGATTCTTGCTACCGGCTGGTTTGACAATTCGCCGAACAACAAATTCAACCCCGACGCGACCAAGGTCGTGAAATGGGGTGACCAGAGCTGGGAAGAGATGATGATTGGATTCTTTAACGCGAGTGTCCCGGTGGACATGACTTTAAGGGACGTGGTGCGGCCGAAGAAGAAGGCGGCTCCGATGCCTTCGAGCGCTGGTGGTGAATAGTCAGTTTTCCAAGTCGTTGTTGCGCATCGTGGCCGCCGTGGGGTTCCTTTCCTTTCCCGCGCGCGGCCACGATGTCATTACAACCAAGCTGACCTGGACACAGGAAGTCTCGCGAGTCGTCTTCAAGCGCTGTGGGGGTTGTCATCGTCCGGAGGGCAAAGCTTTTTCTCTGCTTACTTACGCCGAGGCCAGGCCCTGGGCGAAAGCGATGCAGGAAGAAGTGTTGCGCAGGCGGATGCCTCCCTGGAATGCGGTGAAGGGATTTGGAGAGTTTCGCCATGATCGTGGTTTGAGTGAAGAAGAGATCCATTTGCTGGCGGACTGGGTGGAGGGTGGATCGCCTGAGGGGGACCCGAATTTGCTGCCGCCGCTGCCCAAGGCAGAAGGTGCCAGCAACGCGAGATTGCCTGGAATACGTATCGCGATGCGGGGGAGCTTGCGGCTTCATCGCGCGCTGGAATTGACGGCCATCGCCCTGGGCCGAATGGAAGCAGGCATGAGTTTCAAGCTGGTGGGGGAGTTGCCGGATGGAAGCAGGGTGCCGCTGCTCTGGATTGAAGAATATTCCGCCAAGGCGAACCAGTTGTATGAGCTGAAGCAGCCGCTGCGGCTCGCTGCGGGCACACGGATCGTGGCGTATCCTGATGCTGGCGTTAGCTTGACTTTGATTTCTACAGGTCCCGCACCGCAACGTTGAAGGGGATCGTATTCACGACGCCTGAGCGCTGGAACTGAGCCCAGACACGATAAACACCAGGCCGCGGAAAGATCACATTAAACTGAACCAGCTTTGTCTCCTGGGGAGGCGCAGCGAGGCCGCCATCGACCAAAAATGGATGGGTGTGGAGCAGGTCTATCAGATCCGAACTGGCCACCAGCATGTGACCCATCGCACCCAGGTATGGCTCGAAGGATTCACGCGGCTCGATGCGGTAGTAAAGCAGAGTTTTCTCGCCCGCTATCGGCTGTTGCGGGCCGAGGCGCAGAGAAGCTTTGAGGTTGGTGCCCTGTTTGGCTTCGTTTGTGTCGTCAAGCAGTTTGGGCGCACGGAGTGAGCCGCCGGGAAGCAACAAGGTTTTCGATACCAGCTGCGGCGTCGCGTGTGTTGGATAAAAATCAGTGAGCAGCCGCCACATGCCGCCGGTGGGGAAAATCCAGTCGAGTTCAAAGCAGCCGGGAGAGGTGGGCTGTGGGTGTTCATGGGCAAAGTGCTGGAGGTCTTCCGAGATCAGGAAGAGATGGAAGATTCGCTCGTGAACCAGTTCGAGTTCCGGCACGGGCTGGCCTGTTTTCGGGTGCTGGATGGTGAAGCGGAGCCGGACCTTCTGACCGGGCTTGGGAGAAGTGGGGATGGTGTTGAGACGGACCGGATATTCGACAGGATCGGGAAGGCCGGCCACCAGTTTCATGCCGCAGCGCGGGCAGCTTCCGGGTTTGAGTTGCCGCACATCCGCATCCATGGGACAAATGAATTCGATCGGTTTTTCGACAGGCTGCTGCGCCCCTGAGGGTAGCAGCGAAGCGAGTGATGCGAGGAATTTGCGGCGTGGATCCACTGAATTTATGCCACTGGCTCAAAGGGCCAGATTTTGGTGCAATTGGCTCCGCCGTCGACGGCGAAGACTTGTCCGGTGATGAAGGCCGCGCCGGGGGACGCGAGAAACACGGCCATCGGTGCGATGTCTTCGGGAATTCCTGTACGGGGGATGGACTGGGTCGCACGCATCCACGACTGCATCGTCTCCGGCTTCCACATTTCACGATTGAGGTCGGTGATGATGAAGCCGGGAGCAATAGAGTTGACCGTAATATTGTGACGGCCCCATTCGGCGGCGAGGTTGCGGGTGAGTCCGGTGATGGCGCTCTTGGTCATTCCGTAGACAGCGACATAAGGAACACCATTGGTGCTGAACAAGCTGGCGATGTGGAGGATGCGCCCCCCCTTGCCACGCTGGATCATTTTTTCGCCAACCTTCTGGGTGAGGCGAACTATGCCGTGCAGATTAGTCTGGAAAATCCGGTCGTATTCAGCGTCAGTGTAAGCCTCGAATTTTTTGCGGACGTTGGTGCCACTGACGTTGACGAGGATGTCGAAGTCGCCAGAGGCAGCTGCAGCGTCGATCGTTTCCGTCTGTTCCATATCGAGAGTAAGGGCAGAGGCACGAAAGCCCTGGGCATTGAGAGCGGCGGCTTCTTTGTCGAGGGTTTCGCGGGAGCGGGCGGCGAGCACCGTATCAGCGCCAGCAGCGGCGAAGGCGCGGGCGATAGCGAGCCCGATGCCACGACTGGCACCGGCAACTAAAGCCCGCTGGCCGAATAGCGAGAAGGCGGCGGGAGAGAGCAATAGCTTCGAATCTGGAACAGGAATATCCGTCACAACTTCATCTTACAATTGCGTCTTAGAAATTTCTCCTCATTGCTTGAGAGTTTGCGCCGAAAAGCTTTCTATAGAGGAGATCAAGAAACGAATGGCAATGGACGTGTTGATCGTTGACGACTCGGCGGCGATCCGCAAGATTTTGCAGCGAGTGCTGCGGCAAACCGAGATGCCGATAGGCACAATTCATGAAGCGGGAGACGGACTGGAGGCGCTGGCACTGCTGGAGAAGCAGACCGTCGGCCTGATCCTTTCTGACATCAATATGCCCAACATGGACGGGCTGGAGATGTTGGGAAAGATCAAGGCGAACGACGCTTATAAGGCTGTTCCCGTGATCATGATTACAACAGAAGGCAACCAGAACAAGGTGATGGAAGCGGTGGCTCTTGGAGCTGCAGGCTATGTACGAAAGCCGTTTACAACGGAACAAATCAAGGAAAAGCTCACCGGTATCGTCTAGGCGGCACCGTTGTAAAAGGAGGGATTATGTCCGCAACAACAAGCACAGTAGCACCGACGCGGGAAGAGATCGTCGAGTGGGTGACCACATCCACGAATGAAGTATTTCAGACGATGCTGGGCCTGGAAGCGCAGTTTGGCGAGCACTTCATGGAGGACCCTGGAAAGGGTTTGACGATGGGAGTAATCGGCATCATTGGACTGGTAGGGGAATGGACGGGCACGGCGATCGTGAGTTGCAGTTCTCCTCTTGCGTGCAAGATCGCCAACACGCTGTTCATGCAGGAGTATCCGAGCGTGACCGATGAAGTACTGGATGCTATCGCCGAGATGACGAACATGATCATCGGGAACCTGAAGAACAGCCTGGAGGGCAAACTGGGTCAAATGGGCTTGTCGATTCCGGCGGTAGTCTTTGGCCGCAACTTTGCCACGCGGCGGAGCGGAAAAGAGAGCTGGTATGTGATTCAGTTTCTGGTGGAGGGCGAGCGTTTTGATGTGCAGTTGTGCATTGCGCCATCACAAGCGGGGATACTGACTGGCAATGGCGTTCCGCGTATCATGACGCTCGCCTGAGATTGGATTGAGCTACCAGGGCAGAGCATCGTCAAGGTGGAAGAACCCGCCAGTGGGTCCATCGGCGGGGAGAGTAGCGAGGCGGACAGAAGTCTTAGCGCCATCGACAATTTCCATCGGAGCGGCATCGCCACCGAGATCCGTTTTCACCCAACCGGGATGAGCGGAATTCACTTTAATGGGAGTGTCCTTCAGTTCAAAGGCTAGTGTCGCAGTGAACATGTTCACTGCGGCCTTCGAACCGTTGTAGCCGAAACTGCGCCAATCGCCAAGCTGCGCCGATGGATCGGCATTCAAGCTGAGGCTACCGAGGATGCTCGATACATTGACGATGCGTCCGGCGTCGCTCTTGCGCAGGAGCGGCAGCAGAGCTTGGGTCAGTTCCAGAAGTCCAAATACGTTCGTTTCGAAAGTCTCGCGGATGAGGGCCATTGGGACTTCGCTGGGTTTCTGGCCGTTATCGGGGCCAATGCCTGCGTTGTTGATGAGTGCATCCAGCTTGCCGTAAGTTTCCGCGATGAACTGAGCAGCGGCCCGGAAGGTGGCGGGCAGCGCCATGTCGAGATGCACGAAGTGGGCATTGGGGCCAATGGAGATGGCAGCAGCCTCGCCAGCGGCTTCGTTACGCGCCCCGATCAGGACCTGGTAGCCGAGAGCAGAGAGTTGTTTGGCTGTTTCGAGGCCGAGTCCTTTGTTTGCGCCAGTGATCAGGGCAATCTTCTGATGGGTCATGCACTTTCGATGATCCAGAGCTAGCGGCAGGTGCGGAAAGTCTACCGCAGCTAACTACTTTTTCTCTACGTGCAACTGCGGGACAAATATCTCTAGCGCTTTCCTCGCAATCGTCTCGTCGACACGCAAGAGCGTAGCCACGTCCACGCCTGCCTGGATCGCCTTTGCAATCCTCTTCTCGGCTTGCACAATTCGCGTCGCAGTTTCGAGAGCCTCCTCGAGGCGGGCAGCAGGGATCACAACAACACCATCGTCATCACCCACCAGCCAATCGCCCGGGTGAACCACCATTCCGCCGCAGGCCACTGGCACCTGTAATTTCCCAACGTATTGCGCACCACCAGCATTGGGAACGACAGCCCGCGCAAACACCGGCAGTTGACTGGCACGAATGTCGGCCAGATCACGGATCGCCCCATCCACAACCACACCCGCCATTTCTTTGCGCAGTGCGGACATGGTCGTCAATCCACCCCACAATGCAGTGTTCTTTTCACCATGCCCGTCGATCACGAGTACATGCCCGGCAGGGCACTCCGCCAGAGCCTTGCTCACCATCAGGATGTCCGCCGTATGCACCTGAACCGTGAATGCCGGACCAGCCATCTTCGAGTTCGCCGACCAGGGGCGCATCTGATGATCCATCGCCCCTCCCTTGTCGAGGGCATCTGAGACCGGTCCTGTCCCGAGTTTCAGCAGACGCTGACGTGTGCTCATACGGCCATCCTAACCTGCGCCGGATTGATCGCTTTAAACTTGCCCTTGTTCGCAGTAATTTCGAAAGCCTTTGGAACGTTTTCGATCCCGTCCAGAATATGGGTGATGGTGGGTTTCATGCGCACTCTACCGGCAGCTACCAGATTCACAGTGTGCTGCAAGTGCTCAAGAGTACTGATATCCGGAAACAGGTAGCGCAAACTGCGTTCTCGCATCAAATCAATATCGACTTCGAAAGGTGAACCAAACCAGGAAACGCCGATGATCTTACCGCCGGAGCGCACCGCATCCATCGCCTGAACTACGCTTCTTACTCCAGCCAGACCTTGCTTGGGGCTGCCGCCGGCACACTCGAAAACGATATCCGCACCATTGCCATCGGTCAATTCTCGTATTGCTTCTACCGGATCCTGAGTAGTTGCGTTGATGGCGTAATCGGCACCGAGTTCTTTCGACATGGCGCAAGCCTCATCGCGCACATCGACAGTAATGATCTTCCCTGCCCCGCTCAGCCTGGCAATCTGCATGCATTCAAGGCCCATGCTTCCCTGCCCGATGATGGCGATCGAATTCCCGATCTTGATATCTGCTGTTTCGACAGCGGCGACACTGTCACTGAGCGATTGCAGGCAGGCGGCCTCGCTGTCGGAGATCCGGTCGTCGACGAGAGTGAGGGCAATTTCCGGCAGCACCGCATACTCGCAGAAACAACCGGGGAGTTGAAAGCCAATGATCGGCCCCTTGCGGCATAAATGACCTCGCCCGTTATCACAAAGCGGACAACTTTCGCAGGGCAGTTTCGCTCGTGCGGCGACGCGGTCGCCCGGCTTGAAGCGGGTCACACCCGGGCCCACTTCGAGGATCCGCACGCAGAACTCATGGCCGAAAAGCTGGACCGGCGCTTCTGTCTCGAGACGCTTCTTGATCCGGTCGAAGGCCAGAGTTCGCACGCCTGCCGCCAGTTGAGCCTCTGTCACGCTGGGTTGCACGACCAGCACCTGCACGAGGACATTACGCGGCAGAAGCGCAGGAATGGGAACCTCGTCCAGTCGAAGATCTCCGAAGCCGTAAAATCGCCAAGCTTTCATAAATAACTCCACGTGATAATATCGCACTCAAATGAAACCATCTGTCGGACTGCTCGTGATACTCACCGCCACGCAAATGATGGGGCAGGTCTTTGCTCCTGGGGCGAAGCTGGAAAAGATCTTTGAAGGCGGCCACCTGACCGAAGGCGTCGCGGTTGCGCCCGACGGAACTGTGTTTTTCAGTGACATCACATTTACAACCCAGACCGGCATGCAGGCCGGGCACATCATGCGCTACGACCCCAGGACAGGCAAGACTGTTGTGTACCGATCCCCAAGTGGTATGTCCAATGGATTGAAGTTCGATGCGCAGGGCCGCATGGTTGTTGCCGAAGGTGCCGACTATGGTGGACGCCGGATTACACGCACGGATCTAGCAACGGGCAAGAGCGTAATTCTTGCCGGTCTATTTGAAGGCAAACCATTCAATTCGCCCAACGACCTTGCGATCGATGCACAGGGCCGCATCTATTTCAGCGATCCGCGTTACCTGGGTCGGGAGGCAATCGAGCAGCCAGTAATGGCTGTGTATCGACTGGACCCGGATGGCAAAGTACACCGCATCATCACCGACGCCACTAAGCCAAATGGTGTTGCCATTTCTCCCGATCAGAAAACGCTCTACGTCGTCACTAATGATGATGGGCACCTTGGATTCGACCAGATGCCAACAGGGACTCCTGCCCGCAAGGGCCGCATGGAACTGTCAGCCTACGATTTGCGCTCTGACGGTTCCGCTAGCTTCAACCGGCGACTGGTCAACTATGCTCCCGAGGACGGACCAGACGGCTTGGTATGCGATAAGTCGGGGAACTTATTTGTCGCGGTGCGGAATGAAAAGCGATTCGGCATCAATGTCTACTCGCCCAGCGGCGAGGAGCTTGCTTACCTTCCCACGCCTGAGCGTCCGACCAATGTCGGCTTCGGCCGTGGTGCCGAGGCAACTACGCTCTACATCACGGCAGGCGGCAGTGTGTATCGCATCAAGACACAAAAGCCCTAATATCAGTTAGCAGCGTCCGCTACTTCAGCTCTGTCATCATGCCAGGGACGGCCCACTTTTGGAACATGCTGCCAGGTGCCCACTTGTAATCGGTTTCCATCAACTTCGCCAAGTCTTCCTGCGACTTGCCGGCGCGGACCAGGGCCTGGGCCTTACTCCGCAATACTTCGACACGGTCGCGGTATGCCTTCATGCCGACTTTGTTGCTCATCGCTCCGTGGCCGGGCATCACTTCGTCAAAATCCAGTGAGTTCATCACATTGTCGAGAGTCTTGGTCCACTCAACGACGCTCCCGCCACCTGGATAGTCGATGAGGGGTGTAGCGGCAGGATTGGAGGAGAAATTATCGCCTGAGTGCAGCAAACGATGCGCAGGGAAATAGACAAAGGCATCGCCGTTGGTATGCGCCCGGCCGTAAAACTTGGAACGGACTTCTTTGCCGCCGAGGAAAATCGAGCATTCATCCGTGAAGGTCACTCGCGCCGGGACCATGTTGTTGGGTGCATTCGACTGTAGGTGTTTGACGATGCCGTCATGAGCGTTGCGGGTGGAGATGATTTCGGTCTCATTAGCGAACTGCGTGTTACCACCACTGTGGTCGGCATGATAATGCGTGCTCAGGATGTACTTCACAGGCTGATTGGTGACGCTGCGAATCCGGGCCATGATCTGAGCGTGGTCCTGATCGTACTTGTCGTCTACGAGGATTACGCCCTCACTGGTGATGTAGACGGCGACATTTCCGCCGTCGCCCACGATCATATAGAGGTCGTCGTAGACCTTTTCGATGGTCAGCACCGGTGGAGGAGTGGCCTGGTAGGTGTAGGCCGCGAAGACGCCGACGAGGAACATCGCGCCAACGAAGAGACGTACTTTCGAGCTTCGGTTCATGGGGGCAATGTAACACAGCGGGATGAGTCGTTGTGCGCGGCGGAGGAAAATGGAAGGGATTGAGACCAGAAAGGCTTATTTGGAGCCGGTAGTCGGAATCGAACCAACGACCATCTGATTACAAATCAGGCGCTCTACCAACTGAGCTATACCGGCACCGAGGGGCGTTCAACTCTCTCATTATAACCCAGCAGCAGGCTTTAGCGAATCTTCTCCGTCACCGTCAGCGGGCTGCTTAAACGAAACGGGATTCTTGTCTCCACATCAATTTGTGCTGCTTTGCCTTTGGTCGCAAGCACAACACCCGTGCCCGCACCGGCACCCGTGCCGGCGCCAACCGCTGCGCCTTTGCCGCCCCCAGCAATCGCGCCAATCGCAGCCCCAATTGCGGTCATCACACCTACCTTAGCCACGTCGGCTTTCTTCGTGCTCTCTGCCTCTCGTTCCCAGGCATCGGTAGTCACATCCACTCGTTGTCCATCGCTCAACTGGATTTTCGTCAAGCCAATCGTGAGACGGCCCAAGCCCTTCACGCGTCCACTCTTCTCAACTTCAACTACTTTGCCTTCTACCTTTGCGCCACGCTCGGCGAGCACGATGTCGTTCACAACCAGCGGTGCGTCCAGAACGGCAGTGAAGGTATCACCGGCAACGTTCTTTTCTGAATTGAGAGTGGTGTTGATGCGGACGCTAATACTAGTGCCAGCAGGGATCGTAACCGTTTCAGGCGTGCGAGGAGCCTGCTTCGACACGGGATCCGGAGGCTGGACTTCGGAGCGCTTTGGATCCTCATGCTTCGTAGCATCCACACTGGATGGATTGCTGCTGCCAGTCGAGAAGGAAGGCAACACAACGCCGGAATCGGAAGAAGCAATGGTAGAAGCGGAATCTGTTGCGGTCTTGACGGGCTCAGCAACGCTACCCTTCCGCACAAGCACCGGGGCAGGCTTAGGCAAACGTATATCGCGACGGGCCGATTCTACCGGTCGGGGCCGAACGGCCTCCATGCCAGCAGCGATGTCCGCAGCGTTCCCCGTGGAACCCGCTACGGCGCGCTCCGTAATTGCTGGTGCCGTGGCCTGTGCGGAAGAGGGCTCAGACTTCGAATCTGCCTGCTTCGTCAAAAAGAATGCGAAGACAGCGGCAATCGCCGCTCCACCAACAAATGCCATCACGATCTTCGCGTTCATACATCTCCTGACGTCACAACTGAGTGACTCGTTTCCCGTAGTCTAACGTTGAAACCCCTCATAATAGAAAAAGATGCGTGCTTTCCCAGCCAGTTTTCCAATTGGCTCCACAAATATCATTCCTGCCACTGTACTTGCGCCTATGGCGGGCGTTACCGATACCGTGTTTCGCCGCCTGATTCGTGATCAGGGTGGCTGCGGGCTGATTATGACTGAATTTACATCCAGCCACGGAGTGGTTGCGAGTGTGCGGTCGAAGAAGCCTTCCAAAACCGAAAAACGCTATTTGTGTTTTGAACCGGAAGAGCATCCGATCTCGTCGCAACTGTTTGGGTCGGATCCGCAAGTGATGGCCGATGCGGCGAGGCACTGCGAGGCGCTGGGCTTTGACTTTGTCGATATCAACTTTGGCTGTCCTGTCAAAAAAGTCGTTCGTTGCAATGGTGGCTCTGGCTGTCTGCGCGACTTGCCGCTGATCGTCAACATTCTGAAAGCCGTGAAGTCGGCAATCCAGATTCCGCTGACGATGAAGTTCCGTGCCGGATGGAATGACCATGAGCTGGTGCACGTGCAGATGGGCAAGATTGCCGAAGATCTGGGTCTCGCGGCCATTGCGCTGCATCCACGCACACGTGAACAGGGTTATGCCGGTAAAGCCGACTGGACCCGTATCGCTGAACTGAAAGCGGCCGTCAAGATTCCTGTCATTGGCAACGGCGACATCATCACCCCGGAAGACGCAGTCCGCATGATTGAATTGACCAACTGCGACGCCGTAATGGTAGGGCGCGCTGCGAGCTACAATCCGTGGATCTTTCGGCAGATCAGTGAATACCTTGCGACGGGGACCTACTGGCAGCCCGCTCAATCCGACCGCTACGAAATCATGAAGCGCTACTTCACGATGCTCGAAGAAACAGATTGGCCGGAAGCTGTGGGCAAGATGAAGCAGTTCACCAGTTACTTTACACACGGGGTGCGGAACGGTGCGCATTTGCGATCGGGGATCTACAAGCATCACGAGGCCCGGCAGATCATTGATGCAGTGGAGCAGTTTTTTGCAGAACAACAAGAGGAGGAAGTTGTCGCGGCATGAAGCAGGTGGAATTGATTACAGATGGAGCCTGTTCAGGCAATCCTGGACCAGGCGGGTGGGCGGCAGTGTTGCGTTTTGGGGCGCACAGCAAAGAAATTTACGGGGCAGAATCACCTTCGACCAATAACCGAATGGAATTGCGGGCGGCGGTGGAAGGGTTGAAGCTGCTCAAAGAACGATGTCAGGTAACGATCACAACCGATTCCGAATATGTGCGTAAAGGAATCACGGAATGGATCCATGGCTGGAAGCGCAACAACTGGCGTACGAAGGACAAGAAGCCAGTGAAGAATCAAGATCTCTGGGAAGAACTGGATGCCCAGGTGGAACGGCATGATGCCACCTGGAAGTGGACTAAAGGTCATGCCGACCACCCGGACAACAACCGCTGCGATGAGCTGGCAGTGATGGCAGCTAAAACGCAGAAGAGTTCCGCTTAGGCTTTACGTTCGCCGAGATACTTCATCAGCGTGGCCGCAAGGCCGTCGAAGGCGCCTGCACCGCCACCCGAGACGAGAATCTCGGGGACGAAGCGATTGCCGCTCTTGGATAGCGCATCGATTGCGTTGACAAAAGCTGTGGCGTTGGCACCAAAACTCTTGACCTGCGCATCGTAGGATTCGGCCTTCGCCAGACCAACGGCGAGTACTTCAGCGCCCTTGGCCTTGCCGGTCTGCTCGATGTAATAGCTTTCGCCTTCGGCCTCGGCGCGACGAGCGCTGGCCTGGTTGGTCTTGATGTTGACACCCACAGCAGACTTGGCAAGTTCAGCCTGCATGTCGGCGGTACCGCGCGCCTGTTCCATGCGGATGCGCTGGTCTTGAGCCTGCCGCTGCTGCTCGAAAGTCGCAATCTCCTGCTTGGCGATTTCGCGGGTGGTAAGCACCTTGACGAGGTCTTCAGGGAAGAGAACGTCCTGGATGTAGACACCTTTGGTTTCTACAAAGTAGATCGAGAGCTGTTCGGAGATGCGCTCAAAGGCGACACGTTGCACCTCTTTGCGCTTTTCGATGAAGTCGATGGCGGGCATCGATTGCAGGGTGTCGCGGAAGTGGTTGCCAACGGCGGCCTGCAGCACCTCATCGACAAGATTGTTGATGGTGCCAACGGTTGAGATGACGCGCGGAGCGCGGGTGTCCGGAACGTGAATCTGTACCTGCAAGTCGATGCGGAAGATAAAGCCTTCGGCGCTCTTGGCCGTAATCGTTTCGAGTTTGCTGTCGAGGTGATGAGCGGCGGAAATGCGCTCGGCCCAGTTGAGGGTGAGGATCGCAGTAGGGACGATTTCAGCCTTGTAGCAATAGGGGTTGATCGGATACTTGCCGGTGCGCAATGGCTCCTGCCAGATGCCACGGTGACCGGGGCGAACGAGAGTACCGAACTTGAATTCCGCACCAGACATGTCTTTGGGCGGCAAGCCGACATAGCTTTTGATCACCGCGACCTGGCCCTGCTCGATGACGAGCATGGGAACGAGTTCGATGCGGACCAGAAACGGATTGATGGTGTAGGCACCGTAGAGAATCGGGTCGTGCTGCAGGCCAATGCGACCGCCATGATCGAGAAAGGCCTGGAAGTCCTGGTAGTTGTTGTGGAGATGGTTCTTGGCACCAAAGAGGACTTCGATGATGTCCTGGTCTGTGGCAGAGCCAGTCTCCATTTCGACGACGTCTCTAAAGCCGCTGAGACGACTGGAGATGTCGCCTGAGGGAAGCGGGCCGCCCTCGAGAGTATTGACGATGCCGATGATGTCGCGTGCATCATTGCCGCGACGGATCTGGAGCACCTCAAAATCTTCTGCGCGCAGATTGAAGCTGGCGGGCGTGATTGGGCCACGGGCGGCATTGAGTTCGGGGTTCAGGGCCAGCCCGTAACTACGGTCGCGGGTGATCACCATGAAGGCTACCGGATGCAGGGGTAGCGTGGTGCCAGGAGACAACACCGGACGCTGGACGCCTTTCTGTCCACCTTCGCGGATAAAGGCATCGAGGTCTGTGAATTGTCCGAAGACATCCTTGTAGACTGCGCTCTTTGCGCCAACGGGCAGCGAATGACCGACCTGTGCGAGTACGACACCGATTTGACCGGCAGGGATCTGGACCCAGGGGAAGCGCTGCACCGCATAGAGCGGCCAGAGGCGGAAGCGGAGCCCGGGCATTAGCAATTCGGCCTGATAGCCGGCTTCACCGCTAAAGGCGATGAGGTTGTCGTCGCTCAGCTTTTTGGCTGAGAAACGCTTGGTAACGAGCCCGATTTCACTCGGGCCAATACGATGGAAAGACAGCAGATAGACGGCCGATGCGACGAACAGACATAGTCCCGCAGCAATGGCCAGAACAATGATCCACATGGGATTGTTTTCCTTTCAGAGTTTCAAAATGTACGTTTGGGTTGGGAGAATTTAGAGCGGCGCTCTAAGTTGGTTTGGAGGGATTTTGCATGTTGGAGCCACCAGGCTCGCGATATCAAGAATAGATCCAGTTGACGAAAGAGTCAATCGAAATCGGATGTCTCTCGTGCAAAAACAAGCAGAGTCATAGTTTGTCCTTCTTCTATAAAGTCCCGTAAATACCGAAAGCCAGACGCCTTTGACGCGTTGAGGGCACGGTGATTGGAGGCGGTGTGCGCCAGGTAGCAGCGGGATTCAGCGGGGTAAAGTACCCAGAGCACCTGAGCGAGAAATTGTGTTAGCATGGCTCGGCCCAAGCCTTTGCCGAGGTAGCCTGGCTCCCCAATGTAGAAATCGATACTGACCCCGTGGTCGAGTTGCAGCAGGGCTGCGTAGTCTGGCCAGGCGGCGAGTGTATAGGTCTGTAAGTAGGCGAAGGGCTCTTCCTGGAACATTGCGAACAAGCAGCGGGTAGGCCATTGCTGTGAAAGCCTTGGGCGATAGTGAGCATCCACTTCGGCGAGTGTGATGGCTTCTTTCTGGTAGAACTCGCGGACGAGGGGTTGATTGAGCCAGGTGTGCAAGAGTTCGAAGTCATCTTCGGTGAGGGAGCGAAAGTGGATCTCAGGCAGCATGACCTGCTAGATATTTTAGGCGAGCGGATTCAAACGATTGCTGGCAAGATTGGCATATGAGTGAAGCATTGCTGAGTTCGGGAAGAACACTAGGCGTGATTGGTGCGGGCGTGATGGGAAGCGCGCTCCTGAAAGGGATGCTCAATCATGGGCTTTTGACGCGCCAGCAAGCGTGGGCGACGGCGAAGACGGAAGCGAGTTGCGTCGAAGTTGCGCAGAGCCTTGGTATCACGACGGTGCGTGAATACGAAGAACTTGTTGCGGATGCCGAGATCCTTTTGATCGCCGTCAAGCCTGCGCAGGCGCAGAAGGTGGCCGACAGATTGAAACAGGCCGGGATGCGTAAGGATGCACTGCTGATCAGCGTGCTGGCGGGCGTTACGACCGCGCGTTTTGAGGAGTTTCTCGGGGCCGAGAATGCGGTTGTCAGAGCGATGCCAAACACGCCGTGTCTTGTGGGTCACGGCATTACGGTGTATTGCGGCGGGCGCTGGGCCACGGAGAAGCATCTTGAAGTGGCGCAGAAGATTTTTCTGAGTGTGGGCAAGGCGCTTGAGGTGGAAGAACACTACTTCAATGCGATTACGGCGCTGAGCGGGTCTGGGCCAGCCTATATGTATCTGGTGATGGAATCGCTGGCTGACGCGGGGGTACGGGTTGGATTGCCTCGAGATCTGGCGATGGAACTGGTGGCCCAGACGATGCTGGGTTCCGCGAAGATGGTGCAGCAGACTGGCCGGCATCCGGCTGCGTTGCGCGACGACGTCACGACCCCGGCGGGATGCACGATCGGCGGATTGCTGATGCTCGAAGACGGCAAGATTCGCAGCGTATTGGCACGCGCAGTAGAAGAGGCAACGAGGATTGTCGAGCAACTCGGCAAAGGAAAAAGCTAAATCAGTGCATTCGATCGCAAATCTCGTGCGTATGGACTAGCAGATGGGTTCTTTGCCAAGCTTCAGTGATCTGGTTGAGCGGCACCAGGGTATGGTGTTCTCGATCACATTGCGCGCATTAGGCAACCGGGCTGTGGCTGAGGACCTGACACAGGATGTTTTTCTGAGTCTGCACGAAAATCTGGCGGGCATTGAGACCGAAGATCATGCCCGCAACTGGCTGCGGAGGACGGCGGCAAACCGGTCGATCGATGAGATCCGCCGGTTGAAATACCGTCGCGGGCCGGCACTCGATCAAGTGGCTGAACCGTCGGCGGATGCCAAGGAATCGGATCCGCTGTTGATGGCGCAATTGCGCGAGTCGGTGGCGAGTTTGCCACCGCTGGCGCGGATGCTGACCATTATGCGTTTTCAGCAGGAGATGGAACCGCGAGAGATTGCCGCAGAGCTGGATATTCCGGTGGCGACGGTAAAAAGCCGTCTTCATCGAACGATGAAGCTGCTGCGGGGCAAGCTGGAAAAACGTTCTGAAGTGAGGAAGATCTGATGATGGACGAACGAGAGATCGAAGAGAAATTGCGGGAGGCTTTGCGGCCTGTTGCTGCTCCGGATGGATTGGCCGAGCGGATTGTGCGGCGGGCAGAGGCCCGTGCGCAGACGACGCGGCGGCCAATGGTGCAGCAGCCCTGGTTGAGCTGGGGCGCTCTGGCAGCAATGCTCACCATCGGTAGTTTCGGCTGGTTGAAGTGGAGCGAGAAGCGGCAGGCAGGGCAGATCGAAGCCCGTCGCGCCGCAGAGCAGTTCACGCTGGCGTTGAATATTGCGACACGCAAGATTTCCAGAGTGCAGAAAAATCTAGTAATTGAAGTCCCGCTGGGTCGGCGCGAAAGTGGGCAAAGAGAGAAACCATGAACCCAAAACATATTTTTGCTGTGTTGTTTTTTAGCCTGCTCGCGTTTGCCGAGCAAGAGCTCGACTTAAGTTTCCTGAAGGGCCTCGAAGCGAAGGCGAAGGAATCGACCGATATCAACCTGGGGCCAGAACAGATTCAATTGATGATGGGTTTTTCTGGTGAGGGTTCGAAGGAATTGCTAGGTCTCGGCAAGTCAATTGAACGTGTGCAGGTGAAAACCTTCGAGTTTGATAAGGAAGGGATGTATAGCGTTGCGGATATGGAGACACTGCGACAAAAGCTGAAGACAGGCGATTTTCTGCCTTTGCTTTCGGTGAAAGAGAAGGGTGGCTTTACCGAGATTGTGATGCGCAAGGGGCCAAAGGGTATGCGTGGCTTTGTGATTCTGTCGGCGGAACCGCGTGAAGTGACGGTGGTCAATATCGTAGGAGATCTGGACATGAACTCGCTGTCGAAACTGGCTGGCAAGTTCGGGATTCCAAATATCCAGATGGGGCCAGTAGGCAAGGGTAGGGGAAAGAACGACAAGGACGACGAGAACTAACTCGCGAACCCAAAGCGCCAATTGAAGTGACGCTTTGGGTTTTTGGGCTGCCTGGGTGGGATTGAAGTATTCATAGATGTCAAAGAACTTGCGCGGCGTGGTTTATCCACTGACCCGAGCGGGTTGAAAGCTTAGAGTTTGGGTTCGTTTTCTGGTTTTTCTTGCGGTAGTGGTTGGTATTTGTTCAGAACGCGCTCGGCGAAGATGCGGAAGAGGAGATCGCCGTCGATCTTGGTTGGTGTTGGCTTCGTTTCGCCGCTTTTTGGAATTGAGTCCATGGCGACGACGCCCTCATCGGTGACGAGCGCGGCGTAGACTTCGTTTTTGCTGCGTTCGGGGAGCGGGGGCTGGTCGGCGATGGCTTCGATTTCCCAATCCTGATCGAGACGACGTTTTTGTTCGACATGGATCGCCCTGATGGTGCGCTGGATGCGGGCGGGGAGACGGTCGAGTTCACGCATGATTTGCGTCAGAAAAGGGACTGGGGTTTTGAGGATCTGCTCGACGCGGAAGCTCATTGCCTGGTTGAAGAGATATTCCATTTGCAGGAAACGCAATTGCTGGTGGATGAGCTGGTGGACGAGCGTGTGCTCGGTGGGCGTGACGGGGTTGAATTGTTCGAGGTAGTTGGTGATGACAGTGAGGGCGAGGTCATTGTCGTGAATGAAACTATCGAAGTTCTTGAGGCTGTAGAGGCCGTGCTGCAAAGAGTTTGAAGCAGAGCGGAGCTTGCCTTGGGGCGTGCGTGGGCCTGTTGATTTCCGGGCGTTGGCACGGTTTGCGGCGAGGCGGGCGGCGGAAATGTGTTGGGTCGGTTGCGGAGTTTCTTCCGTGGGCTGACCCTCGATCGGTTGCATGTCTTCAAATAGGTTTTCCATCGGTCACACAGTAGCAAGTGGGTGGAAGCAGTTTTAGCAATTGAGAGTCGAAAAATGCGAAATATATGGCATTTCCCGCCAAAAATAAATTTCAAAAACTTGTGAACCGAATTTGAGAAGAAATTGGTCGCTAGAGTAGTCCTGTGGCCATGACACCAGAAGATCAGGTTGAGGGATTTCGGTTAGACGGCTCGTAGTTTTCTGTCGTGCGCTTGACGGACCCCGACGACTCAGTGGCGTATTGGTTGACTCGCCCCATCGTTGAGCGGCTTCGGGCACTTGAACTCCTTCGAAGGACCTTTTATGGTGAAGCCAGCGCCTGCGAGGAAATTCAAAGAGTTATTGAAGTCGATCAACTCGAACTACGTTGAGTATTTATTAATCGCAATATCAGGCTTCAAAGCATCCGCGATAACGCGCTCTGAATCGAGCGAACGCTTCGCGGATTCGGGTTCAGTACGGCAGCGTTGACGGTAGACCTGGTTCTTTCCCCAGATCAAAATGTGCGAATGGGTGTGCCGCCGATTCGCATCGAGATCCTCACCTCAATTTCCGGAGTTGAGTTCGAAGCGTGTTACTCGGAATGCGAGATGATCCAGATTGAGGAAGACATTGCTGTTCCCGTGATCAGCCTGGCTCGATTGCGGGAAAACAAGGCGTCCAGCGGTCGGGCGAAAGATCTGGCGGATCTTCAGAATTTCCCCGGTTGATTCAGTGTTGTGGCCTCTGGAAGTCAGAGGACAAAGAGCTAATTTGGATCATGGTTCCGTGGCAAGTCGCGGAGGGCCAGAGGACGGAGAGGTATCGCCCCAAGGGTTGTGATCGAAGCCGAAAGCGGTGTCGGCATTGGAGAAGATGTTCGGTTCTGCGTGGAACAAATCGAGGGCGAGCTGGTGGCAGCTTTCCGCCCAATTTGATTTAGAAAAAGGGGCCGCGGGAGGTGAAGTTGCTGGGGGCTTTCTTGACTACAACCTTTTTAGCCGCCAGCTTCTTTGGTGCGTGAGCTTTGACGACGGCTTTCTTTGTGGCTTTCTTTGCGGCGGTCTTCTTGCGCTGGACGCCCAAGGAGCTTTCGAGAACGGACTCCAAGAGCTTCTTCTCTTCGGCTTTTACGACACGATTGAAGTTATCGGGACGCTTGGCTGCAAGAACCTGCATGGCGGCGACCCACTCGAGAGCGGGGGCAGCGGTGTGGGGTGATTTAAGTTCCTTCATGGCGGATAGAGTCTGCTTGATGTCGGGGACGCGGCGGTAGCAATCGATGGCTGATTCGAGGTTGCCGTCAGCGCGGTGGGCAGTTGCGGCGGCGGCCAGGTCGCCGATGCCTTCCAGGCACTGGGCTTTGAGCTTGTAGTTGGTTTCTGGTATCTCGGCGAGAACGGTGAGAGCGTCTTTGAAGAATTTCCCTTTGATGAGATCGGTCACTGCGCTGGCGCGGAGCTTGGCAGAACGGGCCTCCGCATCGGGGAGCCCGATGGCTTTGAAAAATGGCGGTAAGACGCGAACACAAATTGCGGCGTTGGCATTGATTTGCTGGACACTTTGTAACAACGAGATCCAGCGGGCTGGTTCGCCGGCAAGTTCGACGAGGAACCAAGACGGGAGATTATCCAGCTTGCCAGGGATGCTACTCATGAGATTGAGGGCGGCATTGATCTCTTCACCGTTGGTGGAGTAGAGCAATTCTGCGATGTTGAAGAGCAACGAGGAGAGATCTTCGTTCGGGATATTGCGGGCGGCATGAACGGCTTCCTGGAGGAGGTTTGGGTTGCCTAATTCCGGTGAGAGCCTGGTCTTGCGCATGCTGAGGCTGAAACATACTTCTGCGAGTGTGTTGTAAGCAGTCTTGCGGGTGAGAGGGTCCTGGATGGAGTTGAGTTCGTCGTTGTGGCCAAGGAGTGTGACGGCCTGGTGAGCACGGGACCAGGCGAGGTCTGGCCGGATTGCGAGATATTGCCGGGCGTCCTCCTGGCATCGTTGGACGCGTTCGTCGAGACCGAGGTTTTCCTCCTGAAGGGATTTAAGTAGAGCGGCAGGAGTGAGAGCAGAATGGTTGTGGAATGGACCGTTGAGGAAAAGGAGGCTGGCGTTTACTCGAGCAGGCTTGGGGCTGATGTCGAGCCAGATGAGGCGTTCGGTGGGACGGCTGACAGCTACGCGGAGTTGATCAATGGCCAGGCGACGGGAGAGGTTTTCGATATCAACCGGGTTGCCCCGAGTGCTTTTCACTTTTTCAAGTTGAACGCCAGGATCGATGACGCAGACGGAGTGAAAGTCGAGGCCTTTGATTTCGGAAGGGGTGAGTGCGCCCGGGATGTTTGGATGCGTTTCGGTGAAGGAGACAATCGCCAGACCTTCACGGGACTGCAGGTCAGCGAGAAGCGTGGTGAGGTCTTCACCGGGGGCGGCAGCGCAATAGAGAATCTGGTCGGTGGCGTCGTCTTCGATCGAGGCCCAGCCTTGACCGGAGGGGCGATCGCGCTTTTCGAGATGGGCGTAGAGATCCCAGACTTTATTGATGAGTTCGGCGATTTGACGGGGACTGCGGAGATTGGCGGAAAGTTTATGAACGCTGGGCGTGGCAATTTCGGCATGGAAGATGTCGTTGAGCCAGCCCCATTCGAAGTCGGTGGGGCGGACGGTTTGGGCTTCGTCACCGGCGATGAGGACAGGGATGGGGTGACCGCGCAGTTCCTGAAGCCTCTTGGCGAGTTGAGCGATGAAGAAAGTTTCGATGGGAGTGAGGTCCTGGCATTCATCGATGGCGATGCAATCCCAGGGCAGTTTTTCGGCGGGAATGTTTGGGAGTTGCTGGACGGCGGACCAGGCGAGATGGAGGTCAGGGAAGAAGCGGGTGGCGATGGGGCCGCCGGACTTTTCGAGGCGCTTGGCGGTAGAGCTGGCCAGTTCAGTAGCGGTGACGCCGATAGAGCGGCAACGGGTCGCAAAATATTCGGAGTCGTTACGGCGTTGCAAGCTGCAGGCAGCGAAGCGGCCGACGAGAGCGGGAAGTGCACCGCCGATGATGTGGGCATGGAATTCGTCGAAGAGGGCAGGGATGTTCTGGGCCCAGGGTCCGAGGTTGCGGGAGAGGGAGGAGAGCTCGGCACTGAAGCGTTTGCGCTGTTCAGCGAAGGGGACAGGAGGGATGTTGACGTTGAGGAGTGTGCGCAAGAACTGTGGAAAAGTTGTGACGTGGTATTGGCGAGAGTCGGCGCAGTAGCGATCGAAGTAGGAACGGGCGAGAGCGGCGAGGTCAGACGAGTAAGTGAGATAGAGGATGTTACTTGAGGGAGATTGATCAGCGGCATGAAGGAGGGCGGTAGTTTTGCCTGAGCCCGGGTGGCCTTTGAGGATTCGAACGTTATCCCGGGCAGTAGCGAATTTGGCTTGCTGGGGGGTCCAGGGGGCTGGCCCGAAGTCTTCGCGGCGGACTTCGGGCACGGTGATCGGGAGATAGTCGTCGGGGAAATTGTGCGCGAGGAGCGGGGTGTGGTCGTCGTGGTGGCGGATGTCGCGAAGGAAGAGGGCACCGGCGGGGGTGTCAGTGAAAGCTTTGAGAGGCAGAGCGCCAGCGGGAGCCCACCAGGCGTAGAAATGGGAACCGGATGAGCCGCCGAGACGGGAGCGGCGCCAGCCCTTGTTTTCGCCCTGGGTGCCTTTGTAGTGGAGGCGTTCGGGGTCAATCAAGAGGCGCTGGAGGAGGAGTGCAGCGCGTTTGCCGATGGGTTGTGTGCGATAGGATTCGAGGCGTTCGAGGAAATCCGGGTGACAGAACAGGGGGTTTGGGTTACGTGCAGTTCGGAAGCTGGTTTCGGAGTGAGAATCCACCTTCCTAATGTAACGCTATGCGTCCTATTGCAGCTGTTTGCCGCGAAGCGAGCTGCGAGTCGACACAGAGAGGCTTGCTCCGTCGAGATGAGGCTTGCTCCGTCGAGATGGCAAGTCTTAGCTAACCCTGATCGTAGTCGACTTTGTCGTCGCCGAGACTGGTGCGCAATGCGTTCAACACACTCAAGACATCGATTGCTTCTTGCAGCAGCGCTCCGTAAAGCGGCGACAAATAACCCGCGGCGGCAAAGCCCATTCCGATCGTGCTGAGGGCGAGTCCGCCGACAGTCGAGAGAAGGGCGATGCGGCGCAGGCGGATTCCCAAATGAAGCAGTTCATCAATTTTGGCAAGACTCGGCTCGAGAACTACTGCACTCGCGGCGGCGCTGGTGACATTGCTCGAACTGCCAAAGGCAATGCCCACCGTGGCGGCAGCCAAAGCAGGGCCGTCGTTAATACCATCACCGACATAAAGCGTCGGCCCCTGCTCGTTCGCCTTGCGAATGAATTCGAGTTTCTGTTCCGGAGACTGAGCAGCCAGCACTTCGTTGATGCCGACCTGGGCAGCGAGCTGCTGCGCGGCAGCCTGTTGGTCACCAGTCAGCAACACCGTGCGCTTGCCGCCATGCCTGGGCCCAAGGTGATCTAGAAAGAGTCGTGTGTCTTTGCGCGGTGCATCGAAGAAATGAAAGGTGGCGACCAGCTCGTTGTTCTTGAGCAAGAGACATTCGAGGTGGCCTGGGGGAAGAGCCGGTAGCGATTCCCTGCCCTCAAACTGCTTGCGTCCGATCACAGCAAAATGAGCATTCGCCATCTGCGCGTTGAGACCCTGACCGGCTTGTTCGGAGACTTCGTCGGCGTCCAGCAGCTTCAGGCCCTTGAGCTCAGCAAGGCTCAAGATGGGCGTTGCCAGCGGGTGTTTGGAGTAGCGTTCGAGACTGGCGATCTGCGCGAGGGCTTCGTCCGCATTTACGCCTGCGGCAGGCAGGATGTTGACCAGTTGTGGCTTGCCCCGGGTGAGGGTGCCGGTCTTGTCGAAAATGAAAGTCTGGACGCGTGGAATCTCTTCCAAAATTGCCGGGTCGCGGATGACGATGCCAGCGCGGGCAGCTCGCGAGATGGAGCCGATCAGTGCGACAGGGATCGAGATGAGCAGCGGGCAGGGCGTTGCGACGACGATGACGGCGAGAAAGCGTTGCCAGTCGTAGGCCCACCAGCCTGCGGCAGCGGCGATCAAGAGTGCGATCGGGGAATACCAGGCACCCAGTTGATCCGCAAGACGGCGGATGCGCGGACGCCGCATTTCGCTATCCTTCATCACGTTCATGATTTGCGCATAGCGTGAATCCTGTGGCCGACGCACCACGCGAATCTCAATCAGACTGTTGCCATTTTTCGCACCCGAAATCACTTGAACACCAGGGGCCTTTTTCACCTCATAGGGTTCGCCGGTGAGAAAGCTTTCGTCCATGTGCCCCTGGCCTTTGAAGACCACACCATCGGCTGGCGAAACCTCGTGGGGAAAAATCAGCAGGTGGTCATCGACTTCGATTCGGTCGAGCGGGACGTCTTCATGATCGTTCGTTGTAACCCGGTGGGCGATGGTTGGAAGACGCTCGGCCAGGGCGCTCAATGCCGACGAAGCGCGGCGAATCGCATAGCTCTCGAGGATGCCGCCACCCGTGATCATCACGATGATGATGAGGGCCACCAGATACTGCCCGGTGACAATGCCGGTGATGATTGCGACGGCGGCAATCAGATCAGTTGACCAGTTGCCCTCGAGTAATTCCCTGCCAATGCGATACAAGACCGGAATTGCTGCAACGAGCGTAATCGAAAGATAGATCAGATCAGTATTCACGGCGCTAAAGTAAGAGTACATGGTCACCAAACTTGCCAGGCGTTATGAGCGGGATGGCCAGATCTTCGATTCGGTTCTCTACCCTGCACCGGGTGAGTTGTTCGACATCGGTGGTCGCAAGATTCACATCCAGAAGCAAGGCGACAGCGGACCGCCCGTGATCCTCGAGGCCGGCATCGCCGCATCGGTCCTGAGCTGGCGGTTGGTAGACCACGAGATCTCAAAGTTCGCCACAGTTTATTCCTATGACCGCGCAGGATTGGGCTGGTCGCCGGCAAACGATCACCCCAAGGTTGCCCGCGAACTCGTGGAAGAAATGCGGCTCGCCATGCAGGCTGCGGGAGTGCCCACTCCGCGTATAGTCGTGGGGCACAGCTTTGGCGGCATGATGATGCGCATGTACGCTTCAATGTATCCGGAAGAAGTATCGGGGGTGGTGCTAGTGGATGCGTTGCCAGCAGAAGAATGGTTTCCTCTCGATGAGCGACGGACGATGATCCTGCGGCGAGCGGTGCGCCTGACCCGGCGAGGCATCTGGCTAGCGCGTCACGGTGTGGTGCGCTTCTCACTACGAGCACTGGAGCGAGGCAATCAGGCGCTCCCGAAATTTCTTAGCTTTCTGAGCGGCGGTAACCGAGTTGGATTGACACAGCGGGTGACAATGCAGATCCAGAAATTTCCTGCGGCGATCCGCGGACAGATTCGCGCCCATTGGTCGAGACCAAGCTCATTTCTGACGATGACGGAATATCTCGCGGATTTACCGGCATCTTGCGCGCAGGCCATGATCTGTCCGGATCTGGGCGACATGCCACTCATTGTGCTGAGTGCGGAACACGGCCAGCCGGGCCATCAGGGTCGGCAGGCAAAGCTCGCAAAGCTGTCGAGCCGGGGAGATTTTCGTGTGATCGCCGGCTCGACACACTGGCTGATGCTCGACGCACCCCAAGCCATCGTAGAGGCAGTTCGTGAAATTGCCGGGGCCTGAAGAAAAACGATCTGGCTCCGTTTTGACATAACCTAATAAGTTATGCGATTTGTTTCAAAACTCGTTCTGGGCCTTGTGCTCGCCGCTTCCGTGTTTGCGCAGAAGCGCACAGTAGATATGTGGCCAGGGGCGGTCTATGACCCCGCGATCCCGACCATAAAGAAGACGCTCGGCTATGAACCCGGTGAGCGAATTGCGCCGCATGCCCAACTGATGAAGTATTTTGAAACTCTCGCCGCCGCACAGCCGAACCGAGTGAAATTGATCGAATACGCGAAGACCTGGGAGAACCGCAAGCTCATTGTTGCCATCGTCGGAAGCGAGGCAAACATCAAGCGCTTGAGCGACATTCAGGCGGGCATGAAAAAGCTCGCTGACCCGCGCAAGACCAATGAAGCCGACGCACAAAAGTTGATCGGTAATTTGCCTGCCATCGTCATGCTTGCTTACGGCGTACACGGCAATGAGATCTCCAGCCCCGACGCAGCAATGGTGACGGCCTATCATCTGCTCGCTTCGAAGAATGACAAAACCGTCGATGCAATTCTGGCCAACACGCTGATCATGATCGACCCGACACAGAACCCCGACGGCAGAGATCGCTTTGTTCATAATTTTGAAATCGCCGAGGGTCTCGAAGCAAATGCGAATCCTCTGGCAGCAGAGCATGCAGAACCCTGGCCCGGTGGCCGAACGAATCACTATATGTTCGACATGAACCGCGACTGGACTGCAATGACGCAACCAGAAACACGTGGACGCATCAAGACCCTGCTCGACTGGCTCCCGATCGTGTTCGTCGATCTGCACGAAATGGGCGGCGACTCTACTTATTACTTCGCCCCTGAAGCTGTGCCCTACAATCCGCACATCCTCAAGAATCAGAAGGAAAGCCTGTTCTGGTTTGGGAAGAACAACGCAAAGTATTTTGACCAGTTCGGCTTTCGTTACTTCACTCGCGAAGTGTATGATGCCTTCTACCCTGGCTACGGTGCAAGCTGGCCTATTTACTACGGCTCGATCGCGATGACCTATGAAAACGCCAGTTCACGTGGACTGCTCTGGGAGAAGAGCGACGGCACGGTGTTCAGCTTTGCGCAGAGCGTGCAGAAGCACTTTATCGCCAGCATTTCCACTTGTGAGACGGCAGCCACCAACCGCAAGGCACTGCTCGAAAACTTCTGGGATTACCGTCGTACAGCAGTCGAAGAAGGCAAGACCGAGGCCAGTAAGGAATATGTATTGCTGCGCAATGGAGACACGAGCGCTGCCGACAAACTGGCGGACCTGCTTGCCGCACAGGGCATTGAAGTGCGCAAGTCGAAAGACGCGTTTCAGGTAGAGGGCACACAGGCTCCGCAGGGCTCCTACCTCATCAGCGCCGCGCAGCCAATGAAGAGAATGATCCGCACGCTGCTGGAGCCAGATACGAAGCTCGAAGAAGATTTTTTAAAGGAACAGGAACGCCGCCGTAAGAAGAAACAGCGCGACGAAATCTACGACGTTACTGCGTGGAGTCTGCCGATCCAGTACAACGTGCAGCAGGTCATTGCCAAGAGCGTGCTGACAGTGCCAGGCGACATGGTTGTGGCAGGAAAAATGCCGGCAGGCAAAGTGGAAGGTGGCAAAGCAAGTGTCGCTTATCTTGTGCCCTGGGGCACACAGGCCAGCGCACGCTTTCTCGCAGAAGCATTCAAAGCCAATCTCAAAGTTCTGAGCGCGGGCAAAACTTTCACCCAGGCTTCCCGCAAGTATCCAAACGGAACACTCATCCTGCAGGTCAAGGAAAATCCAGAGGGCATCCACGAAACCGTTGCACGGCTCGCTACGACCACAGGTGCAGATGTAGTTGCGGTCCATACGAGCTGGGTGGATGAAGGTCCGAACTACGGTTCTAACAATACGATTAGCCTCAAGAAGCCGAACATCGCAATCATTTGGGATTCGCCGGTTTCGGGATCAAGCGCCGGGGCGACAGCCTTCGTCATTGAGCGTCAATTCGGGTATCCGGTGACGCGCATCCGAGTACGCAGTCTGGGCATGGTGGACCTCAGCAAGTTTCAAGTCCTGATCGTGCCTGAAACGCAGGGGAATCTTGTCGGTGAACTGGGTGGCGCGATTCGCCGTATCAAGGATTGGGTTGCTGCAGGTGGTGTTATTGTCGGCGTTGGTTCGGGCACTGGCTTCCTCGCCAGCGGCCAGGTGAGCCTGCTCCCGATCCAACAGGAATTACTCGCTCGCGAAACCCCGGCGCCAGCAGGATCTGGGCCAGTGGCCGAAGCCGGTGGCCGCCGCACTGCGACAGGCACTGCGCCTCCGCCCACTGCAGCGGCACCTGCCGCCGATGGCGGCCCTGTAGCCGGCAAACTCTTCACCAAGGAAGAAGACTATCTCAAGGCCATCCAGAGCGATCGTGAAATGCCTGATGACGTTGCCGGTGTGCTCTGCAAGGCGAAGGTCGACACGGAATCGTGGATCGGAGCTGGCGCACAGGAGTATGTGAATGTACTGGTCAATGGCCGGACGATTTACACGCCCATCAAAATCGATCGCGGCATCAATGCCGCTGTTTACGCTGGCCCGACTGACCTACTGCAAAGTGGCTACATGTGGGAAGAAAACAGGAAGCAGCTTGCCTATAAACCACTGGTTGTAGTAGCGCGTGAGGGTCGCGGGCTAGTGGTTGGCTTTACAGCCGACCCCAATTTTCGTGCCTACATCGACAGTATGAACGTTCTCTTTATGAACGCTGTATTGCGGGGACCCGGCGTCGTGAGGTAGGCAAGCTGAATCGTCGGCTCTCCATCCAAGGCCGCTTGCGTATAGAATCGTCTGCGGCGGAGTGGGTCGTATTCGAACTCCGCGATATCGATTCAAGGATCCATTTCCATGTCCTCTCATCAGTCCGCTCTCGGCGGCATGCCGCTCAACCTCAAGCGTCGCTATGAAAACTATATTGGCGGCGAGTGGGTGGCCCCGCTCTCGCAAAGTTATTTCGAAAACACCACACCCATCACGGGCCAGGTGCTCTGCGAAATCCCCCGCTCCAATGCTGCCGATATCGACCGGGCCCTAGACGCCGCACACGCTGCCCGCCGTGCCTGGGGCAAGACCTCTGTCGCCCGCCGCGCGCGCATCCTCGAGCAGATTGCAGAACGTATGGAGCAGAATCTCAACCTCCTTGCCACAGTCGAAACCTGGGATAACGGCAAGCCCATTCGCGAAACGATGGCCGCTGACATTCCCCTCGCCATCGATCACTTCCGCTACTTCGCCGGTGCTATCCGCGCTCAGGAAGGATCCATTTCCGAGATCGACGAAAACACTGTCGCTTACCACTACCACGAACCGCTCGGAGTGGTCGGCCAAATCATCCCCTGGAATTTTCCGATCTTGATGGCCACGTGGAAGCTTGCCCCTGCGCTTGCCGCCGGCAATTGCGTTATTCTCAAGCCGGCCGAACAGACGCCCCTATCCATCCTTGTCTGGCTCGAACTCATCGGCGATTTGCTACCTCCCGGCGTTCTCAATGTCGTCAACGGTTTTGGGCTTGAGGCCGGCAAGCCGCTTGCATCGAGCTCACGCATCGCCAAGATCGCCTTCACCGGCGAAACCACTACGGGCCGTCTGATCATGCAATACGCTTCGCAGAATCTGATCCCCGTCACGCTCGAACTTGGCGGCAAGAGCCCCAACATTTTCTTCGAAGACGTGATGAGCAAAGACGATGCATTCCTCGACAAGGCTATCGAAGGCTTTGTTCTCTTTGCTCTCAATCAGGGTGAAGTCTGCACCTGCCCTTCGCGTGCCCTGATTCACGAATCGATTTATGAGCGCTTCATGGAGAAAGTTCTGCCTCGCGTCCAGGCGATTCGTCAGGGCAACCCGCTGGATTCCAGCACGATGCTCGGTGCGCAGGCCTCAAGCGAGCAGCTCGAAAAAATTCTTTCCTATATCGATATCGGCAAGCAGGAAGGAGCCGAGATCCTCACCGGCGGCGGTCGCGCAGTTTTCGAAGGTGAGATGGCCGGCGGTTATTACGTTCAGCCTACGGTCTTCAAGGGCCACAACAAAATGCGCATCTTTCAGGAAGAAATCTTTGGCCCCGTGGTGAGCGTTACGACTTTCAAAGATGACGAGGAGGCACTCGCTCTTGCCAACGATACGCTCTACGGACTTGGTGCCGGCGTCTGGACTCGCGACATGAACCGCGCCTACCATTTCGGTCGTGAAATCCAGGCCGGTCGTGTCTGGACCAACTGTTACCATCTCTATCCCGCTCACGCTGCGTTCGGTGGGTACAAGCAATCTGGCGTTGGTCGCGAGAATCACCGCATGATGCTCGATCATTACCAGCAGACCAAGAATCAGTTGGTCAGCTACGACCCGAACGCCATGGGGTTTTTCTAAACTGATGACCATCCCGCTCCAGGTACTCGCCTCCGATTCTGCGCTCGCTTTGATCGAGAAGCTGAAGGCAGTGCACGGCGATTTGATGTTCCACCAATCGGGGGGCTGCTGCGACGGCAGCTCCCCGATGTGCTTTCCGCGCGGCGAGTTTCTGGTAGGTGATAGTGACGTCCAACTCGGCGAAATCGGCGGCACACCCTTCTACATGAGCAAGAGTCAGTTCGAATACTGGAAGCATACAGAGCTCACCATCGATGTCGTCCCGGGCCGTGGCGGCATGTTCTCGCTTGAGGGATCCGACGGGGTTCGATTCCTCACGCGCTCCCGTTTGTTCGCCGAGGATGAATATGCTGCTCTCGAATCCGCCGGTCGAGTCTGATTTTTTGAGTTATCCCCCCTTGCGTTGGGTCTGGAAACGTTATAGAGTCCTTTTCAACCCTTGTGGCTTGTCCACATAATTTGGGCGTAGTGAGAAAGGATCTCCATGTACCTTCGCTTCAGGTGTTTGCTATCTATTGGTTTGCTCTTCGCCAGTTCTGCTTTGGCGCAGATCGGCACCTCTACCATGACAGGACGCGTTACGGACTCTAGTGGATCTCTCGTGCCAAACGTGAAGGTCCTCGTGGTTCAGGTGTCAACAAATCTCAACTCGACTGGTCTGACCAACAATGACGGAATCTACCGTATCTTGTCGCTGCAGCCCGGCCAATACAAGGTTGTTTTTGAAGCTGCAGGATTCAAGAAGACAACAGAGACTGTCGAGCTACGCACGGGCGACACGCTAGCGGTAGACGCGGTGCTGCAAGTTGGTAACGTCGCAGAAACCGTCGAAGTATCCTCCACTTCCCCGTTGCTCGAAACAGAAACTTCTTCCACCGGCACCGTGGTATCCGGTCAGGTCCTTTATGACTTGCCGCTGTACCAGCGCTTTGTAAACTCCACGATGAATATTGTTCCCGGCATGACCACCGGCGGCTATGCTTTCGGCGGCAGCCTGGGCAACTACCACTTGGCTGGCCAGCGCGCAGGGGCGATCGGATTCTTCGAAGATGGCGTCAACGCCAACGATCAAAACGCCGGAACAGAAGCCATCCGGCCAATGTTGAATTCCACAGCCGAAGTAAAGACGATTACCACCCTACCTCCAGCAGAATATGGGCACTCGGCTGGCGGTGTAATCAGCGCTGTAAAAAAGAGCGGCACCAATGAACTGCACGGCATGGGCTCTTTTTTTGGACGCACCCGCCGCATGCAGCACCGCCTCTTCTTCGACAGGCTGAAGACCTCCGACCCTACACCGGGCCGCCCCAATGGCGTGCCGGTCTTTTTCATGATGCCCGATGCCAACCTGTCGGGCCCGGTGATGATCCCCAAGATTTATGACGGCCGCAACAAGACCTTTTTCTTCTTCGGCTTTCAGCGCCTTCACGAAAAGAAAGTGGCGCAGGTGGATGCGTCCGTGCCCAGCCTTGGTATGCGCCAGGGTGATTTCACCTTTGCTGGTGCCAACCCGATTTTCGATCCGGCAACCACGCGCCTCGTGAACGGAACCTGGTTGCGTGATGCGTTCCCCGGCAACCGTATTCCTGCGGGCCGCATTGATCCAGTTGCTCGCAAGGTACTGGAATTCGATCCATGGCAGCAACCAAACCGCGCTGGCGCCTTCAATTCTACTGGCGCGACAGGGAACTATCTGGCTGACGAATTCGCTGCGGTTTTTCAAAATGACATGAACCTCCGCCTCGATCATCAGTTCAGCACCAAATCCAAGATTTACTATTCCTGGACTGATAACAAGTTCCTCCCAGGCTACCAACGGCCTTGGAATATTCGGCCGGATCGTAAGGAGTTTGATGGATCAGCCGGCAATCTCACTCCCGGACGGACTCAAAACATGTCCTTCGGCAATACTTACATTGTTTCTCCATCCATAGTGAATGACGCCCGCGTGGGATATTATCGCCGGTTTTCGGCAACGGCTGTGCCGTCTTACCAGCAGGATTGGGCGTCGAAACTCGGAATTCCAAACGTAAATGGGGACCTGATGCCAGCCTTCGGCAGCGGTGACCGCAACTCGCCCAACACGATCTACGGCCTCAGCGGAGCAACTCCCAACCGTACCGTAAACGAAACCATGTCCTTCCGCGACGACCTGTCGGTGATCAAAGGCAAGCACGCTTTCAAAATGGGATACGACCTGCTGCGATTCCGACTGAACACAGCAACGCTGTCCAACCCGGTTGTTTTCGATTTTTCAGGGTCCACCACTGGATTGCAAGCATCAGGGAATGCGGCTCCCAATACCGGCAGTCCCTTTGCCGGATTCCTGAGTGGCTACGTTACCTCAGCAACCTTCCGGTCGGAACTGACCAGTTGGCTGCCTCGTTCCTCCATCCACAGTTTCTATTTCCAGGATGACTGGAAAATCAGCCCAACGCTCACAGCTAACATCGGCGTGCGGTATTCCAACGAAAGTCCATACAGCACCAAGTACGGGTTGATGAGCCAATTCGACCCTGCCGGCACCGACGCTTTGACGGGCGGCAGAGGCGCCATCACGCACCCCACATCAGGCTTGAACAAACGAGACAACAACAACTTCAACCCCCGCCTGGGCCTGGCATGGCACCCCTTTCAGAAATGGGTATTCCGCGGCGGCTTCGGCTTTTATACCGTGGATGTGAAGTTCCCCACCGGCCGCGATATGTACGATGAATACGTCGGCACTTCCTTGCAACAACCCGCCCCTGGTGACCAGACGCCAATCTACCAGATCAGCAAAGGCATCAAGCCTCAAGCACCGGTAAATGTAAATGGCACCAGCCCATTCCTCGGCAGCAACTATGGCGGACGCAACGTGAGCATGTGGGATCCGAATCTGCGCAATCCTTACGTGATGAACTATAATTTTAGCGTTCAGCATGAGTTTATCCGTAATTACCTCATTGAAGCCACTTATCAGGCATCCGGTAGCGTAGGACTCATTGAGCGCTGGGAGATCAACACGTTCGGTAGCGATTTCATGTCCGGCTCAACCGTTGCACAGAAAGATGCAGCCTTGCCTAACGCGCAAAATCTTCGGCCCTTTCCGAAATTTGGCAATATCACGGCGCGCTCCAACTTTGGTCACTCCACATTCCACTCGGGCACCATCAAACTGGAAAAGCGAATGTCCTCGGGCTTCTATCTGAATACGTTCTATACCTGGTCCAAGGCATTGAACAGTGCAGACACGGATAACTCCGGTGGCGGCGTGGCTCCCATTCAGAATCGCAATCTGGAAAAGGGCCGAGCGGGCTATGACCGCACGCATCGCTTCATTCTCACCGCAAACTACGAACTGCCAATTGGTAAGGGCAAGAAGTGGATGTCCAGCGGTGGATTGAAGGATAAGCTCTTTGGCGGATGGGAACTTTCCACCATCCAAACCATGGAAACCGGCAACCCGCTGAACTTCAGTTTTGCCAATAGCCCCAGTAACTACTGGCCCGGTTTTGCCGGCGCACGCCGTCCGAATCTGGTTGGCACACCCGACTATGACTTCAGCAAGTGGAACAATGGTGGTCCGGATCGCTTTGTTCTTAACAACCGTCCAGCGGTGATTGATCAGTCTGCCTTCGCCTACCCGGATGCCTACTCAATCGGTAACGCCGGGCGCAACATTCTGACCGGTCCAAGCATGGCCTGGGCACAGATTTCGATGCAGAAGAACTTTAGCTTCAAGGAGAAGTACAGAGCTCAAGTGCGTTGGGACATGCAGAATGCGTTCAAGACCTTCAACTTTACGGGCCCCACGACCACGGTGGATTTCCGCAACCCGGCAACCTTCGGCAAACTGCAGGACGACCCCCGCACGGCGTCGCTCGGCGGTCAGGCGCTGATGAACCTTACCGTGATGATCCAGTTCTAACCAACTAAGGTCAAGCCAGTAGCGCAAGGACGGGGAGACTAACTTAGTCTCCCCGTCCTTATTTATTGGACCGCGAAATTCTTCGAAAAATTCCTCAAGGCCGCGAATCGCCAGCCGATCTGTAGTCTCATCCAATGAAACGTTATTTGTTTTTGCCCCAGGCGGCTTGCGCCTTTTTTGCCCTTTGTAGTTTCGGCTTTGCTGCGACCAAAGAAATCGACCTCAAACGCGATGTCCGCACTGCCAAGGCAGTTGTAATGGGAGACGTAGACCGGGTCTACAGCTATTACGGTGAAGACGGCGAAATCTATAGCGACGTCACGCTGCGTATAGGAGCCACGCTGAAACAGGGCCCGGAAGCTCCGTCCTCCCTCTCGTTCACGGCGCCCGGTGGCGAAGTGGGCGATGTCGGTGTACTCTTCAGCACTGCACCCCACTTCGATGCCGGTGAGCCTGTCTTGGTTTTCCTCGATGAGGCCGCCAATGGCTCGCTCGTCGCCACCGCCAAGTACGCAATGAATCAGGGTCGAGTCGCCGAGTTCGACCTGTCACTTCTTGAACTCCTCCTGCAAATTCGCCAGGAACTGCGGGAGATCGACCAGCCCATTCGCGACAGCGAATGGGAGAGAAGCTCCAGCTTTCTCTCGCGCACCTTGCTGCGTGTCGGCAGACTCTCGGCATCTGGCGAGATCAGCCGCAACCTCGGCACGCCGCAATGCTATGCCTTCATGGGTCCGAAATGGCGTACCAGCGCTGTCACCTATAAACTCGACGCAAGCCTGCCGGCTAACTTCCTCCCGGCCATTGCCTCGTCCGTCGCGTCATGGAATACCGCAGGCACTCCCCTTCGGCTGAACGTCAATCCATTCAGTGCCAACGTCATCAGCCTCGGCTATATCGCCGGCTCGGGGATCCTCGGCCAGACTCGCGTCTCGTACATTCCCTCAACGCAAACCATCGTCAGTTTCAACCTCGTCTTCAACCGCAGCTTCACCTGGGGCACCGCAGATGAAACGAACAAATTCGATGTGCAATCCGTTGGTACGCATGAATTCGGTCATTCGATCGGCCTCGACCACCCATCCGATTCCAGTTGTTCTGAACAAACCATGTGGGCCAGCGCCGCCATGGGCGAGCTCAAGAAACGAAGTATTGAGGCGGGAGACACGGCCGGCATCCTATCCGTTTACGGTGCAGTCGCTGCTCCTTCTGCCCCGCCCCCCTCTACTCCAGTTCCACCTCCCTCAGCACCCTCAACTCCTGGCCAAGCCCCACCCACGCCAAGCTTCGGTGCAATGTCCATCAGCGGCGTAATGGCTAGCAGCCAACCCATCACGCTACAGGCTACAGGCACTAACTTCGTAACCACTTCACTGCAGTTTGTGATTCGCGGTGCCGGTTGCGCCACGAGTGGTTGCGTGATTACCACGCCTTCGCTGCAAGGACTCTCGGCCACATCGGCCACTGCCGTCTTCGTGCCCAGAGGAGGTGGTGCATTTACCGTAACACTGAGGAACAGCAGTGTCGGAACTCAATCCGACTCTGCATTCCGCTTCACAGTCGCGGTAGTGCAGCGCCGCTAAATCAGGTGCCCCATCTTCTCTCGCTTCACATCGAGATAATCTCTGGAGTGAATGCTGTCAGAAGCAATGCTGGGTACTCTCTCTTCAATCCGGACTCCTGCTTTTTCAAGTGCAGCAATCTTCTCTGGATTGTTCGACATCAGGCGAACCGACTCGATCCCGAAGTAACGGCAGATGGCGGCTGGCAGGCGGTAATCTCTCAGATCGACTCCCAGCCCCAAGGCTTCATTCGCTTCCACGGTATCGGCACCTTCATCCTGCAACTGATAGGCACGCAGCTTGTTGATGATCCC
>JANXLY010000275.1 GCA_025354885.1 Acidobacteriota bacterium | reverse complement strand
TCCATGAAGTAGCGGTCGCCGATGGGGAGGATGGAGATCAACGGTTTGTATAGATCGGTGAGTAGACTTATGCCGCAAGGGTGTCCGAGCGGGATGAATTTTCCGTCCTCTGATTAAGTGGCGCCATTGTTCACTCCGATTGTGTGCTGGAGAGCTTTTGAATCGAGCCAGTTGGCGAAGTCGTAGATGGCGATGGTGGGGCAATGGAATTCTTCGACCGGGCTGGCGACGCTCGCGATGTGATCGATGAGTCAGTTCGAAAGCAGGATGCCGTCGCATCGGGTCGGCTTGCAGCCAGAAAGGGGCTGGGGGTTGTCAAGCCATCGATTAAAGCAGTCGGTCTCTTCGGTTTCTAGTTTGAGCTTAAGTGAGCAGCGTCCAAGCCAGGTCAGGGCAATAATGCAGTTATTATCACAGGCCACCGCATTGACTCCTGTCCCGATCAATGATAAAAAGTGTTTCAGATTTCACCGATACAATGACCCGCCGCTCCGTATGTGGTTTTGCTCTCCTCGCACCCCTGTGTGCGAAGAGTCGCAAGCTCAGCGCAGAGTTGCTTCCGCTACAGTTCGCTGGCCCGCTCGGAATCGACGCCGCCTGGTTTGATCGCCAGGCCAAACGGCAGCAACTCCGCATTGCACAGGGATCGGCCGAGCACATCGCTTACTACTTTCTGCAATCGAAGAGCTTCACGAGTCTTGAGCCCATCGAGCCCATGCGCGCCGCGCACGCAAAGCTCCCACTCCCGCAACTTCGCGCTGATCACTTCCTCGCAGCCAAGCCCGAAGGCGAGCGCCACCGCATCATCCGCAATCTCTACGATGGCCTCCATTGGCCGCTCGAGCGCTGCTACGAACACACCCTTTCTTTTCTCCGAGCTAAAGAAATCGATCAGGCTCCCCTCGACCAGCTCTATCAGTCGCGAGGCCTCAGTTCGGACACTTCACCCGATAGTCTCACCGGACTTTCCTCAATCGACATCCCGGCGAAACGCGTGCTGCTTGTCGGCCCCGGTCTCGATCTCACCCGTCGCGAAAACTTCTCTGACGATCTACCGCTGAAGAGCTATCAGCTCGAATCCCTTCGAGCCCGCTACCCGCTTGTGGATGCAGTCGATATTCGACCTGAGGTGATAGCCCATCTGGGTGCAACTCCGCACGACCTCACAACGCAAATCCTGCCCGCGCAATACGACCTCATCATCGCGACCAACGTCTTCGTCTATCTCAACGACGCGGAGTTGCTCTGTGCTCTCACTGGCCTCAGCCTGAGCCTCCCGGTTGGAGGCGTCCTCATTCACAACGACACACGTTTCGCGGCCAAGGTCTTCGGCGAGTCGCTCCAGCTTCCCGTCGAGAAGTATCAGCCTCTTTCCCTTGGGGGCCGGAAATGGGATCGCCTCGTAATCCATCGAAAAGGTCCACAATAAGAACAATGAAGCTCTGCCTGATTCTTCTCTCCGTCTCCCTCTACGCTGTCACATATCAAAGCGCCGGATTCCTGCGCACGGTTGAAGCGAAGACTGGCGTCATGTCCGGTGTCGACATCGACCAAAAGGGCAATATCTATATCCTTCACCGTGGTGATGCGCCTGTTGCGAAATTCGACTCGAAGGGCAAATACATCAAGAGTTGGGGCGCAGGAATGTACCGCGTGCCGCACGTTATCAAGGTCGCCCCCGACGGTACGATCTGGACCACGGACAATGGCAACCACGTGCTGCGCGTCTTCACGCCCGATGGGGAGCTCCTCCGCACGATTGGAGAAGTGAACGTCCCTGGCAATGATGAAAAACACTTTCGATCTCCGGACGACATTGCCTGGGATTCCAAGGGCCACCTATACGTCGCCGATGCCGGCAACGGGCGCATCGTTCACTTTGATGCGAAAGGAAACTTCGTCAGTCAATGGGGGAAGAAGGGCAATTTGCCTGGGGAATTCTCCACCGCCCATTGCATCATCATCGACAAGCAAGACCAGATCTACGTTTGCGACCGAGGCAATAAGCGCCTGCAGGTCTTTGCGAACGACGGAAAATTCATTGCCGAATGGACTGGCTTTGGCAACCCCTTCGGCCTGGCCATTGTCGGTAAGCAGATGCTCTCTACCGAAGGCGACACGAATCAGATGTACCTGCTCGAAATGGGTAGCGGGAAGATTGTCGAACAGTGGGGTAAGCCGGACGAGTTCCAACTCCCGCACTTGATGGCCGTCAACCGCCGCGGTGACGTGTACCTGACAGAAGTGAAGGGCGGCCGGATTCAGATCCTCAAGAGGGCACCGCGATGACGCCTTTTCTGCTGCTTGTTCTGCTCGCTCAAAGTCCGGAATTTGAAAAGGCGCATAAGCCGCTCTTTGCGCCACCCGAGCAGAAATCAAAGCAAGCCGCTGGACTTACTGCTGCTTACACGCCCGCGCGTGCTGGTGGCGCAGCCGTGAAGCGTGTCAACTTCATCGACGACCACATCTTTGGCCGTATGCAGAAAGACGGAGTTCCACACGCTTCCCTTGCTAGCGACGAGGAGTTCGCCCGCCGTGCCTGGCTCGATGCCACCGGGCGCATTCCAGCTCCGGTTGACCTCGAAGTTTTTCTCAACTCAAAAGACCTCGCCAAGCGCACGAAGCTCATCGACCAGCTGCTCGCGAGCCAGGCTTTCATCGACAAATGGACTTACTACTTCGAAGACCTCTTCCGCGCTGGTGGACGCATGGGCCCTGGACTGAACCTCTTCCACTTCTGGCTCCGCGAATGGCTGAAGCTCGATCGCCCTGTTGATGAAGTTGTCACCGACCTGCTGACTGGTGCGGGCAAGTCGAGCTTCTCCGTTCCCGGTTCGCTCTACTACCAGCGGGACTTTGTCAAAGCGAAAGACGACCCCGAAGCCCCTGACGCGCATGACCTCGTCAACCAACCCGACACGGTCGATGAATTTACGATCACTTATTCCAAGGTCTTCCTCGGTCTGAACCTCGCCTGCATCTCGTGCCACGATGGCAAGAACCATCTCGAAAAAGTGAATCTCTTCCTGACCTCGAAGAAACGCGAAGAGTTCTTCGGGCAGGCCGCATTATTTGGCAAGACGCGCCAGATCATGAACTGGGAAAACGGGTATCAGGCCAACACGGAATACACGGTCGACGACGTTGGTGCGGACTATGATCCGAGGGCCGATTCCATTGTGCGAGTACCCCGCCGTGGTGGCGATGCGACGCCTCGCTTTATCCTCACCGGTGAGCGCCCGCAGCCTGGCGAAAATTACCGCGACGCTCTGGCCCGCATGCTCACGAGCCATCCACAGTTCCGCCGCGCTTTTGTCAACCGGCTCTGGGCCGAGTTCATGGGCTTCGGCATTGTCGAACCTGTCGACGACTTCGATCTTCTCAAGCCGGAGCAGGTCACTAACCCCGCGCTGCTCGACGCTCTTGCGGAAGACTTCCGCAAGAACAATCACAGCTTCCGCAGCGTCCTGCGCAACATCATGAATTCTGCCGCGTATCAACTCAGCTCTCGTTTTGAAGGCGAATGGAAGGACTCTTACACGACTTACTACGCTAGAAAGTATGTCCGCATGCTGAGTGCTCCGGAGTTACATGACGCCATCGCCATTGCCACCGGTAAGCCGGGCAAATTCACGAGCGGTGTTGAGAGCGTTGGAATGGTAATGCAGATGTCTGAGCCGAAGAAGGCCGGTGCCGAAGTGCAGAGTTTTATGAAGACTTTCGGCCAATCCAATCGCGACGACATGCCGAAGAAGGTGCCGCCTTCGGCCCTGCAAGCGATGCTGCTGATGCAGTCGAAAGTCGTGACGGAGCGTATTGATGTCAGCTCGCTGCTCGCACAATCGAAGGACAACCAGCAGGTGGTCGACGAGCTCTTTCTTCGAAGCATTGCACGACGCCCCACCCCCGAGCAAAGCGCTGTCGCCCTTAGGGCCATGGCCACAAACCGTCAGAAAGGAGCAGAGAATCTCCTTTGGGCACTGATCAACAGCCCGGAGTTTCTCTTCAATTACTAAGTCATGAACCAACGCCTCTCTGACCTCTTCCCTGCCCGCCGCGACCTCCTCCGCCTTGGTGGTCACGGGCTGCTTGGCGCGTTTGCATCTCAGGCTCTCGTGCCACAATCTGCCCGCGCTGCAGGCCGCTCGAACCCGCGCGGTACGGCCCGCTTCTGCATCGTGATTGAACTCGCCGGCGCGCTCTCGCACGTGGATAGCTTCGACTTCAAGGAAGACGCTGGCACGCAGAAGGATTTCGACGTCCGCGCGATTCGCAACGATCTCTACCTCAGCAATCGACTCTTCCCCGAACTATCGAAGGAGATGGACAGGGTCACGATCGTCCGCTCGATGAAGAGTCACGAAGTGGTCCATTTTCGGGGTCAATATTACACGCAGGCGGGCAGGCCGCTGAACCCGGCGCAGGCCTCGGAAATCCCCAGCGTTGGCTCTGTCGTTGCGATGGAGTTGGAGGCACAGCGCCGCGAGAAGGACACCTTTCCCACCTACGTTGGCTGCAATCTCGATACTGCCGGCTGCGGCGCATTGTCCACCGGCTTCCTGCATCCACGCCACTCTGTGCTCGATGTGAATCTCAAGTCTGGAGGTGGCGCTGCGCCGTCCTCCAAAGACGCTCTCGCCCTGCTCGACGAACGCTATCGACTGCTAGGTGAACTCGACAAAGTGATGGCTCCCAACCGTTCCGGCCGCGATCGTTCCTTCGGAGCCTTTCGCGACTTCCAGAATTCGGCTTATCGTCTTCTCGGTGATGAACGCTGGCCGCAGGCTTTTAACATGTCGAAGGAGGAGCAGGAGCGCTATGGGTCGAACGAAGTGGGGCTCGGCTGTCTGCTGGCCCGCAACCTGGTACAGGCGGACGCGGGCACGCGCTACATCCACATCACACACCCGGATTGGGACCACCACCGCGACATCTACAACCATTCGAAAAAATCGAACCACTACATCCGCTGCAACGAGTTTGACCGCGCCTTCGCAAACCTGATGCGCGACCTCAGAGCCACTGCGTCTCCTCGCCTTGTCGGCAAGACTTTGCTCGACGAAACTTTGATCGTAGTGGCCACCGAATTCGGTCGCACTCCCGGGGCACTCAACGGCATTGCTGGACGCCATCATTACAACCTTGCTTATCTTTCCCTCTACGCCGGAGGCGGCACCAAGGGAGGCCGCATCATCGGCAAAACGAATGCTACTGGCGAGCAAGTCGCCGAAACCGGTTGGAAGTACGGCAAGCAGCAGATCAAGACAGAGAACGTGTATGCCTCGATCTACTCGGCGCTTGGAATCGACTGGCGCAAAGAACTTACGAATACGCCATCGAAGCGCGCTTACCGTTACATCGATATGTTGGGCGCGACGGAGATGGCGATGGATGACGAGATCGCGGAACTTTTCGTGTGACCCCACTTCTTTTCGTTTTCGTCGCACAGCAAGTCCTTATTCCTGGCGGCAGTTTCCAGATGGGCCGTTCGCAAGTCACCTCGGACGATGCAACCAAGATGCGTCCGCAGATTCTGCTCGATGATCGGCCAGTCCACAAAGTTACTTTGCATCCTTTCTATCTGGACTCAACTGAAGTTACTCACGAGAAGTACGAAGCTTTCGTCAAGGCCAAAGGCCACCGCAAGCCCTATCATTGGCTGGCAGGCAAGGTGCCTGAAGGCATGGCCAAAACAGCGATCTATAACGTCGATTGGAATGACGCCAAGTCTTACTGCGAATGGTCGGGAGTCCGGCTGCCGACGGAAGCGGAATGGGAATATGCAGCACGGGCAGGCTTGGAGCAGAGGGTTTACCCCTGGGGAGACAAGCCCGACGCGAAGGCCGCAAGATACGCGACGGAGGCTGGTCCGGGCGAACCCAGCCAACACGCAGCCAGCGCATATGGATTATTCGACATGGCGGGCAACATGGCGGAGTGGACTGCGGACTGGTTCGACCGCGAGTATTACAAGATCTCTCCGGGCAAGAATCCGAAAGGTCCCGAGACAGGCCAATACAAGGTGATTCGGGGAGGCGCATGGAGCGACCCTGCGACTCGGATTACGGTCTTCTTCCGCAACTGGGTCCGGCCGACGCAACGCTCAGCCAACATAGGATTCCGCTGCGCGCGCGACTAGCGTTTTTCGAAACGCTCCGCGTTGCACGCAAACAATTTTAGTTGGCAGTTGGACAGATTCAGGTTCTAGTGTCGGCAGATTTACTCGCGGAGTTCCTCGGGCAACACACCACTTGCATTGAAATGGTCGAAGCGCTGGCTTGACAGTGCGCTGTTCAGGGCATAGGCCTGTTTCAATCCTGGATCGTGGTTGGATCTTCTAAGGAAATGGAAAGCTTCGCGAAAAGTCACGCTTGCGCCTGAAAGCGATAGTCCCGGTAGTTTTTAGACCAACGCCTTTGAAGCAGTGAGCAGGCTTGTGCTGGCGATCGGATTGCCCCACCAGAATCTCCATCCCAGCCGACGGCGTTCCACATTCGACGCACCAAGTGCCAGCAATTCTTCTTCATAAAGTGCCGTGGCGCGGATGTCCGCAATTACAATCCGGCCTCCCGGCTTAAGCACACGAAAGCCTTCCTTGATCGCTCGTTTGCGATCGGCATTCGACCGGAGGTTGTGAATCGCAAGGCTTGAGACCACGAGATCAAAGCTCGAATCTGGAAACGGAAGTGCGCACATGTCCTCAGTCTCGATTTGCACGCGGTCACTCACACCCTCGAGCAACGCGTTGCGCAGTGTGACCTCCATGGCGTTGCCCGACTGATCCACTTTGCTCCAGATATCGACGCCCGTCACTCGGCCCGTCGTCAACCTGCGGGCGACAGCCGTCAATACCGCGCCTCTCCCGCACCCCATATCGAGCACCGCCTCGTCGCCGCGCAGATTCAGGTAATCGAGAATTCGTTCCCACTCAAGAAACTTGCCCCGTCTGGTCGCGTAGAGAAAACTGCTGGTGTTTCCGAAACAAATGACGAAATAGAATGTCATCTGGCGGGCAAGGCGAAACTCCCCGTGCCACCAAAAGATCGCCGCGCCGAGCCCGGCGGCCACGGATAACAACCCGAAGATCGCAGGGAAGTAAGGCGCGTCGTAGCCGTATTCACCGCGTCGCATCACGCATCAGTCTAAGCTACCGCAGCAGCATTGTCGCGGCCTGATTTCGATTCTGCGAAGAAAGAATCGCGTTGAACATCCACAAATTTACTGGGGGCACGAACGAAACCGAGCTGAAAGTCAGGGCAATCGGGAAATCGTAGCGTAATTCAAAAAGCCTTGGGACATCTATGATCTGGGTGGCGACGGAACAGGTACACAAAATCCAACCCGACCAAAGGGCTCATTGCCATCTACTATGCATGGCCTGAACGCTGCGATGCGGAGCCTTACGAGAAGCTACGAAAAGTCGCAGCGAAGAAAGGCCAGTTACCTTAAGGTGCGGCGATAGTCACGGGCGGGCGGGCGTTCATTGGGATCTCACCAAGCAGTCCGCGGACAAGGGCGGATTCGCTAGTGACCGAAGTCGAGTAGGTCGCGACTTGTGCGGCAGCAGTCGCAACCTTGCGTAACAGATACGGGCTACCAAGGGCACAGAATATGATTGGCGTTGGCCGGGCAAGAAGAGTGTCCACAAAGCTGGTAAAGCTAGTGGGCAAAGCAACGTCTCCCTTGTAAGAAGCCGCAGCGACGAAGGCCGCGATCACGATTGAGGAACAGCCGGTCAGTTGGTCGGCAGATTCCGCGAGATCGCCAGGCTTCAGCGATGGGTCAAGCCACAGGTTGCGCATCCTGGGGACGCGCGCCAGAAATTCTTCAATCATGCGCTTGCCGGAATTCGATTGGCGATTCTCGGCGAGCACAACCAGGCATGCACTCGATGCATCGCGAAGTGGGACCAGGCCTCGATCATTCCTGACCGTCGACAGAGCGCGCTCAGCAACAAACTGCGCGAGGTCATAGAACTCGGGGGCGTCGATCTGCTCGCTGATTTGTTCGAGATTCACGAGACGGTTCTGGAAGAGGCCGAGGCGGTGTTTTGCGCTGAGGATTTTGGCGACGCTCTGGTGGATTCGATCCCGGGTGAGGCGGCCCGAAGCAAGAGCATCCATCACTCCTTTAATAGCCGCATCAGGGTTTGCCGGGATCAGCAGTACATCAATGCCCGCTTCAATGGCCCTAACGGCTGCCTCACCGCCCTGAAACTGTCTGGTAAAGCCCTGCATGTCCATGGCGTCAGTTACGGCAAGGCCTTCAAAGCCAAGTTCTTTGCGCAGCAGGCCGTTGATGATTTTTGTCGATAGCGTTGCTGGAATCCCTTGCTCTTCGAGAGCCGGAACAGATAGATGCCCGGTCATCACGCCATCGACATTGGCTGCGATGGCCGCCTTAAAGGGCAGGAGTTCGAGGCGATCCAGACGCGCGCGGTCGCCTGTAATTCTTGCAACACCGACGTGGGTGTCGGTCGAGGTATCGCCGTGACCTGGGAAATGTTTGACAGTGACCAGAATGCCGTCGCGGCGGGCAGCATGGGCGCCTTCAATATAGGCTTTGACGTGCGCGGCAACGAGTACGGGATCTTCACCAAAGCTGCGCGTATTGATGATCGGATTATCAGGGTTATTGTTGACGTCAGCGACAGGGGCGAAAACCCAATGAACACCGAGCGCGCGGGATTCGCGGGCGGTGGCCGCACCGGTGCGGCGGGTTGCATCGAGATCATTTGCTGCACCGTAGGCCATGGCGTGGGGGAACTTGGCTGTGTTCGCTACACGCATTGAGGCACCACGCTCAAAGTCAGCTCCGACGATGAGGGGCAGCTTCGACTGCTTCTGCATGCGGTTGATGAAGGCGGCGAGAGCAAAGGGTTCGGCGTTGCGGACAACTCCGCCCTGGACACGATTCAACAGGACCAAACCACCGACACCGGTCTTACTTACCAGGCGAACAAATTCCTGGTACTCGCGGCGCTTGCTGCCGGGATTTTCACCATAGAACCCAATCATCACGAGCTGGGCTACCATCTCGCGAAGGGTAAGTTTGCGCATGAGGATGCGGACTTCCTGGGGTGTGTTGCGAGAGAAATGGATGAGCGCAGGAGCTGGGGCAGCACTCTTTTTTCTGACAGCAGTTCCAGGGTTGCGTTTTGCGCTTTGCGCTGTCAGAGTGCAGCAGGCCAAGCCAAGGAACCAAACAAGATTGCTTAAGGATGGGCGGAGCAATCCTCAATATATCGCGATCCCGATTGTGTATCCCAAGAGGCTCTGAAGCTGGGCCATCAGACTATACAATCATGAGCCTAAACGATTTTGGTTTTCGCCTTGATCGATTTCGCCGCAGGCTGCGAAGCAGGTGGCTTGCGCGAGGGCTTGCGGGTAAGAAGTCGCTTGACCGTACTCAGCAGCGCTTGCACTTCATTGGCGCTCTTCTGCACAACGGCATCGGCACCCGTTTCATCTTCACGCATACCCGCAGTGTTAGCAAAACCTGATAACAAAATGATAGGTGCGGCAAAGCTGTTTTCTCGTAGGCGGCTGATCAATTCGAGGCCGTCGAGCTTTGGCATTTTCCAGTCGGTGATGAGCAGATCGAAAGTATTGGCTTCAGCAGCGGCAAGCGCATCCAGGCCATTTGCAGCCGTTGTGACGGTATGACCCAACTCTTCGAGCAACACGCGCCGTGCGGCAAGACCCATTTTGTTGTCGTCCACCAAAAGGATATTGGCGGAGGAAGACGCGGCAGAAGACTTAACAATTCTCATGAGAACTCTTGAACACTAGCAGAGAAGTTTTTGTCCCGTCAATCGTTTCTCTATGGGCTTGATTCCACGCAAGTTTTTCCGCTTGACATCGGCGAAGTGGAGGTGGACAAAACGAATTCTAATCTTGCTGCCCGTTTACTCTACTTCGCGAGGCGCGGTGTAGCCGATCTTGGAAACTATCTGATATTTGATCGGTTTGTTTTTTTCATCCAGAATGCGCAGTGGTTCATTGGTGGCGGGGTTGACTAGTTCTACTTTCAGCTTGCGAAACTTGCCGTCTTTGGCCTGATTGACCGGAGCGTAGGTCAAAGAGTATTGATTGCGCAAAGACTGATGAATTGCGCCGTAGATGCCTGGGAATTCGCCAAAGAAGCGAGGAAAGAAACTCATGCCGCCAGACTCTTTGCTGAAGGTGCGCATCTGGTTGTCGGCCTGCAGGAAATCGAGGCGCTGGATTGCGCCCATGCCACCGCGGGCATCCACCATTTCCCTCAGAGCCTGCATGATGCCGATAGCATAGATCGGAACTCCTGCTGACTGAATCCGCTTCCGCGCCTGATCAAATGTCTGCCTCGAGAAAGTGTCGATTCCGGAAGCAATTACAACCACTGCCTTGCGGCCTTCGATCTCGCTCATGCGTTCCACCGTGTCGGTGAGGGCATCGTAAAGATTCGATTCGCTGAAAGCAGCGATGCGCAGGCGCTGCATGGCTTCGTATGCTTTGCGCTTGTCGGTGGAGAAATCGCTTAGAATTTCGGGACGCAAGTCGTAGGCAACAACGGCCACGTAATCTTCCGGCTTCAGCGTCTGCAGAAAGCCATAGGATGCCTGTAAGGTTTCATACCAACTGCTGGTCCAATACTGCTGGAACAGATTGGAAAATTCAATGACCATGCAGACTGTCATCGGGGCTTCGCCCATGTTGAAGTTGGAGACCTTCTGCGGGACGTTGTCTTCGAGGATGCGGAAATTGCCGGCAGGGATATTGGGAATGAATCTGCCCTTGTTGTCGAGGACGGCCACATCGACGTTGACACTGGTGGTGTCGCTGCGGAAGGTGGGGACGCCTTCGGGCAAGTCCTGCGCCTTCTTGCCGAGCTTCGAAGGAATTTTGGGAAGTTCGTTTTCAGGCGCTGCGTCTTTTTCACCTGCGCTGCCTTTCTTGCGGGGCTTGGCCACCGTTTCGCCGCTTTCTTTTTTGGGACCACTTTGAGCCTGCACTGGAGGAATCCAGCTCAGGGCTCCCATCATGAGAACAGCAACCATAACGATTGCAGAGAAAGGATTGGCAATCAGACGAGAAGCAAAAACAGAGAACTTCATGAGACTCACTTTATCGCAGACAGGATCGCGCACGGGCACGCGTGTTGATCTAGTTGACGTGCGGGCCGCCCTTGCGGTTCTGCTTAGACATGTAAACTTGAAATTTTTTACGGGCCCTGCGAATCTTGTAGTCGTGCCAGGCACGCTGCGCGCGGTCCACTAGCGAGGGGGCGGAGACAGAAGTGCGACGCATGGCACGTTGCCCTTGCACGGTGCGTATGAGCACAAATCCGACCAGCATTCCACCGAGGTGAGCAATATGACTGACACCAGTGTTGACCTGTAGCGAGCTAAGAAAAGTGATCGCGCCGATGATCATCACCATGTATTTCGCTTTGATCGGAAACAGAAAGCTGAACAAAACGGTGACGTCCGGGAAGAGCATGCCAAATGCAAGGAGCAGGCCGAAGATGGCCCCGCTGGCACCGATGGTAGCCATCATTTGTGTGCCAGTCAGATAGCCGGCGATGACGACGCAAAGGCCAGCGCCGATGCCGCAGGAAAAGTAGTAGCGGAGAAATCGCTCGGTACCCCAGGTTTCTTCAAGCGTCTTGCCAAACATGAACAGCGAGAGCATGTTCAGAAGAATGTGGCCAAAGCCCAGTGGATCATGCAGAAACAGGTAGGTGAAGGGTTGCCAGACATGGAGACCCTGCACGGTCTGTTCGGGAACCAGACGAAAAGGGCTAAAGAGGGATGCGAAGCCGAACAGCGTGGCAAGGTAATAAGCCACGAAGATCGCGGTATTCGAAATCAGGAGCCACTTTACTCCTGGCGGGACAGACATCGAAGAAGTTGCGTAAGAAGAACCACCCGGATAACGCATGCTGTTGTTGAAGCCGCTCCCTGTTGCGCTCATTCTGTTGCGCTAATTCAAAGATATCAGAGGGTCGCAGAAATTCCGACACAATCCTGTGGCGAATCGCTGCACTCGAACGGCGGCTTCAAACACGGACGAGTCGGCGAGTGAGCAGCGACTGCATACTCACCATCACCGCACCGAGCAACATCCATAGCTGCCAACGGGAAAGAATCCCATCCATGTAAATGAAGTCTGAGGTCCAGCCGAGATCGGACCCTAATCGCCAGAATCCCAGCAGGAAAGCACCAAGTGAGGCCGGCTTCAGCAAATGGATGAGTAGAAAAAGGACTTCAAGAAAGTCTCCTCCCAGGCGAAATTCAGGGAGCAACTGAATCGGCATTACTCGAACAATAACTTTGACTGACATAACCCTCGTAAACCTTTGTTGCCTTCTTGGATGCAATTGCAGTGCCAAAAGCTGCAACAGATTGCATCCACTTCAATACGCGCAACCAGCGGCCATTGACGCTCAGTGGCAAGAAAAAAACGCCGCTCTCCTACTGGAAAGCGGCGTTTGTGACCAATTAAGGTCAAAGCTGTCTAAAAAACCTACTTTCGAGGTTCCATCACTTTCGGTGTGGCCAGATAGCCGACAATGACGTCCTTTTTGACCTCGTTGACGACCAGTTCATAGGGCTGGCGCGCTTTGGATGTGAGGAACTGCACCGGCTCGTTTGTAGTCTTATCCTTTTTCTCGATGACCTTGTCATCGACGGTGACTTCAATCGTGTAGCGGTTTTTCTTTTGATCGGTCTTCTTGAGCAGAATCATGATGTCGCCAACACGGGTTGGAGCCTTGGTTTTGCCGAGGTTAAATTCGTAGTAGTTTCGTTCGCCCAGACGCTTGAGGGCATCGAGTTCTTTGCCGTTGGTCGCGATGTAGCCGCTTTGCACGCCAAGATCACCAGTAACCTTTTTGAGGTCGGATATGGTGCGCTCGAGTTCGGTCATAGTCTTCGACACGTCAGATTTGACTGCCGAAACCTCTGTCTTTACTTCGTTGACCCTGGTCTTGGATTCGGCAGAAACTTCGCCGACTTTTTGAGTGATTTCTGTCGAGAGCTGCTCCTTCGTCTTCTTCTGCTCTGCTTCGAGCC
>JANXLY010000266.1 GCA_025354885.1 Acidobacteriota bacterium | reverse complement strand
CGAAGAAGCACTGTACTTTCAGCTCGCCGAGCTTCACGGCGGCCGCCGTCAAAGATGGGGACCCGCAGCCCGATGGCGACACTTCGCGTGGGCAACATAGTGGAGCCATCGCCGATCATGCCATAGTTACCGCTGGCGCCGATCGTGGGAAGACGTTCCGAGCTTATGCTTTTAAGATTTATCTGGGCTGAGCTCTGCCGTTTCTGTAGTGCGATCAAGTCGGGTCGTTGCGCGAGTGCAGCTTCAATCGCCGCTTCAGGGTTAGGAAAGCTTTCTGATCCGTCGTTCATTCGATCAGTCAGTTCGATAGCTTGGGCAAGATCAAGACCAACTACCCGGTTGAACTGCAATTTGCTGCGCTCAAGGTCGTTCTCGGCTACAAGCATTTTTTGCTTTTCGTTCTGGAGTTGCACGCGGCCGCGAGTTACTTCAATCCCGGTGCCTGTACCAGCCCGCTTCTGCGAGTCGGCGAGCTCAACCAACCGTACTGCCAAATCCACGTTTGCCTTGGACGTGTTGAGCGAGGCTTCCGCTCTGAGGACAAGCACATAGCTTCGGGCGACCTGCTGAATGGTGAGTTCTTGGACATTGCGAGCTTCGGCCCCTGCAACTTCAATTTGTAGTTTGGCCAACCGGTAACGCTGGATTGAAGCGAGATCGAGGATGCTTTGGGTGGCGTTGGCACGGTAGTCCACTACAGTGAACGGCCCAACAAAACTGTTGATCGTGAAAGGCAGGCCAGCAGGAAAACGAAAGCCAAAGGCACTGAGGTTGTTGGTTTGGCTGGCCGCTGAAATGGAGCCATCGATGTTTGGGAGAAAGGCACCCAGGGCAAATCGACGGCGGGTTTCGGCCTGAGCAATGGCTTCGCGCACGAGTTGCAGTCGAAGATTACCTGAAGGTGCGGTGGCAAGCTCGATCGCTTTGGGCAGACTAAGGGGAAGTGTTTCTGCGCTGATTATTCCTGCAAGGAATAATATGAATAGAGATTTCATAAAGCAGACTCCAGGCTTGGAGCCCTCAGGCCTGCTTTTGCATAGGTCATCATTTGACGAAGCACCTCCTGTTTATTGCGTGGGTTGATTCGATTCTGACTAAGGATGGCGATCTTTTCTTCGGCCGCCAGAGTGTGGGCAAGGACGCCGACGGTGAAGTGGAGACGCCAGAGCACTTCGGTTTGTGTAAGGTGGGGCAGGGCGCGAGCTAAGGCTGTCCCAAAGCGGCGGGCGACTTCTCCCATTTCAGTACAGATTAGGTTTTGCATGACGGTATGAGTTTCTGTATACATTCGCCCCATAAGCTGCCCGACTGTAAACCCTTCATTCTTCAAGCTCAAGGCCATGTCGACGACCGGTTCGAAGAAGGCTTCGAGCAGACCGTCTAGCGAATTGGCTTCGTTCTGTTCGGCCCCCTCAAGGGCATCAAGAAGGCAAATGCGCATCGTGTTCATGGGGCGGATACGACGAAGATAGACGCTGCGAACCAGTTCGTCTTTGGATTGAAAGTGATAATTGACAGCCGCCAGGTTTACGACAGCCTGTGTGGTGATCTTGCGCAGCGAGGTGGCTTCGATTCCGTTGACGGCGAAAAGACGTTCAGCAACGTCAAGGATACGATCCTTTGTGTCTCGAACGTTTGCTTCATTCATACGTTTGTTTTAGTTTGAACTAATTCGATTGCGTCGTCAAGAAATTGAGTATGCTTTCGAATAGCGGCTTCGCCCGGGAGGGTTGTTGATGTTGACAGGTGGTGAAAGAGTTTCTTCATTCGCGAATCAACGGCGCACACGCCGTCAGAGTCTGAAAGGCCTAGCGGTAAGCATCCTAGCGACGGGGATGGCGACGACAATGCGGGCAGCCAACCAGAATGTTGCTTATGGGCAAGCCACGATTCCCGCAGGGATTCGCTCCCGGTTTGTTGAAAACATCAACGGCCTGAAGGTTCACATTCTAGAGGCAGGCTTTGAGGTGCCGGGTCGCCCCTGTGTGCTCCTGCTCCACGGCTTTCCGGAGCTTGCTTACAGTTGGAGAAAAGTAATGTTGCCGATCGCGGCGGCTGGCTATCATGTGGTCGCCCCCGATCTGAGAGGCTATGGACGAACCACAGGATGGGACGCGAATTATGATGGCGACCTTGGAAGCTTCAGTATTCTCAATTCCGTCAGGGACACATTGTCGCTTGTCCTGGCTCTTGGCTACCGGTCGGTGGTAGCTGTAATTGGGCACGATGCGGGCTCTCCGTTGGGGGCATGGTGTGCGCTCATTCGGCCCGACGTGTTCCGTTCGGTGGCGATGATGAGTGCACCCTTGCTGGTCCTCCGGTTTTGCCTTTCGATACTGCGAACCCGTCCAGAATTGCGACCGTGGCCTCGCCTGGAACCAACATTCATGAGCAGCTTGCGAAGCTCCCACGCCCGAGAAAATACTACATGCGCTTTTACACGACTCGGGAGGCCAACAACAACATGTTGCATTGTCCACAGGGACTGCACGCTTTTCTACGCGCCTATTATCACTACAAGAGTGCTGACTGGAAGAAGAATCAGCCATTCCCGCTAGCATCTCTAAGCGCAGATGAGTGGGCAAAGCTGCCTACCTACTACGTGATGGATCTGGAGAAAGGAATGGCCGAAACGGTGGCCGAGGAGATGCCCTCGAACGCTGCGATTACAGCGTGCAAATGGCTGACTGAGGAGGATCTGACTGTGCACAGCTCGGAGTATGGCAGGACAGGATTCCAGGGGGGCCTTCAGGGCTATCGCGTGCGGCAGGCAGATTCCAGGTACAACAACGAGCTGCGTATGTATTCGGGCAGAACGATTGATGTGCCGTCACTCTTCATCGGAGGAAAAAATGATTGGGGAGTCTATCAGACCCCCGGTGCTGCAGCGGCGATGCAGAATCGTGTGTCGCAGCAATGTGAGAAGTTCCTGTATGAGCAAAGTAGAAAGTTCCTGATGAGTATGGCGACTCTAGATAGTGACCCACGAACAGGAACGGATATTGCTAAGCCAAAAAGAACTAGTTCTTTGACCGCCTGAAAAGATTCTGATAAAACATTTGAGTGCTGAAAAGTTTCAGGGCATACTTGGGTATGCCCCGGCCTCCCATGCAAATCCGGCTTTCTTCTAAGGATCGCCAGCAATTGCAAGATCATCTCAGCGGCGGCGTACAGCCTGTCCGGTCCGTCCTGCGGGCTCTGGTCTTATTGCAAATGGCGGATGAGGTCAGCGCTT
>JANXLY010000225.1 GCA_025354885.1 Acidobacteriota bacterium | reverse complement strand
CCTCTCCAGGCCGCCGGTCTCTGGCGACCTCACGGCCTCACACTGTTCTACCCCAATGTTGGCCGTATCGCGGAGACTGATCCCATCCACCGGTACTTCTCAATCAAACAGCACCGCACCCGCAGCGTGCATAATTCAGGTATCAGACAATGCGGATTGCGAAGGACGGCAGTGTCGTTTCTGTTTCGATCATTGCTACTGCACTGGTGAATGAAGCAGAGTTGGTCTATGCGATTGCGACGACAGAGAGGGCGATAAAGGGGCAGAGTGGAAACAGGACAGAAGCCAATTCGTGAAGGAAGCGGGAGGCCGGGTGAACCAGAACGTAATGCTTCGCCGGAGAGCGGAAAAGGCGGTGTCGGGCGCTACAGAGGTAGAGAATCTGACGCCGGTAGAAATCGGGCAAATGATCCACGAACTCCAAGTGCATCAGATTGAGCTGGAGATGCAGAACGAGGAATTACAACGATCACAGGAAGAACTTGAAGAGGCGCGACTACGCTATTTTGAGCTTTTTGATCTGGCACCGATTGGCTATGTCAGCCTGAACGGGAGCGGGATTGTGACTGAGGCCAACTTGAGTGCTGCGCGGCTGTTGGGGCTGGAGCGCAGTTCGCTGGTGAATCGGGTATTGAGCCGCTACTTACACAAAGAGGAGATGGACACTTACTATTCGTTTCAGCGCGCTCTTATTCCGGGTGGCGACCCGAAGGTGGTGGAACTCAGGATGAAGAGGGCGAACGGCAGCTTATTGTGGGTACGGATTGAGGCCCGCCTCGAAGTGGACAAGGCAGGCTTGCCGCTGAGCCGGATGGTGTTGAGTGATATCACGAAGAGCAGGGAGGCAGATGACGACTTGGCGGAGGAGCGACGGAAGCGAGAGGAAGTGTTGGCGGATTTATTTGAGAATGCGCCGGTTGCTTATCACGAGGTGGATCAGGATGGAGTTTTGCGGCGGGTGAATGCGGCTGAATGTGCCATGTTTGGGGCTTCTGCTGGCGAATTGTTGGGAAGGCCGGCATGGGAGATGGCGGCTGCCGGCGAGCGGGCTGCGTGTCGCAAATGGATTATGAAGTTGCTGTCGGGCGAGAAGAGCGAGGGGCCGATCCGGCTGAATTGCGTGCGGCGCGACGCTAAAGAATTTGTGGTTGACTTGTACTGTCGGCCGCTTCGAAACGGATTGGGGGAGGTTGTCGGGTTACGTGCGGCATTGATTGATGTCAGTGATGGGGTGCGGAGTGCGCAACTTCAGATTCTTGATCTTGAGGAAACTCATAGAGCGCTTGAGGCCAACGGAGCAGCTCTGGTGCAGACCGTACGAGCACTGGAGGTAGAGAAAGAGCGGGCAGAGGCAGCGACGCGGGCGAAGAGTGATTTTCTTTCTTCTATTAGCCATGAGATCCGAACTCCGATGAACGGGGTAATTGGCTTAACGACCATGCTGCTGGATACGGAGTTGAATGCGGAGCAGAGAGACTATACGGAGACATTGCGCCGATCGGGCGAGGGGCTGCTTTGCATCATCAATGACATTCTGGATTATTCGAAGATTGAGGCGGGCAAACTAAATCTGGAGACTGTTCCATTTGATTTGCATCGTGTGATCGAAGATGTAAAGGAGTTACTGGCGTCGAACGTGAAGGGGAAGGATTTGGAGCTGTTGCACTCGTATGACACGCGAGCGCCACGGGAATTTCTGGGAGATCCTGGGCGCATTCGGCAGGTGGTGCTCAATCTGGTTTCGAATGCGATCAAATTCACCGAATATGGGCATGTGATGGTAGAGGTGGAATGCAGGCAGGTAAACGGCGGGGTGGGGCTGATGCGTATCGCTGTGCAAGATACAGGGATTGGAATTCCAGAGGGGAGCAGGGGAATGCTGTTTCAGAAATTCCTGCAACTGGATGCGTCAACAACACGCAAGTATGGGGGAACCGGATTGGGGCTGGCGATTTCAAAACAGATGATCGAATTGATGGGCGGGAGCATCAGTGTGGTGAGTGATTTGGGGGTTGGTTCGACTTTTACCGTTGAGATTCCGCTGACGCTCGGTGCACTGGTTCAGGCAAAGCAGATTGCAGGTGTGGAGCTAAAAGGAGTGCGTGTCTTGGTGGTGGATGACCACCAGATTTGCCGTGTTCTGAGTTCTGAATTGTGTTTGCATTGGGGCATGAGGGTGAGCGAGGCGAGTGCGGGCAAAGAAGCGCTGGAGATGGCGGGAGATGCAGAAGCGAAAGGCGACCCGTACCGGTTGATCCTCATGAATCACATCATGCTGGAGATGGACGGTGTAGAGACGGCGCTGAAGATGAGGAAGGCTAGCTTTGGCCAACAGGCGCGGATCGTGCTAATCAGTTCGTCCGATGATCCTAAAAACGGCGGATTGACTGTCGCGGGAATAGCATTGCGGGGATAAGTCTTTCATACTGAGAGGCATGGCGAAACTCAAGAGCGCGGAAGTGGATCACCCTGCGGGTGAGCCGAACGGGGCAGTGGAAGCAGAGATG